>NZ_NPFP01000039.1:0-441018 GCF_002259145.1 Rhodococcus sp. 15-2388-1-1a | reverse complement strand
CGGTGCCGTCGGGTTCGTCTACCGCAAACAACTGCTCGAGGCAGCGAAGAACGGTGAAGACGTCGACGCTCTCCGCCTGACACTGCAGCAGGAATACGAAGACACCCTCGTCAACCCGTACATCGCCGCCGAACGCGGCTACCTCGACGCCGTCATACCCCCCAGCCACACCCGCGGCCAGATCGTCACCGCCCTACGACTGCTCGAACGCAAACAAGTCACCCTCCCACCCAAGAAACACGGAAACATCCCCCTATGAGCGAAGCGAATCATGTTGCAGTGAGCGCAGAAGCGAATCATGACGAAGCGAACGACGAGGCGGTCTCCGCAACTCCCGCAGCCGTTCGTGTGGTGAAGGGCAATCCGAGCGACGAGGAACTCGCCGCGTTGGTGGCTGTTCTGACCGCTGCGCAGGGCGGATCGGAGTCGGCGGGCGATTCTCGTCCTCGCGAGCTCTGGGGTTCGCCGGAGTTGCTGCATCGCCGATTCGCACCTCAATCGGCGTATTCGTATGCCGCATCGGGCCGTCACCCACGGTGACGGTGCAGTCCTCCGACGCTGCGCCGGGGCCTGTTCGTCTGGTCCTGGCGTCGGCGTCGCCTGCGCGCCTGTCGGTACTGCGTGGTGCCGGGGTGGAGCCGATCGTTCGGGTGTCGGGTGTCGACGAGGATGCGTTGACTGCAGAGCTCGGACCTTCGGCGTCTCCGGAAACGGTGGTCACGGAATTGGCTCGAGCCAAGGCTGCGGCGGTGGCCGAGACGTTCACGGATTCGACCGAGGATCTGGTGATCGTCGGCTGCGATTCGATGCTGGCCATCGGCGGGGAGCTGCACGGAAAGCCGCATTCGGTCGAGGTGGCGCGCGAGAGATGGCAGTCCATGGCGGGGAACAGCGGCGAATTGCTGACCGGCCACGCTGTGCTCCGAGTGACCGACGGGGTGGTCGTGGCGCAGGCTGCAGCGCACAGTTCGACAGTCGTGCATTTCGCGACGCCGTCTTCGGTCGACCTCGAGGCCTACCTCGACTCCGGTGAACCGTTGTCGGTGGCGGGGGCGTTCACGCTGGACGGGCTCGGCGGCTGGTTCGTCGACCGCATCGAGGGCGATCCGTCGTCGGTGATCGGGATAGGCCTACCGCTGGTGCGCACCCTGCTCACTCGTGTGGGTACGTCCCTGGCCGCGCTGTGGGACAGAAGCCCGTCCTGACCCTTGCGGCTCCGCCGACCGCAGGGCCGCCGGAGCCGATTCCTGTTCTCAGGGCAGCAGGTCGATCAGTTCGCGAGCCCACTCCTCGGCCATGGTCTTCGGCCTGATGTTCGACGAGCTGTCGTGCCGAGCATGAGTACCCACCTGCTTGCCGCCGAGCTCGGTGAGCTTCTCTGCGATGATCTCGCCGCCGCGGTTGAAGGTGTCCTCGTAGACCCGGTCGCCGAGACCGAACACCGCGAACTGCAGTCCGGCCAGGTCCGGCGCGTCCTCGACGAGGGCTTCAAAGAACGGTTCTGCACCGGTGGGAAGCTCTCCGTCTCCGTAGGTGGAGCAGATGACCACGTGGAAGTCGTCGGTGTCGATATCGGACACCTCGTACTCGAGCATGTCGCGTACCTCGGCGTCATGATCGCTGAGGACGTCCGCAATCTTGTCGGCGACCTCCTCGGCCGTACCGGTCTCGGACCCGAACAACACGACCACTGCCATGGATCGCTCCCCTTTCTCACACCTGCCCGAACACTCGAACAGTCGGAAAGCATAGCCTCACGGGCGATCCGGTCGAAAATCCGTCCTCGCCCGCAGTTGTGACTTGTCTCGAGGTCACCAGAATTCCGGCGTCAGGCCCCATCGATCGAACTCCGCCTCGACCAGCCCTCTCAGGTGTTCCTTGCTGGGAAAGCTGTCCGGATCGAGCCCGGTGACGCACAGGGTTGCGCGTTCGCCCGATTCGTTCCACCAGGCACTGACGCCACCGCCGGTGCGGCGCAGCAAGGCCACATCGGTGTTCTGCGTGATCGACCTCATCGCCACCGCGGTGGCGTCGACGCCACCGATGGTGCGCAGTGCGACACCTCTGGCACCGAGATTCGAGCACAGGCACAGCGGTGCCGAGCCCGACGCGGCGAGTTTGGCCACGATCGCGTCGGGCAGCAACTGCATCAGCGGTTTGAGGAGCTCGAACGTCGTCGTGACCGTGCGATCGGCCTGGGTTCTGAATGCCTGCTTGCTCGACGCTCGAATTGCTCCGAGATCGTCGAGATACGCCGCTCCCGGGTCGACGTGGATCGAGACCCCGGACGTCGCGTTGGCCCGCCGATCTCCCACGGTCCTGGTGCTGACCGGGAGGGCGACGCGTACGCGGTCCTCCACCCCGACTCGGCCGCTCCCGGTCAGGATCCCGAGCACCACCGCGACCAGAAGGCTGTTGGAACTGCCGCCCTTGTTCGCCGCGGCAGCAGACCACTCGGCGGACAGGCAATCGACGACGACGGTGCTCGGCCTCCACGCCCCTTCCGCAGGGGCGACGATCACACGCGGACGGTCAGGGCCTGCACCCGTGCCGTCCGGTGTTCCCTCGCTCGGCTCGGCGGACGCCGTGGTCCGTGCCCGTATCGCCTCCACCGCGGTGCGGCCGAGCACTCGGGCCGCACCCGAGAGCGCCGCACCGACGCGGCCGAGACCATCGGACAGATCGGCGCGGGTGACCGCCGCCGCGGACTCGGAACCGTGATCGAGCCCGACGCGTGCGAAATCGTCGGGCACTGCGTGTCCGGCCAGTGCGGCCGCAGCCGCGGAGGTGAGGGCACCGCCGTCGCCGACGACGTGAGAGCCGACCAGCGATACGACCGTCCCGCCTTCTGCCACCGAGGTGGCCGACAACCGCCACGCCGGTCCCCCGATCGGGTCCAGCGTCACCGCGGCCTCGTCCTCGATCCACCTGTCGACCGCCGCGCGGGCGATCGGTGATCCGCTGACCACGGGATCGGCGGGTCGACGCGCTGCTGTCCAACTGTCACGGGCTCCGGGCACCCAGGCCCGCCGAACCGATCGATCGATGGGGCCTGCGGCGAGCAATCGCCACATGGATCGGAGCGCGTCCGGTGCGACGGCGCGGTCGAACCGCCAGACGATCTGGTTCACCACGGGTACCCCGAGAACGCATTCCATGCGGAGGAACAGGTCGTCGTCGTACGTCAGTCTTTCCACTACGCGAGACTATCGCTGCACGAGTGCGGACGCAGGTGGGCCGCAAATGTGTTTCCCGCCATATGTTTTCCGAACCGGACTGGAACGGGCAGGACTGATAGGTTGAGGACGTTTTCCACGCCGACGCGACTGCGAGTGACCCTATGAAGTTCGTGATGCCATTCAACGGCAGTCGCGGTGACGTGACGCCGGGTATCGCACTCGGCGTCGAACTCGCGGATCGCGGACACGACGTGGTGTTCGGCGCACCGCCCAACCTGCTGGACTTCGCTCGCGCGAAAACGGCTGAGTCCGAACGAGTCAGCGTGGTCTCGTTCGGGCCCGACACCCAGCGCCTGTTGGAGTCGGAGTTGATCAGAGTGCGCATCAAGTCGCGTAACCCGCGGACCAGGATGGCGGCACTCGCGGAACTGGCCAATCACGGCTGGGATCAGATGACCGCCGAACTCGAGCAGATGGCCCAGGATTGCCACGCGATCGTCACCGGTTCGCTGGGGCAGGAGATGGCGTTCAACATGGCGGAGTCTGCAGGCAATACCTTTGTGGCACTGCACTATTGCCCGCTTCGACGCAACGACGTCGTGCCCGTGACCCCGGGGGCCACGTTGCCGGGATACGTCAACCGATCGATGTGGGCGCTGGCGGAATCGATGCGCTGGAAGTCCATGAAGGCTCGCGAGAACGCGCAGAGAGTGTCCCTGGGCCTGGCACCGACCCGCAGTTCGCTGCCCGTTCGATCCGAACGCTACGGCGGAGTGGAGATTCAGGCCTACGAGTCGGCACTGTTCCCCGGGCTCGCCGAACAGTGGGGCCCGCAGAGGCCGTTCGTCGGATTCCTGGGGCTGAGCGGCGCTCGCGTCGACGTCGATCCAGCACTGGAGACATGGCTGCAGGCAGGGTCCGCGCCGGTGTACTTCGGATTCGGCAGTATGCCCGTGCCCGATCCGACGGCACTGTTGCGCATGATCGAGAACGTGACCGGACGGCTGGGCGTGCGCGCTCTCGTCTGTGCCGGCTGGAGCGACCTGGTCGGTGCCGATTCTGTTGCTGCCCAGTCGAACTCGAACATCATGATCGTCGAATCAGTCGATCACACGAGCATTCTCCCGCGATGCCTGGCTGCGGTCCACCACGGTGGCGCGGGTACGACGGCTGCAACGGCGCGGGCCGGACTGCCGACACTCGCCTGCTGGTTCAGCGCCGATCAGCCGTTCTGGGGAGCCGCGCTGCGCCGGATCGGAGCCGGAACCAGCACGAAGTTCTCGACGTTGACCGAATCCGTTCTGCAGCAAGGCATTGCCGATATCACTACCGACCGTGCCAGGCAGGCGGCACGCCGACTCGCAGACGCCGTTGCCCCGACCGCAACAGCGGTGGCCGCAGCTGCCGACATCACCGAGGCGGCTGCGCGGAACCGCTGAGGCACTCACCAGAAGCGCGCGGTCAGTTCCCAACGATCCAGGGCCTCCGCCAGGTGGTCACGCAGCGCCTGGTCATCGACGAATCGATCGGGATCCATGGCGTGGACGGTCACGGTGACGCTCGCGTCCGTCTCGCATACCCACGCAGTCAGGCCACCGTCCAACGATCGCGCGAACGCGGCGTCGGCACCCGCGAAGGTCGCTCTGCCCGACACGGCCCGAGCTCGAATGCCGGCCACCGTGGTGAAGACCTCGGGCAGAACACCCAGGTTCGAGGCCAGTCCTTCCGCGCCGTCACGCGGTTGCGGAACTCGCGCGACCACGGCGTCGGGCAGCATCTGCACGAGAGCCTGCGAGATGCCTGCGGGTGGTAGACCGGCAGCCTGCCTCGCGGCGAAGGCGGTGAACGCCGCCTTGCTGGCTGCCCGGATCGTCGACAGATCGCGGTCGGCCGCGTCGGTGACGGGGACCTCGATCTTGACGATCTTGGTGGCGTTGGATCGAGTGTCGTCGACGGTGCGGTCACTGACCGGCAACGACCACTGCACCGAGTCTCCGATCGAGGCTCGCCCGGCCTGCAACGAGGCCGCCGTGAGGACCGCTATGAACAGGGAATTCGACGTGCCACCCCATCGCTGGGCGGCTGCCTTCCAGGCACCTGCATCCACCTCCGCCACCGCGTGAGGCGATACCCAGGCGGCGTCCACCGCCCCGGCCGTCAGCTGCGAGCGAGTCGGCCGCGAGCGCGGGACAGCTGCGTCCGGACCGGATCGGGCGGGAATCGGGAGCGCGGACGCAGCGGTGTTCACCAACCAGCCTGCAACGGACCGCACCTGGTCCGCGGCGTCTCGCAGGTCCGAGGCGATGGCCGCGATGCCGCCCGCGCTCGGAACCGGCCGAGATTGTTCGGACGGAGAATTCGCAGCAACGAACGCGGCGATCAGAGCGCCGCCGTCGGCGACCATGTGCGAAGCGACCAACGACAGCACCGTCCCACCGTTCGTCAACGGTGCCGCCGACAGCCGCCAACCGAGACCGGTCTCGGGATCGATGTCTCGATCGATGCGACCGTCGGCCCAGGCCGACACTTCGGTGGATTCGATGAAGTCTGGATGAAAATCCAGTGAATGGGAGACGTTCGATGCCACCCATCGATCGCGGGCAGTAGGCACCGTCGACGCGACCACTCGGCGCGCGAGCAGACCGTCGGACAGGTTGTCCCGTAGTTTTTCCAGGTCCACTCGCTGGACGGATTCGTCGAACCACCACAGGAACTGGTTGTAGACGGGATATCCGATGCCGTGATGCATTCGCAAGAATAGGTGATCGGCAAATCCAATTCGAGTCACGCGCCGAACCTACTACATCGAGGAAACAGGGGCGGTGGTGTCAATTCGCCACCATCAATGCATTCACATTCGGCAATACATGTACGGAAAAGGGGTCGGATGCACAGAAAAGGGTCCCGATTGTGTCCCGCACCATGTTCGGGCCGTTCAGTGGCGTGGGTCGTGTGTGGACCTCCGACACCGATCGCACCACACTCCGACTGTGATCTGTCATCACTATGACCAGCAAAATCAGTGATCCGATCGTAGGATACGACAATCGGACACACCGCCGACTGCTGATCGGAGCCCGGTGGGTCAAGACGTTCGGCAGTGAGAAGAATTACTTTTACGCGTCGCGAAATAATTTCACTTACGCCCTATCGTGTGTGCTGAACTCACTTCGGGTCGACGGCAATGACGTTGTTCTTTCAATGCGGAAAGCAGCAATCCAACAGCAAGCAGATAAACGACCGGTCCGCTGCACGAGCACCGCTGACAGGTTTACACGATCGACTCGACCGTAATCGAACGTGCGAATACGAACCGACGCCGCACACCGCTGACCGAGCCCGGAACGGAAGAGGACTCCCATGGAATACACCGAACTCGCCGACTACCCCCTCCCCGCCGGTCGCCTGACCGAGTGGGTCCCCCGCGTCGACGACGACCGTTGGGCACCGGACCCCCGTGGGCTGTCGTTCACACACCAGGACCATTGCGAGCGCAGCGCACCGGGCTCGTGGATCGGCACGGTGTTCGAGATTCATCGCCGCTACGACGTCGAGGCGGTGCGCGCAACGATCACCGCATACATAGGCCGTCACGAGGCATTTCGCACAAAGGTTCGGCGCGACGAGGAATCCGGTTCCTGGCTGCGCTACACCGCACCGACAGATGCGGTGCAGGTGATCGACCGGGCGCACACCGAACCCCGGACCGAGACTCAGGTCTTCAGCCATCTGCACTCCTGGTTCGGCGAAACCGTGTCCCCGACCGCATGGCCGCACTTCGTCCTCGCCACCATCGAACCGGACGATGCCTCACGCGCTCTCTCGAACGGTCCAGGAGAGTCGTTCCTGCTCGCGTTCGCCGCCGACCATTCGGTGATGGACGCCTACAGCCAGATCTATGCCATCAACGAGATCGACCGGCTCTACGCACACGCCCTCGAAGGCATCGACCCGGAGTTGCCCGAGGTAGGCAGCTACGTCGACTTCAGCCAGTCCGAGAGGACCCTCGGCGAGACGCTGACCGGTGACCACAGCGCCGTACGGACGTGGCAGGACTTCCTGGCAGTCGAGGACGGACGCTTTCCCGCGTTTCCGCTTCCGGTGTCGGTCGACCGCGCGCTCACCGACACCGACCCGGCCGCGCAGAGCAGCATCTCGTCCTGGCTGCTGACCTCCGATCAATCGGACGCCTTCAACACCGCATGCCGCGCAGGCGGGTACAACATGCAGGCCGGAATACTCGCCGCTCTGGCGCTGACGAACGTCCGCCTGTCCGGCCGCACGACGTTGCGCACCGTGATGCCGATGCACACCAGGGACGAACAGAAGTGGGCCGCGGCAGTCGGCTGGTACGTCGGAATTCTGCCGATGGAGATTCAGCTCGACAACGCACGCACGTTCGGGGAGGCGCTCGAGGCCGCGGCGACTGCAGGCGCAGCCAACAAGGGGTTGGCCCGGATGCCGTACTCCAAGATCGCCCAGATCCTCGAGTCGACGGAAATTCCCCGATTCGTGGTGTCCTACATCGATCTTCGATTCCTCCCGGACGCCGAGCAGTGGCAGGACCGCAAGGGTAGGGCTCTGCGGAGCAACTGCCACGCCGACGACGAGGTCTACTTCTGGGTCAACCGGACGCTGCAAGGGCTCAACATCTCCGCACGATTCCCCAGCTCGGACGTCGCATCCACCAACGTCCACCGTTTCATCACCGAGTTCGTCGCGGTGTTGACGGCAGTGATCGACTCCGACCGCGGTACCGATACGGTGCTCACGTCGGCCGCTCGGTCGGTGACAGTCGCCGCAGAGTGAGCGATGGAATCGGCCCGCGGCCCGTATCGAGGAGGATGAAGCGACGATGATCATCACCGCCATGGGTAGATGGAATCCCGCTCCCGGCCGGCTGTTGGAGTGGCACCCCACTTCGGCGGCCCGGGCGAGTGCCGAAGCGGCACCTGTCGATTCGACTCCTGCCTCGTTCCTCCAGGAGGACCATCTCAAGGCTGCGTGGGCGGCCCGCGAACGCGGCGACCTTCATACCGCGTACACCGGGGTAGCAACCGAGATCGACGGTGACGTGGACACCGATGCGATGAGCCGCGCACTGGCCGCCTACGTATTGCGCCACGAGGGTCTTCGATGCTGGTTCGAGGTCGAGGGAAACGACGTCGTTCGGCGTCTCGCCCCACCCGAGGTCGCAGCGTTCGAGGTGACCGACGCCGGAGAAACCACGGACGACGACGAATTCCAACGCTACGTACGTGGGCGCTTCTCGTCCGAGGCAACGGCCGACGTCTGGCCCGGATTCGTCGTCGGTGTCGTGGCCAGGCCCGGCAGCTTCACCTTGTACTACGGCGCAGATCACGCATTCACCGACGGTGGCTCGCAGGCGTTGGTGATCAGCGAGTTGGCCGATCTGTACGCACTCGAGACCGGCGCGGACGTACCGGCTCCCGCACAGGCAGGTAGCCATCTGACCTACGCCGCCGACGAGCGGGCTCGCGCCGCGACGTTCACGGCCGATTCTCCCGAAATCGCGGCCTGGCGAGACATTTTCACCCGACACGACGGCCGCATGCCTCGGTTCCCACTCGGCCTCGGACTCGCGCCCGGCGAGAAAGCTCCGGTTCGCATCGTCGAACGCCACCTGTTGAGCAAGGAACCGACTGCTGCATTCGACGCCGCATGCAAGGCCGCCGGGGCCCGGATGAGCAGCGGCATCTTCGCCGCCGTCGGGATCACCGACTTCGAATTGGCCGGAACCACCGACTACTTCGGGATCACCGTGCTCAGTACCCGGCACCACGGTGACTACGGACAATCCCAGGGGTGGTTCGTCAATTTCGCTCCGGTCGCGTTCGAGGTGGCAGGAAACGACAGGTTCTCCGACGTCGCGGCCGCAGCCCACCGAGGATTCGAGCAGGCCAAGCAGATCGCGGAGGCCCCGGTGCACGCCGTACTGGGCGCTCTGGCCGCCGACGGCACTCTCGGTAGCGAGTTGGCAGTGAGTCCGAACATGCTCTCGTACATCGACTTTCGCTGGTTCCCCGGCGTCGGGCGAGATGCGGACACACGCGCCGAACATTTCACCGGCGAGGGTTCGACTTCGAACGCGTCGATGTGGATCAACCGAGACGGTGAACACCTGTATCTGGTGGCCCAGACCCCCGACACCGACGTTGCCGCCGCAGCGGTGAAGCGGTACCACGATCATCTGGCACACGTCCTGGAAACCATTGCTCGCGAAGGTGATTACAGCCTGACGCCCGGCGATCTCGTTCAGGAGGCGGCCGGTGCGGGTCACCTCGATCACTGAGTACACCCCACGCGCGGGTGCAGTCGTCGAGTTCACCGCCGTCGTCACCGGGAATCCACAGCCGTCACCGGTTCCGCCGTCGTTCAACCAGCAGTTCCACCTCGGTGATCTGGACGAGGCCGAGCGTGTCTGGATAGCCGGAGCCTTCGAAGTGCAGGGCAACCTCGATACCCGAGCACTCGGGTGGGCCTTCGAGCACCTGATCGACCGCCACGACACTCTGCGCAGTTCCTTCGTTCGCGGGGTGGACGGAGTAGCGAGAACGCTCTACGAACCGGGTGCAGTCGAGATGAGGCAATCCACTCGAACCGCCTTCTCGTCGGCGTCGACGCTCCGGAATCACCTCCGAAGCACGCTCGAACTACATTGCGATGCACGACGATTCCCGTCGTACACCTGCTTCGGAATCGATCGGCCGGATACCTCGACGATCCTGTGCGCCTTCGACCACTCCAACGTCGACGCCATGTCGATCGCAGTCGTTGTCGACGAGATCCACACCCTGTACGACGCCTACCGCCGCTGCCCGCCGAACCCGGAGACGGACCTGCCTCCGGTCGGTGGGTTCGTCGAATACTGCCGCGTCGAAGCAACCCGGCCGCTCGTCGATGCCACGGACGAGCGCATGGTGCGGTGGTCGAACTTTCTCACCGAGTGCGGGGGCACCACACCGCGTTTCCCACTCGACCTCGGCGTCGCCGAAGGTGAAACCGCGCCTCAGGCAACGACTGTCACCCGCTTGCTCGACGCGCAGCACACCCTCGACTTCGAGCAGCTCTGCGCCCGTTCCGGAGCCGGAATGTTCGCCGGTGTCGTCGCTGCGATCGCACAGGCCTGCGCCGGCATCGGCGGACCGAGCCGCGTGCCGTTCCTGTTCCCGTTGCACACCCGCCATCAGCAGCAATTCTCGCGTGCACTGGGCTGGTTCACCACCAACGCTCCCATGACCGTGGAGGTCGAACGCGACCTCGCCGACACGATCACCGCGGCCCACACCGCGTTTCGCGCGGCACTACCGTTGAGCGGCGTTCCGATCCCCCAGGTACTGAACAACCTCGGTGACGCGTTCACCCTGTCGCGTCGAGACGTGTTCATGGTGTCCTACATCGACTACACCAAGATCGGTGGCCACGAACGCTTCGACCGAACCGATGCACACCACATCAGCAATGCCACGGTGTCCGACGACGCGCAGTTCTGGGTCTCCCGCACCGCATCGGGCCTGGCACTGCGGTCACGATTCCCCGACACTGCAACGGCACACTCGGTGATGGATGCGTTCACCGCGGAACTCGTCGCTCTCATGCGGACCTCGGCAGCGAAGGCCGAGAACGCTGCACTGACGCTCTGACAAACCCATTCCGCAGGCTCCACTCCCGCCCCGCGACAGAGGTTCCGCATAGGATCGACAGTGCAGACCGTTCACCCCCGGGCGGGCCGCCAGCCGAATATCTTCCGTAGGAGCCGATACGTGCCTGTACCAACCGATTCCAACGCAACGTTCGCCGACTACGCGCATCCGGATCGTCTCGTATCGACCGAATGGCTGTCCGCTCATCTCGGTACCCCCGGCCTTCGCGTCGTCGAATCCGATGAGGACGTGTTGCTCTACGACGTCGGCCACATTCCCGGCGCGGTCAAGATCGATTGGCATCTCGACCTCAACGATCCGGTCACCCGCGACTACATCGACGGCGAGCAGTTCTCGAAGCTGATGAGCCGCAAAGGCATCTCCAGAGAAGACACCATCGTCGTGTACGGCGACAAGAGCAACTGGTGGGCCGCGTACGCACTGTGGGTCTTCACTCTGTTCGGACATCAGGACGTCCGTCTCCTCGACGGCGGTCGCGACGCCTGGCTGTCGGAGAACCGCGACACCACCCTCGACGTGCCCGAGTTCCCCGCAACCGACTACCCGGTGATCGAACGCGACGACGCGCCCATCCGCGCGTTCGCCTCCGACGTCCTCGGCTCGCTCGGAACGGTGCCGTTGATCGACGTTCGCTCCCCCGCCGAGTACACCGGCGAGCGCACCCACATGCCGGACTACCCGGAGGAAGGTGCATTGCGCGGAGGTCATATCCCCACCGCCGTGAGCATTCCCTGGGCCAAGGCAGCCGCACCGGACGGACGCTTCCGTTCTCGGGCCGAGCTGGACGAGATCTACTCCGACACCTCCGCCACCGACGACGTGATCGCGTACTGCCGCATCGGTGAGCGTTCGAGCCACACCTGGTTCGTGTTGACCCATCTGCTCGGGTACCAGTCGGTTCGCAACTACGACGGCTCGTGGACCGAATGGGGCAACGCCGTTCGCGTTCCGATCGCCAAGGGCGAGGAGCCCGGATCGGCTCCGGCCGCTCGATGAGCGCCCTGCCGGAATCCCTGGCCGAGATCGTCGAAGACTTCGCAGCGGTGGAGGGTCAGGACAAGCTGCAGCTACTGCTGGAGTTCAGTCGCGAACTGCCTCCACTGCCGGACCACCTTGCGCAGGACGCGATGGAACCGGTGCCGGAGTGCCAGTCTCCCTTGTTCCTGTCGGTGGATGCAGGCGATCCGGCGCGGGTCCGGCTGTACTTCAGCGCCCCGCCGGAAGCTCCGACCACGCGGGGATTCGCCTCGATCCTGGCGCAGGGTCTCGACGGTCTCGGCGCTCAGGAGATCCTCGACGTACCGGACGACTTCTACTCGGCTCTCGGGCTGAGCGACGCGGTCAGTCCGTTGCGACTGCGCGGAATGTCGGCGATGTTGGCGCGGATCAAGCGTCACCTGCGTTGACGGGCGACGGCGCCGGTAGCGCGCCGTCGTCTTGATCGATACAACGGGTCGTCGTTAGACTCCGCGGCAGGGCCGCAAGGGCCCTGTCCCCCCCGATGCGTACGACGAAGGTTGGTTGCTGCCGATATGGAGTTCACGGAGTTGGCGGACTACGCGGTTCCCGCGGGCACGCTCACCGAGTGGATACCCAGCGTCGGCCCGCAGGCCCGCACTCCCGAGGCCGCAGGGTGGCATCCCGACGCCAGGCCGACGTCCTACGTCCACGAGGCGCACCTTCGTACGAGCCTGAGCAGTCCTCGTCGCGGTCGTGAATCATGGCTCGGTGCGGCCTTCGAGATCGCAGGCCCCCTGAACAAGCCGGCGTTTCGCCAGGCAGTTCTGAACTGGATCGACCGGCACGAGGCGATGCGTTCGAGCGCGTCGATCGACGAGGTGACGGGCGAGATGACGCGGGTGACGGCCGCGCAGGGTGCCATCGACATCTGGCAGGTCGAGCAGGAACGGTGCGCGCAATCGAGCGAGGTGTTCGAGCATCTGCAGTATCTGTTCGACGAGTTCACCTCACCGCTGATCTGGCCCGCCTACGCATTCGTGACTCTCGAACCGGTGGACGAGACGCGTCCGGTCACCGTGTTCTTCGCAGCGGATCACTCGATCATCGACGGTCTGTCCACGGTTCTGGTCGCCCACGAGATTGCTGCGCTGTACGGAGAAGAACTCGGTGGCGCGCCTGCCGGCCTGTTCGAGGCCGGCAGCTACCTCGACTTCGGGTCCTCCGAACGCGAGAGGAACGCAGAGCTGGAGCACTCGCACGACGCAGTGAGGATATGGCGGGATTTCCTCTTCGACGGCGAAGGTGAGCTACCGGCCTTTCCACTCGACATCGGCGATCCGAGCCCGGACGATCTGCCGCAGGGCGGATTGTCCGCGTGGGTGCTCGATCCCGATCAAGCCGACTCGTTCTCGGTCGCGTGCCGCAAGACCGGACACAGCCTGTTCGCCGGGTTGCTCGCAGTGCTCGCCCTCACCGGCTCCGAACTGGGCGGCGGCACTCGTTTTCGCACGGTGACTCCGGTCCACACTCGCGACGAGCCCCAGTGGGCCTCCGCACTGGGCTGGTTCGTCGGACTGTGTCCTATCTCTTTCGACATCGCCGGTGCGGATTCGTTCGGCTCGGTGGTCGCGGCGGCCTCGGCCGAGGTGAAGAAGACCAAACCGATCGCCCGCGTTCCTCTCGATCGTGTGTTCACCACTCTCGGTTATTCCGCCCGCCCGCGTTTCGTCGTCTCGTTCATGGATGTACGGTTCGCGCCTGCCGCCGAACACTGGCCGGACTGGAACGCCCGAGCGCTGCGCAGCAAGCAGTACCAGCACGACGTGTACATCTGGATCAACCGAACTCCGCAGGGAATCAACATCGCGGCTCGCTATCCAAACACCGAGCAGGCGACCGCGCGGGTTCACGAGTACATAGGTGCCTTCCGGAAGCTGTTGACCGATGTGGCGGACACCGGCACCGCTCGAATCCCTCGTGCGGACGACGACCGATCCGAAATCGGACATACCGACACCGGACAGATCGCTACCAATCAGTAGCTCACTGCGGCTCGCCGCCGATCCGCTGCAGCTGTGCGGACCGATTGCAGCGATGACAGCGCCGGTGCTTAGACTCCGACGTGACGTTCGTAACGAAGCACGCGAGAAATACATCTGTAGGAGGCTCAGTGCCCAGCCATGCCAGTGCTCAGATCACCAAGGTTCTTGTCGCCAATCGTGGTGAGATCGCGGTGCGGGTGATCCGGGCGGCCGCCGATGCCGGGTTGGCCAGTGTCGCTGTGTATGCCGAGCCCGATGCCGATGCCCCGTTCGTACGCCTTGCCGACGAAGCGTTCGCGCTCGGCGGGCAGACCTCGGCGGAGTCGTATCTGGTGATCGACAAGATCCTCGACGCCGCCGCCAAGTCCGGGGCCGACGCCATCCACCCCGGCTACGGATTCCTCTCCGAGAACGCCGAGTTCGCGCAGGCCGTGATCGATGCCGGCCTGATCTGGATCGGCCCGTCCCCGCAGTCGATCCGCGACCTCGGCGACAAGGTCACCGCCCGCCACATCGCCGCCCGCGCCAAAGCTCCCTCGGTCCCCGGCACGTCCGAGCCGGTCAAGGACGCCGACGAGATCCTCGCCTTCGCCGACGAACACGGTCTGCCGATCGCGATCAAGGCCGCGTTCGGTGGCGGCGGCCGCGGCATGAAAGTGGCCCGCACCCGCGAGGAAATCCCCGAACTGTTCGACTCCGCCACCCGCGAAGCCGTCGCCGCGTTCGGGCGCGGGGAATGCTTCGTCGAGCGGTACCTCGACAAGCCGCGCCACGTCGAAGCGCAGGTCATCGCCGACACCCACGGCAACGTCGTCGTCGCCGGCACCCGCGACTGCTCCCTGCAACGCCGCTTCCAGAAACTCGTCGAGGAAGCACCGGCCCCGTTCCTCACCGACGCCCAACGCAAGGAGATCCATTCGTCGGCGAAGGCCATCTGCCTCGAAGCCGGCTACTACGGTGCCGGCACGGTGGAGTACCTCGTCGGCCAGGACGGGCTCGTGAGCTTCTTGGAGGTCAACACCCGCCTGCAGGTCGAGCATCCCGTCACCGAGGAAACCTCCGGCATCGACCTGGTGCTGCAGCAGTTCCGCATCGCCAACGGCGAAGAACTGTCCATCACCGAAGACCCCGAGCCGCGAGGCCACTCGTTCGAGTTCCGGATCAACGGCGAAGACGCCGGACGCGGCTTCCTGCCCGCCCCCGGACCGGTCACCACCTTCACCGCCCCGTCGGGACCCGGTGTTCGCGTCGATTCCGGTGTCGAATCCGGCAGTGTGATCGGAGGCCAGTTCGACTCGATGCTCGCCAAGCTCATCGTCACCGGAGCGACCCGCGAGGAAGCGCTCGCGCGGTCGCGTCGGGCGCTCGCGGAGTTCACCGTCGAAGGACTTGCCACGGTGATTCCGTTCCATGCCGCCGTGGTCTCCGATCCGGCGTTCATCGGCGACGGGGAGTCGTTCTCGGTGCACACCCGCTGGATCGAAACCGAATGGGACAACCAGGTCCCCCCGTTCACCGCCGGGCAACCCATCGACGAGGACGAGGTCCTGCCGAGGCAGTCCGTGGTCGTCGAGGTCGGCGGCCGCCGTGTCGAGGTGTCCCTGCCCGGGGAACTGTCCCTCGGCGGTAACGGCGGCGGACCTGCAGGAGCGGTGCGCCGCAAACCCAAAGCCCGCACCCGCGGCGGAGCCGGAGCAGGAGCGGCATCCGGAGACTCGGTGACCGCACCGATGCAGGGCACCGTGGTCAAAGTCGCCGTCGACGAAGGCCAAACCGTCGACGCCGGTGACCTCATCGCCGTCCTCGAAGCGATGAAAATGGAAAACCCCGTCAACGCCCACAAAGCAGGCACCATCACCGGCCTGACCGTCACCGCAGGCGACGCCATCACCCAAGGCACCGTCCTCGCAGAGATCAAATGACGTAGCGATGTCCGAGCTTCCGGAAATTCGGATCGGTACGGCCGATCGGGAGAAGGCCCTCGAGGCACTGAGTCTGCACTTCAGTGAGGGTCGGCTGACTGTGCCCGAATTCGACGAGCGCAGCGCCGTCGTTGCGTCGGCGACGACGCGTGGGGAGATCGACAAGGTCTTCGTCGATCTCCCCGCTGCTTCGACGTCGCACACGCCCGCCCAGCTCGGGAAGTCTCCGGCACCGACCGAGGGCGGTGCCGGAATCGATTGGCGCGCAGTGGTGATGCCCCTGGTCATCTTCGGTTCACTGGCATTGTTCTTCCTCACCGACTTCGATCAGAAGTGGCTCTTCTTCCTTCTCATTCCACTGGCGGGTGCGCTGCTGTCGGCAGGCGGCCATTCCAAGGACGAGAAAAAGAAGAAAAAGAAGAGGGATCGTTGAAGGCGCTTCTGTTCGATGTGTTCGGCACAGTGGTCGATTGGCGCACCAGCGTGGCCCGCGAGGTCGAATCCGTGTGTGGTCCCGACGTCGACAGTCATGCATTCGCCGACCGCTGGCGCAGCCTGTATCAACCGGCGATGGAACAGGTTCGATCGGGCAGTCGACCGTTCACCCGGCTCGATGTACTCCATCTCGAGTCGCTTCGAGTCGTACTGTCGGAGTTCGACATTAGGCTCGACGAGAGTGATGTCGCGTCCTTGAATCACGCGTGGCATCGATTGGATCCGTGGCCGGACTCGGTGCCAGGGCTCACGCGACTGCGTACCGATTTCATCATCGCCCCGCTCTCCAACGGCAACATCTCGTTGCTGTTGGACATGGCCAAGAATGCCGGACTGCCATGGGACGCGATCCTCGGCGCAGAACCGGTACAGACGTACAAGCCCCTGCCCGACGCGTATCTCCGCACCGCGGACATTCTGGGTCTCGAGCCGAGCGAATGCATGATGGTCGCCGCACACAACAGTGACCTCGCTGCCGCTGCCGACTGCGGCTTCGCAACGGCATTCGTCGCCCGTCCGCTCGAACACGGGCCGAGTCAGACCACCGACCTCGCCGCGGAATCCGACTGGACTCACAGCGCCGACTCGATCGATTC
This sequence comes from Rhodococcus sp. 15-2388-1-1a, assembly GCF_002259145.1. Lineage (NCBI taxonomy): Bacteria > Bacillati > Actinomycetota > Actinomycetes > Mycobacteriales > Nocardiaceae > Rhodococcus > Rhodococcus sp. 15-2388-1-1a. The sequence continues at coordinate 424,139 of NZ_NPFP01000039.1, read as the reverse complement.
TTTCGCAACACAATTGGGCTGCTGACGACAGTTATCGGGTCAGAGGAATCAGCTGGTGCGCAATCCACGCGTCCACGTCCCTATGCGAACGGAAGCGAACGATCGTCAGCTCCGGGCGGCGCACACTCAGTCGCTGCACTCGCTCGGCAGTCGACCGGTACGTGTTCCATGCCCATCGAACGACGTGGTCGCGGTCGAAGAAGATGCGGTGCAGTGACGGTTCGAAGTTGCCGTTCCACAGCTCGCGCCTACCGAGTCTGCGGCGTAGCGTCCGAAACATCACCTGCCGCATGACTGTTCGACGTGGCAAGTCGAGCCACAAGAGCAGATCCGCACGATCTGCGAGGCGATCGCGCACAACGCCGTACTGCCACTCGGTGACCCACGACGGGCGTGCGATGAACTCCTCCACGTCGGACTCGAACGTCGCACGCGGCGTCCAATTCGGCCCGTGATAGAGGCTGTCGATCTCGATGTGTTCGATTCCCAGAATCGATCCGAGACGGGCAGACAGCGTCGTTTTCCCGGAACCGGATGTCCCAGCAACGACGATCCTCGCGGGGCGACGGGACACTGCATCGTTCGGTCCGAGAATCACGGAGACGACGGTAGCGAATCGTGGAAGCCGGTCGGTCGTCGACTACGTCGGACGATAGCCACGATCCCGACCATCAGGGGCAACTGCAGAAAGACGATGGCGTTGAGTGCGTCGTTCGGTAGAGGCAGACGGTCGAAGAACTGGGCCGTTCCGGTCACGATCAGCACCAGATAGGACAGTTGCATCGACAGCATGTGCCGCCGCACCCAACCCGTACGAGAGCGCCCGAACAAGGGCTGGCACCAGCCGAACAGCACCAGCGCGGCTGTCAGGATCGAGACCGCGTGGAACACGCTCCATCCGTCACCGATCTCGGTGACGAAGAAGGACGCCACGATCATCACCAGAATCGCTACGACGTACGTGCGTCCACACGCCCGATGAAAAACGGTGCCTTTGCGGGCGAACAGAACCACTGCTCCGACCAGAACGGACAGCACTGCGGCCGACGTGTGGGTCACCGTGATCGACATCGACAGCCACCTTTCGCCCGACCGACGCTACCGGTCGTCGGGTCCGATGGTGTTCCTTTTACGTGCTATCAGAAATGCCTGCGATGTCGACTCGTATCCCATCGGAGCACGATGCACGCGCACGTCCACCTCGAAGTCGGCCTCGACGAGCATGCCCGCGACCGCGTCGGGGTCGAGTCGGTACGCGTCGTACGAGACCGAGTGTCCATAAACATGTTCGAGTCGCACTCGCTCGTTGCCGGCTTGAAACGCCAGTAGCAGTGGACCGTTCGGCGTCAGCGCTCGATGCAGTTCGGCGAACACCGCAGGCAGCTGCGTGGGAGGAGTGTGGATGATCGAGTACCAGGCGACGATCCCGGCAACGGAACTCTCCCCCGCGTCCAGTGCCTCCATCGACCCGACACCGAATCGCAGGTGCGGATGTTCGCGCCGAGCGACCTCGATCATGTTGGGCGACAAATCCATCCCCGCTACGTCGAGGCCGAGGCGGTACAGCTGCTCGGTGATGCGGCCGGATCCACACCCCACCTCCAGCACCTGTCCGCTCGTAACCCGGGCTGCGAACGTAGCCAACAATCCGTGCTCGAGATGTCGGCCGTCGAGTTCGTCGCGAACGATGTCTGCGTAGCTCTCGGCAACGGTGTCGTAGGCGGCTCTCGTCATCGAAACATGCTGGTGCTCGGCCACAGTGGCTACGGTACCGGCTCACCCGGCGTCGGCAAGTACGAGTGCGTCAGCATCTCGAAGAAGTGCCCGGTCGGGTCGCGGAAATACACTCCGCGGCCTCCGTGGTCGGTGCTTGCACGGCGCCCGAATCCGAGTCAACCGGTGATTTCACGACCGCGATTCGGTCTTCTCCGATGACAGCATTGCCGCGGAAAGGACCCCAGCATGGTCGGTCGACTTCTGTTCGTTCACGGTGCCGGCAGATTTTTCGACGACGCGGAGCTGGCGCACGGGCTGGCCAGGGCTCTGCGTCTCGACGTTCGGATGCCGGAGCTGTCCGACACCGCCATGGGTTTCGAGGACTGGGCCGGACCGGTTCGGCAACACCTGGACCGGCTCGGACCGGAGGATTCGGTGGTGGCGCATTCCTTCGGCGCATCGATCCTCGTCAGGGTCCTGGCAGAACATCGCCGCCGATGGCCCATGCAGGCCACTCTGCTGGCGATGCCGGACTGGACTCCGTGTGGGTGGGACGTCGCCGACTACGCGTTCACCGACCCGGAACCCGAGACCGACCTGACGCTTGTCCACTGCCGGGACGACGACGTAGTTCCCGTTTCTCACCTCGCGCTGAACTCGACGGCTCTCCCGTCGGCGACAGTGATCGAGTTACCAACCGGTGGTCACCAGTTCGACGGCATGATCGACGCCGTTGCCGCCCGAATTCTCGGACGGAAGCGTCCCCGCGGGGACGCTTCTACTGGCCCCGATCCTCGAAGTCGATGACGAGGCCGACTCGGTTCGCCAGAAGTTCGACCGATTCGATCCTGCTGACCCCGTCGACCGCCTGGATGAAATCGAACACGTCGCCTCCTGCTCCGCACCCGAAACAGTGAAAACGTTGCCGGCTCGGTCGCACATGCAGACTGGGTGTCCGCTCACCGTGCACCGGACACAGGGCCTTCATCGAGTCCAGTCCCGTGCGGACGAGTGGCGTCCGCTCGCCGATCAAGTCTTCGAGCACGACCGCGGCGCGGATGGCATCCACTGTGCGATCGGGAATGCGCCGCTCCATGACTTTCACGCTACCGCCGACGGTGCCGCTCACCGATAGTCGTGGTCGATTCCCGTTGCCCATTGCGAACATTCGACGGCAATCACGTCGTCTCTTCCCCGCAGGAAGTCCCGGGCACCGGCGTCTCCCGACGCCGATGCCACGGCTGCGTCGACATGTCGACGCGCCAGAACGACCGGATGTCCGGGACGGCCGTCGAACACGGCCCTGGCAAGACCTGTTTCCCGCGCTGCGGCGAGTACTGCCTGCACCACCTCGGGTCCCACGTCCGGCGTATCGACCACGTGCACCACCGCGTACTCCGCGTCCGATGCCGCCGACAGCCCGGTGATGAAGGAGGCGCTCATGCCCTGGTGCCAGTCGGGTGTGTGCACCGCGATCACGCCGTCGGGCACGGGCGCATCCGCCGCGCCCAGCACCACGACCACGCGATCACAGCCGCCGTCGCGCAATGCCTGCACCGCCGTCCTCAGCCACAGCCCGTCGTGGGCGAGCACTTTGGGCGATCCGTATCGCGTTCCGGCACCGGCGGCGAGTAGCACTCCGACGGCAAGGTCCGACACGGTCGCTCCTTTCACTGGTGGGTGGAGTCTTGGATGTTCGCACAACGTCCACGTCGAGTCCGCCCCGAAGTTTGTGCTCGCTCGACTAGCGAGGATAGGCGTGATGGCTGATTCTTAGTGCACTTCTCCTGCAGCGTCGCAGGAATCCTGCCCTGTTGCTTCCGCGAGGTGCCCACCCATGTCCGTCAAGCCCACCACACGCAAACGTGTCCATCCTGTCGACGAAGTGCTCCCCGTTCCGAAACTTGCCGCCTACGGGTTTCAACATGTCGTCGCGTTCTACGCAGGCGCTGTCTTGGTGCCGATCATCATCGGCAGCGCGATCGGACTGACCAACGAGCAGTTGATTCACCTGATCAATGCGGATCTGTTCACCTGCGGCATCGCGTCGATCATTCAATCGGTCGGATTCTGGAAGATCGGTGTCCGTCTGCCGCTCCTGCAGGGCGTGACGTTCGCCGGTGTCTCTCCGGTGATCGCGATCGCGATGGCGAACGGCGGCGGCACCGAGGGGTTGCTGTACGTCTACGGTGCCGTCATCGTCGCCGGGCTCGTCACGTTCTTCATGGCACCGTACTTCAGTAGGCTGCTGCGCTTCTTCCCACCGGTGGTGACCGGCACCGTCATCACGATCATCGGTGTGGCGTTGCTCCCGGTCGCCGTCAACGATGCGGTGACCAATCCTGCTACTCACGAACAGGATCCGACAAACGGACGGTGGATGGCGTACGCGATCGGCACGCTGCTGATCATCGTGCTGATCCAACGATTCTTCAAGGGCTTCATGGCCACCATCGCCGTGCTTCTGGGCCTGGTGATCGGCAGCGCCGTCGCATTCGCGTTGGGAGACATGAACTTCGACGGCACCTCCGACGCGTCCTGGATCGGCTTCACGCAGCCCTTCCTGTTCGGTGTGCCCAAATTCAGTGTCATCGCGATCATTTCGATGATCGTCGTCATGCTGATCATCGCCGTGGAAACCACCGGCAGTGTGTACGCGACGGGTGAGATCGTCGGCAAGCGCATCAAGAAGGACGACATCGCAGCAACCCTGCGCGCGGACGGAGTGGCCACCGTCATCGGCGGTACGTTCAACTCGTTCCCGTACACGGCCTTCTCCGAGAACGTCGGCCTGGTGCGCCTGACCGGCGTGCGCAGCCGTTGGGTGGTGGCCACGGCAGGCGGCATCATGATTCTTCTGGGCCTGCTACCCAAGACGGCAGCCGTCGTGGCATCCATTCCGCCGCCGGTGCTCGGCGGAGCCGCGCTCGCCCTGTTCGCGACCGTCGCCGTGGTCGGAATCCAGACCCTGTCGAAGGTGGACTTCACCGATCACCGCAACCTGATCATCGTCGCCACGAGCCTCGGTCTCGCGATGCTCGTGACCATTCAACCGACGGTCTCCGAGGGTGTGCCCGCCTGGCTCGAAATGTTGTTCGGCAGTGGCATCGTTCTCGGCGCGGTCTCGGCAATCGTGCTCAACGTCTTGTTCTTCCACATCGGCAATCGTGGGCAGGCCGTCGCCGGTGGTCCGGGTAAGGGCATCACCCTCGACAAGGTCAACGAGATGTCCTCCGAGGACTTCGCTGCCACGTTCGGGGGCTTGGTGCAGGGCACGCCGTGGGTGGTCGAACGCGCCTACCAGCAGCGGCCTTTCGCCGATGCACACGGTCTGCGCGAGGCGTTCCAGGAGGCACTGTTGGCCGGCACCACCGAGGAACAGATCGAGCTGATCAACAGCTACCCCGATCTCGGTAGCGAGGACGCCACCGGCACCCTCAACGCAGCGGACCACGTCGGCCTGTCCAACCTGGAGGAGGACGAGCACGACAACATCGTCCAACTCGCCGCCGAATACCGCGAGCACTTCGGCTTCCCGCTGGTGATCTGTGCACGGGAGACGGAGCGTTACGATCGAGTCCTGGCCAACGGGTGGTCGCGCGTCGAGAACGCACCGTCGGCGGAGCGGTCGTTCGCGATGATCGAGATTGCCAAGATCGCGAACTACCGATTCGACGATCTCGTGGCCGATGCCAACCCGATCGCCGCCGCGCGGTTCGGGCGCATCAACGACTTCAGATAGCGAGCGAGATGTGCTGCACGAATGGATAGGGCTCGACGGGTTCAATCGACTCAGTGATCGGCAGGCGATGCATGCTCTCTACGAGTGCTGCGCATCGTCGATCTGGGCCCGTCGAGTGGCCCAGGGTCGCCCCTTCGACAGTCGAGACCTGCTGTTGGACAGAGCAGATCGAGTGCTCGCCGAGCTACCCGAGGCGGAGATCGACCACGCGCTCGACGGCCATCCACGGATCGGCGGTAAGGCCGACAACCCGTCGTCGAAACGTGAGCAGGCTGCGGTGACGACTGCGGGTACCGAGGTACGCGAGAAGTTGGCGGCGGGAAACCGTGCGTACGAGGAGAAGTTCGGGCACGTCTACCTGGTGTGCGCCACCGGCAGATCCGCGGAGGACCTGCTCGCTATCCTCGAGGAGAGGCTCGACAACGATGCCGAAACCGAAAGACGGGTGCTCCGCGTGGAACTGGCCAAGATCAATCGAATTCGCCTCGGCCGCATGCTGGGTCCGGAGCAGTGACCGGGCTGTCGACGCACGTACTCGACGCCACCTCGGGAACACCCGCGGTGGGAATGCGGGTGCGGCTGTTCCACCCCGAGAAGGGCGAGATCTCCACCGCCACCACGGACGGGGACGGACGCATCGGGGAAGTCGTACCGGGGCCGATCGATCCGGGCATCTACCGACTCTCGTTCGACACCGGCGACTACTTCGAGGCGACGAAGACACCGAGCTTCTACCCCGAAGTGTCGATCTCCTTCACCGTCGCCGATCCCGATGCTCACTATCACGTCCCATTGCTGTTGTCCCCCTTCGCTTATTCGACCTATCGCGGGAGCTGACATGACCGACCTGACCGGAAAGATCGTCCTCGGATCCAATCAGTACGGCAAGGCGGAGAACCGCGTGGTGCGGATCTATCGGGACTCGCCCCGGCACGAGATCCATGACATCAACGTGTCGAGCGCTCTGCGTGGCGATTTCTCTCCCGCGCACCTGGTGGGCGATCAGTCCAATGTGCTTCCCACCGACACCCAGAAGCAGACCGCCTATGCGTACGCCAAGACCAAGGGCCTACTGCACCTGGAGAGTTACGGCCTCGATCTGGCTCGTCACTACGTCGACGACGTGGAGCCCGTCGACGGTGCCCGCATCGAACTCGAGGAATACGCCTGGGCTCGGGCGGTGATCGACGGCGTCGAGCACGATCACACGTGGACACGCAAGGGTGAGGAGATCCGTACGTCGGCGGTGACCGTCGAGGGCAAGGGTGACGCGCAGCAGACGTGGGTGATCAGCGGCTTCAAGGAGATGGTGATCCTCAAGTCCACGGGCTCGGAGTTCCACGGATTCCTCGAGGACGACCTGACGATTCTCGAGCCCACGACCGACCGGGTGATGGCGACATCGCTGACAGCGCAGTGGCGATACACCACCACCGACGTCGAGTGGGACGCCGTCTACGCGGGCGTGAAGGCGGCGATGATCGAGCGGTTCGCCAATCTACAGTCGCTGGCCCTCCAGCAGACCCTCTACGCCATGGGCGAGGCGGTGCTGGAGAAGTATCCGTTCATCGCCGAGATCACCATGTCCGCACCGAACAAGCATCACTTCGTCTACGACCTGGGCAAGTTCGGCATCGAGAACAATCTCGAGGTGTTCAACGCGGACGATCGGCCGTACGGTCTGATTCAGGCAACCGTCGAACGCGAGGATGCCCCGGACGCTGGAAGTGCTTGGCGGACATACTCTGTCGTCGGATAGTGCGCTCAGCTCATGTGTGCAGTGCCGCAGTCCACTCCACCAACGGTGCGAGAGCTCGCCAGGCATCGCGCACCTTCGTCGCGGCCTTGGGTGTCTCGAGCCACGCGGGTGAGCCGAAATGCTTGCCCGCGGTGAGTGACTTGTGGCGCAAGAGGTCGATGCGCGGGTGGTCGAGCTCGTATCCCCGCGGCTTGGTCTTGAGCTTGTCGCCGCCGATCTCGTATCCGGCCTTGGTCAACGTCGCCAATATCCGCTCGAGCTCGGCTCCGCGGACGTCGTCGTCGACGGTGCGGCGGTAGCGGGCAACGCCGTCGGTCGAGGAGTTGTAGAAGCCGCCTGCGACGAACAATCCGGCGGGGTCGATCTGGACGTAGTAGCCCAGGCTGTCGCCGCGAGCGACGAATCCGCCCTGATGGGTCTTGTACGGGGTTTTGTCCTTCGAGAAGCGAACGTCACGGTAGGGGCGGAAGACCTTGGCAGTACCGAACTCCGGTTCGAGTGTCGCGAGCAACGCGGTCATCGGTCCCTTGACCGCATTGTCGTAGACATCCTTGTGCTCGCTCCACCAGAGCTTGCTGTTGTCGGCTTCGAGGTCCTCGTAGAAGTCCAGGGCCGCGAAGGGTATTCCGGTGAAGCCAGTCATCGTTCGATCCTATGCGGCCCCGGTGGCCGACGAACGCGGGATGGATTGAAGCGCGAGGTAGACATCGAGCCGGTCCGAGGTGGAACTCAGATCGCGGCCCAGCAATTCCTCGACGCGCTTGATTCGGTACCGCACGGTGTTGAGGTGGACGTGCAACGACTCGGCTGTTCGATTCCACGATCCACCGGTGGCCAGGAACTCGCGGAGGGTGTCCGTGAGTCCGGCATCGGTGCGCCGGTCGTAGTCGAGCAGCGGAGCGAGAACGTGTTCGACGAAGGACCGACGGACGTCGTCCGGCAGAGCCGAGAGCATCGACACAGCCGATGTCAGCTGGGCCCCCGCGGTGACGGTCACCGGGCTGGACCCTTGCCTGCTGACTTCGAGTGCGTGACGGGCCGATCGCAGCGCGCCGTCGATGGTGATCCCGGTCGCTTCGGAACTTACCCCCACCAGCAGCCGGCTGTGCCCGATGCCGGAACCCAAGCGAGTCAATCGGGTTCGTAGTGTCTGTGTGAAGTTCGGATCGTCGGTGTTCACGACAGCGACGATGTCCCCGTGCGTGCTGCACCCGACACAACCCCCACCGAAGGAGGTCAGAGTGTCGCTGAGAACCGTACGCAGCATCTCGCGCAGGTCGATCCGTCCGCTGTGGACGACCCTGACGACGACCAGCGAGCGGTCCGGGTCGACTCCTGCCTGGCGCAGCCGCGTCAGGGCTTCGGGTCTGGTGCTGTCGGCTTCGATCAACGCCACTGCCTGGTCGGCTATTTCGCGTCGGACCAGCCGTCCCTCCTCGCGTCGAGCACGATCGAGCGCGGCGATGGCGGCGAGCTGGCCGAACGCATCGGCGATGGCGGGTGGGAACGTCGCCATGTCTCCGGCGACCGCGAGAAACCATCGCGTGGTCCGCTGCACGAGCGACGGCCCGATTCCGAAGATGCTGTACACATCGCCGTCACTGAGAGTGGTTGTCGTGGGCAGTCTTTCGGAGGACAGCGCAGCGTGGGTCAGCGTGTCCACGTCGGCGTCGGAGAACGCCGAGACCTCGGCCACGAGCCGACGTCCGGTCGCCGTGAAGATCAGACACGCCATCCCGGTTTCCCTCGAGGTGTGCAGCGCCAACTCGTCGAGGGCTCTGCCGTCCGCGATCGCGGTGAGCAGCTGGCGTTGCCGGACGAGCGAGGTGTTCAGCGAGGCGATGCGATCTCCGGTGACACGGCCGACGAGAAACTCGGTCACCTCACCGAACGAGACGGTGTCGGGTACCGCGAGCAGGGGTAGTCCGTGCCGCTCGCATGCGTCGACCAGGTCCGGTGGAATGTGACCGAGCAGCCCTTCACCGGCGGCCAGTGCCGAGGCCCCTGATTCGGTGACGGCCCGGACGAACACCTCGCTGTCTGCGGCCGTCCGATGCCACACGAGGCCGGTGATCACCAGTTCGCCACCCGCGATGTAGCGCGACGGGTCCGGCAGGTCGGTCGTGTACGTCCATCGCAGCGTGCGACCCAGGGCGTCCGGATCGGAGGTGAGCAATCGAATGCCGAGCTGCGTGGCGTCGAGCAAGTCCTTGACCTGCACTGTGCTGTTCCTCCCCCGGCCCCGGCCCTCGCTGAGCGTGCTCGAAACAGCTGAGCTCGTAGGAAGAAACAGTATGTGTGGGTTGTTTCCTCCGAGTTTCGGGCGTATCGCCGGACGACCGAAGATCGGTAACAGATACTCACTACAGTTCGAGATGACACATCGGGTGGTCGATCTGCCGGCGTGGTGGATCTGCCGGCGAGAACGAGGTGAACGAAGGCCATGGATCTCGGCACTGTCGACGACATTCTGCTTCCCGGCTCCCGCGCGGACCTTCCGCCCGGACGCGCGGACACCGCGGTCCTTGCCGGCGGTACCTGGCTGTTCTCGGAGAAGCAGGACCACTTGGCCACCCTCGTCGATGTCACTGCCCTGGGCTGGGAGCCGTTGACCGTCACCGAGACCGGGCTCGAGATCGCGGCGACCTGCACCATCGAGACTTTGGCGCGCTACACCTCTCCGTGGCCGGCCACCGCATTGTTTCCCCGCTGCGCAGCAGCGTTGTTGGCCTCGTTCAAGATCTGGAAGACCGCCACCGTCGGCGGCAACATCGCGCTGGCCCTGCCTGCCGGAGCGATGATCTCGTTGACCGCCGCCCTCGACGGTGTCGGGCAGGTGTGGTCGGGTGACGGGCCCGATCACGACTACCGCATCGCGATCGCTGATCTGGTCACGGGCCCGCACGCCAACGCACTTCGATCGGGAGACGTGCTGCGCAGCATCGATATTCCATTGCACGCGCTCCGGTCCAGAACGGCGATGCGCAAGCTCGCACTGTCACCGCTCGGGCGATCGGCCGCCGTGGTGATCGGGCGAGTCGACGACGGCGGCGAATTCGTTCTGACCGTCAGCGCGTCGACCGTCCGTCCGTTCGTTCTGCGCTTCCCGAGCCTGCCGACGGCGGGCGAACTCGACGACGCGCTCGCCGCCACCATCGGTCCCCAGCACTGGTACGACGACCCCCACGGGGCTCCGGACTGGCGCCGTCACATCAGTTGCACTGCAGCGCAGCAGATTCGCGAGGAGTTGTCATGATCGTAGACATCAACGGTGTACCGACCGATGTCACTCCGCGGCCCGGTCAGTGCCTGCGCACCATGCTCCGTGAACACGACCACTTCGAGGTGAAGAAAGGATGCGACGCGGGCGACTGCGGCGCATGCTCGGTGCTCGTCGACGGCGAACCGGTGCACTCGTGCATCTTTCCCGCGTTCCGTGCCGCCAACCGGTCCGTCACCACCGTCGCGGGGCTCGGTACACCGGACGACCTCCATCCGATGCAGAGGCGATTCGTCGACGCCGCCGGTTTCCAGTGCGGGTTCTGCACTGCCGGAATGGTCGTCACCGCCTCGACGCTGACCGAGGAAGATCTGGACGAGCTTCCCGAACGGCTGAAGGGAAACCTGTGTCGCTGCACCGGGTATCGCGCCGTGTCCGACGCCGTCTGCGGGGTGGTCAACACCGAGAAGTCCGTCGACGGCCCGGCGTGTGGACGATCCCTCGCGGCACCCGCCAGCACGCGCATCGTCACCGGAACCGAGCCCTACACACTCGACCACACCCCTCCCGGGTTGCTGCACGCCAGTGTTCTCGGGAGTCCACACGCGCATGCCCGGATCGTCTCCGTCGATACCACCGCAGCGGAGCAGGTACCGGGGGTGCACCTGATCCTGACTGCGAAAGACAGCCCGGCGACAGCCTTCTCGACGGCCCGCCACGACCGCCGCGTCGACGATCCGGACGACACCCATGTTCTCGACACCGTCGTGCGCTTCATCGGCCAGCGAGTGGCGATCGTGGTCGCAGAATCGGTTGCAGCGGCCGAGGAGGGGTGCCGCGCTCTTGTCGTCGAGTACGACGTGCTGCCCGCCGTGTTCGATCCGGAATCCTCGCTCGCACCGGATGCGCCGAAGATCCACGGCGACAAGGACGCCACGGCTCGGATCGCGGATCCGTCTCGCAATCTGGTGGCCGAGCTGCACGGCAGTACCGGGGACGTCGACGCTGCCGTTCGCAGCGCAGCGGCGGTCGTCACCGGCCGCTGGACCACTCAACGGATTCAGCACGTACACCTGGAAACCCACGGCACCATCGGCTGGTTGGACGAGACCGGAAAACTGAATCTGCGCACCAGCACTCAGGTTCCGTTTCTGGTGCGCGACGAGATCTGCGAGATCTTCGGTTTGGCACGCGACCGCGTCCGCGTGTTCACTGCGCGCGTCGGCGGCGGATTCGGCGGCAAGCAGGAGTTGCTCACCGAAGACGTGGTGGCTCTGGCGGTACTGCGTACCGGTCGACCGGTGCAGTTCGAGTTCACCCGCACGGACGAGTTCACCGTGTCGCCGTGCCGCCATCCGTTCCGCGTCGACGTCACGGCCGCCGCGAGCGCCGACGGTACGCTGACCGCCCTGTCGATCGACGTTCTCACCGACGCCGGTGCCTATGGGAACCACAGTGCCGGTGTGATGTTCCACGGTTGCGGCGAGTCGGTGGCGATCTACCGGTGCGCCAACAAGCGAGTCGACGCAAAAACCGTGTACACCAACAACATTCCGTCCGGAGCGTTCCGAGGCTACGGATTGGGACAGGTGATGTTCGCGATCGAATCGGCGATGGACGATCTGGCGCGAGAGATCGACGTCGACCCGTTCGAGTTCCGCAGACGCAACGTGATCGTCCCCGGCGACGACATCGTGGCCGCCCATCACGAAGAAGACGACCTGCAGTTCGGCAGTTACGGCCTCGATCAGTGCATCGACCTGGCCGAAGCCGCTCTGCGACGGGGCAACGGCGAGCACGCCCCGGCGGGCTGGAAGGTCGGCGAAGGAATGGCGGTGGCCATGATCGCGACCATTCCGCCGCGTGGTCACCGAGCCGAGACCTCGGTCGCACTGCTGCCCGAGGGTCGGTACGAGATACGAGTCGGGACTGCGGAATTCGGCAACGGAACCACCACCGTCCACACTCAGATCGCGGCGAGTGAACTCGGCACGTCCGTCGACCGCATCGAAGTCGATCAATCCGATACCGACTCGGTCACGTACGACACGGGTGCCTTCGGATCGGCGGGCACTGTGGTGGCAGGCAAGGCCCTGTATGCGGCGGTTCGCGCGATGTCGGCTCGCATTCTGGATCTGGCCGCCACCGCGACCGGGCACCGAAATTCGGACTGCACACTCGGACCGGAGGGCGTGCGCTGCGGAGATCGCTTCGTCACCCTCGACGACATTCTGGCGGTGGCGGGAGGCTCCCTCGTCACCGAGGGCAACAGTGGCGGGCTGCCGCGTTCGCTGGCGTTCAATGTGCACGCGTTCCGGGTGGCGGTCCAGGAGGACACCGGGACCGTGAAAATACTGCAGTCGGTACAGAGCGCCGACGCCGGAACCGTGATGAACCCGCAGCAGTGCCGTGGGCAGGTCGAGGGCGGCGTCGCCCAGGCGATCGGGAGCGCGCTGTACGAGGAGATCCGCACCGACGGTGCCGGTCTCGTCACCACCGATTCGATTCGTAGCTACCACGTTCCGCAGTTCGCGGACATACCTCGCACCGAAGTTCTGTTCGCCGACACCTACGACCGTCTGGGCCCGTTCGGTGCGAAGTCGATGAGCGAGTCTCCGTACAATCCCGTGGCACCGGCCCTGGCCAACGCCATTCGTGACGCCGTCGGCGCTCGACTGTACGACCTACCCATGTCGTCGGACCGGGTGTGGCGGGCGGTCAGCGGTCGTAGAACGTCTGCAGAATGATCGTGCTGCGCGTCTGCACGTTGGCGGTGGCGCGGATCTCCTGCAGCAAGCGCTCGAGCGCCCTCGGCGACTCGACCCGCACGAGCAGAACGTAGCTTTCCTCACCGGCAACCGAGTGGCACGACTCGATGGCCGACAGATGCTTCAACCGGGCGGGGGCATCGTCCGGTTGCGCCGGATCGATCGGAGTGATGGCCACGAACGCCGACAGCGGCCGGCCGAGGGCCTCCGGGTCGACCTGCGCCGTGTACCCACGGATGACACGTCGGGACTCCAGCCGCCGGACTCTGGATTGAACGGCCGAGACGGACAGGGAAGCTTTCTCCGCCAACGTCGCCAAAGTGGCGCGGCCATCGGAGACAAGCTCGTCGATGATCAAGCGATCGACGCGATCGAGATTTTCACTCACCTGCGCAATGTAGCCCAGATCCGAGACGAATCAGCGCCCACATCAGTTTCTGCTGGTCGAATCGGTGCTTGTGCCTCTTTCTGCCCGGCCGGCAGAGATCACACGAACAGCGGCGGCAGGGCGAGAACCATGACCGCCGACCAACTGACGTGCGTCAGGATCGGCGCCAGTATTCCGCCGGACGCGCGCCGCTGCAGGCCCATCACGTAGCCCAGAAGCACTGCGGCGAAGCCGAGCATCGGGTTGCCCGACGCGAGGGTGGCGATCGCGTAGACGACCGTCGAGATGATCACCGGATGCTTGACGCCGATGGCCGAGTACAGCGCTCCTCGGAAGAAGATCTCCTCCGCCACGCCGTTGAGCAGCGCGATGAACACGATGAGCACCAGCGAACCCACCCGGGCGTGAGCCAATACGTTCTCGGTGAAATCGGCGAGCGGCGGAATCTGCCGCACCACGAGACCGCCGAGCATGAACACCCCGCCGACGGCGAGACCGATCAGGATGGGCGTGACGATCGGTCGCCTGATCGATCCCCCGACCTGAATGCGTCCGAGATGCAGTGGGCCCGACAGGAATCCACCGACCGTCCACACTGCCGCCAATACCAGGGTCAGTGCGTAGAACGCCGGATCACCCGGCTCGACCTTGAGCGAGAAGTAGAGCACGGTGGCACCGATCACCAGTGTGATCAGCACGATGATCCGCCGCTTGCGGAACGCCGCGTCGGACTCCTTGTGATCGCGCTCGACCGGGTCGACCAGAGCGGACTTCATCACGTTGAGCGCGGTCGTGGACCACGTTCCCATCACGCCTCCTCGGTATCGGTCAGTCGGCGTACGGCCGACCTCGCGCGTCGATTCACGTCGGCCATCACGTCGAGATTGGTACGCACCGCTGCCGCAACGGGCTTCGAGTACAGCAACCGTCGCCCACCGAGAGCTTCGATCAACCCCCAGGTGCGGTCCGAGGACGCCGCGACACCCCGACGCCTGATCCCCAGAGCGTCACCGCCGCTCCACGCCGCATCGGTGCTCGCGAGCCGAAGCGGATCCTTCAGCGCACACACACCGGGAGGGTCACCGACCATTCCCCGCACACTACGGGCCATGGCATCGGCAATCGTGGTCAGACCTCGGGGAGGGTCGGGAACGAGCTCACGAATCCGGCTCTCCGACGTCGTCATCGTGTTGTGCAGCGACCCGACGAGATCCTCGGCGAGTCCGGCGGGAACCGGAATGATCTTTCCGATGACCTTGCCTGCGAGCGAGGTCGGCACCAGCGGCACCGGAACGCCGATGCGCTGGAGACCTGCAGCTTCGACGTACGCGAACACGAGATCTCGATACGGCACCACATCCGGCCCACCGATGTCGTAGGAACCCGCGGGAACTTCCTCGGCGTCGGCGGATGCCACCAGGTAGTGCAGCACGTCGTCGACGGCGATGGGCTGCACGGGCTCGGCGAGCCAACTGGGCAGCGGCAGCACCGGCAAGCGGTCGGCGAGGTAGCGCAACATCTCGTACGACGTCGAACCTGCACCCAGAACGATGGCCGCTCTGAGCCAGACCAGCTCGACACCGTCCACCGTCAGAGCCTCGCCGACGTCCGCCCGGCTGGCGAGGTGCTCCGACAGCTGGTCGTCGTCGGGTACGAAACCGCCGAGGTAGACGATTCGGCGTACTCCCGCCCGCGCGGCCGCTGCGGCGAACTGCTCGGCGGAACGTCGGTCCTGCGCGCGGTAATCGGACTCGCCGATCGCGTGCACGAGGTAATAGGCCACATCGATGTCGCCGGATTCCGCGAACGCGGCAGCGCAGGACCGGTCGTCGGTCACATCGAGCGATACTGCGGTGACGGAGTCGAAGAAGTCGAAGGTCCGCAGGTTGTCCGGCGTTCGGGAGCCGACCACGACCTCGGCCTCGTCGGCCAACAGAGCTGCCACCAACCGCGACCCGATGTACCCGCTGGCACCGGTGACGAGAGCTCTCATGCTTCGAGGCTAACGGCACTCGAGGCGTTGTGTCGGTGTGGCATTGTCGCTCCTATGGCTCTGGTCTTGGCAGGTGTGGTTCTCCCCGATCCCCTCGGTACCGAAACGGTGCTCCGACGAGGAGTCGCGGTCGCTCGGGCCGGTGCGGGCTGGATGCTCACCACGACCGCTTTCGCGCTTACCCTGCCCGGCCGAATCGAAGCACTGTTGACGCGTATTGAGATGTTGATGACACGCATCGATCACGTGATCGACTCCGCCGACGCCGTGGTCGCCAGCGTGCAGCGGACAACCGGTGCCGCGGACGAGGTGGTCGCGTCGGCGTCGGTCGCCTCGCACACCGCGCTGGAGCTGATCGAGTTGTTCGATCCCATCGCCAAGAAATCCGAACCCATGGCGCGAAAGTTCGTCGACAACCTCTCCGAGGAGGAAGTCGACGCCGCGATCGCCATGGTCGATCAACTGCCCGGGCTCCTCGATCACATGGAAGCGTTGCTTCCCATTCTCGCCACGCTCGACACGGTGTCCCCCGAGATTCACGAGCTCCTCGGAGTCACCAAGGACGTTCGACGCGCGGTCATCGGCATTCCAGGGTTCAAGTTCTTCCGCAATCGCGGCGAGGACAAGCTCAACGACGAGTTGCGAGACGAAGAGCGGTAGTCCCTACTTCACGAATGCGAACTCGTCTCCGGCGTGGAAGCGGGCCAGGGTCTCCGAGATGGACCGCCGTGACGGCGGATGAAATGCGAAGGCGTGCAATGCCGCTGCGACGTACGCGATTTCGGGAGACTTGATGAAGCCGATTCCGCCGAGCGATTCGATCGCAGCCGAACTGCTCCGCACCAGAGCGTCGCGAATTGCGATGCGGTTGAACAACAACCTCACCGAGATGTCCTGTCCGCGTTCGCCTTCGTCGAAGGCGCGAGCCACGTTCTCGATGGCCGCCATCGATGTCTCGAGTTCGGCCGCTGCGCGAACGTAGCCCTCGTGGTCGCCCTTGTCCTGCTCGATCATGCGTTCCAGCAGTGATGTCGCTGCACCGATGTAGTTCGCCGAGATCAACATGCCGAACCAGAGGTAACCGGTCATCTCGTGCACGCCATCGGGATCGTCGTCCTTGTTGGGTAGGACCAGGCTCGCGGGCACTTCGACGTCGTCGAGCACGACTTCCTCGCTTTGCGCGCCGGCCAGGATGTCGGTGGTCCAGAACGGCTTCACGCTGATACCGGGAAGGCTTGCCGGAATCAGAGCGACGGCGCGGTCGCCGGAGTCGATCTCGACACTGCAGGTCAGCAGATCCATCGAACGAGCCAGGCTGCAGGGCTTCTTGCTTCCGTTGACTATGTAGTTGTCACCCTTCTTCACGGCTGTCATCGTCGGAATGAACACACTGCCACCGGTGACGCCCTCGGAGAATCCGGACGCGACGATCGCCTTCTGCTCGACCAATCCCTTGATCAACGCGCGGTCGTCCTCGGTGGCACCGCGAGCGAACTCCGTCAGCGAGGCCAGCGAGAGATGGTGCATCGTGGTTCCCGCGCCCAGCGAGGGCGAGCGAGACCCGATGGCCCTCTGTGCCCGGACCGCGTCGATGGCCGGAGCGCCGAGACCGCCCAGTTCGGCCGGGACCACCAAACCGGTGCCGCCGAATTCGCGAAATTTGTCGACAGCGTTGGAATCGCGCGCTTCCAATTGTGCAAGCGGTGCCTCGTCCAGATATGCCAACAAACCCGGAATGTACTTTTCGAGAGTTTCTCTTTCGCGCACCATCAGGCCGGTCATAGCTAATCTCCTGTGTCATCGATTGTTACGGTTGTGCCATAGTTTGATCGCGACATAACGGTCACGGATACAAATTGGCGGATGAAGAAATGCAGAAGTCGAATTCGCGCTGATCGTCGACGATACCCCTCGACCTGCGGATACAAACACCCTTTTTCTGAGAATCGCCTGAGCCGAAAAGATACTTCGATCACTTTTCGAGGAATTTTCCTGACAGCGCTTCCTGATTTGTTCGACCGAAACATTCGATGATTATTCTTCGCCTGTAAACCCATCGCGTTTGTCGACCGCGCCGAATGACTGATGAATTCGCGACAGATTGAAGACAAAACCAAATCCGACTCTGTGAGGAGTTCTGGTCGATAATGGCTGTCAACAGATTGATGAAAAGACTCGGCGGTGACGAGCGTGTGGACTTGCTGCGCGCCGTTCGGGAAGCAGACGTGGCTCCGTACTTTCGCAGGATGGAGTCCGCCGTGGCGCCGGTCGTCCGAGTCGAGGGCAAAGACAAGCTCATGCTCGGCTCCAACAATTACCTCGGGATCGCAGACCACCCCAAGGTCGTCGAGGGAGCTCAGCATGCGTTGGACACCTTCGGAAGCGCGGTGACCGGTAGCCGGCTGCTCAACGGAACGATGGATCTGCATCTCGAGCTGGAGAACGAAATTGCCCAGTGGCACGGAACCGACGACGCGCTGGTCTTCACCACCGGATATCAGACCAACCTCGGAACCATCAGTGCGATCGTCGGACCCGGCGACACCATCATCGTCGACTCGGCGGCACATGCATCCATTCGCGACGGCAGCACTCTCTCCGGCGCTTCGGTGGTCAAGTTCAAGCACAACGACATGGCCGATCTCGAAGCCAAACTTCAACAGCCCGTCGTCGACGACGGAGCCGTGCTGGTCATCGTCGACGGCCTCTATTCCATGGAGGGCGACCTTGCACCGCTCGATGTGGTGTCCGAGCTGTGTATCCGCTATCACTCGGCACTGATGGTCGACGAAGCACACAGCCTCGGCATCTACGGGCCGGAACTCACCGGAGCCGCCGAACTCTTCGGCATCACCAAGGACGTCGACGTCACGATGGCATCGCTGTCGAAGAGCCCCAGCTCCACCGGCGGGTTCGTCACCGGTTCGAGCGATTTGATCGACACCCTCCGAGTCAAGGCCCGCGCCTTCCTGTTCACGACCTCCGGCGTGCCTGCTGCAGTGGGTGCCGCGTTGGCATCCGTCCGTCTGATCCGAAGCGACGAGGGTAAGGATCGAGCTCGGCGCGTACTCGACAATGCCGAGATCCTTCGCGGCGGATTGCAATCGGCTGGGCTCGACGTGGCAGGCCGCTCCGCCACCCCGCACGGAGATACCGCCTCCCCCATCGTCTCTCTCCACGTCGGCGACGATCTCGTAGCCATGAATCTGTGGAAGAACCTGTACGACCGTGGCATCTTCACCAGCGCCGCCCTGCATCCCGCCGTGCCGAAGTCCGGTGCGATTCTTCGCCTGTGCGCGATGGCCACCCACACCGAACAGCAGCTGGCGACCGCCACGGAGCAGATCATCGAGGCCGTGGCAGGGCTGCCCGAATGAGTGAGCACACTCGTGGCCTGCGCATTGCGGTCACCGGGGCAACGAGCGATTTCGCGGCCGCGATACTGCCGCGGTTGTTCGATGATCCCGAGGTGGATTCGGTAGTCGGTATCTCTCGTCGCCCAGCTCGACTCGAACACCCCAAGTTCGCCTCGCTCCGGTCCGATATCAGGTCACCGGACCTCGAGGTCATCTTCACCGGTTGCGACGTCGTCATGCATCTCGCGTTCGTGGTCGAGGAGCTCAAAGACAAGGCCGAGACTCACGACATCAACCTCCGCGGCTCACGCAACGTCATCGATTCGGCATATCGAGCGGGCGTGGCGCGAGTGGTGATCGCGTCGAGCATCAACGCATACGGTGCCGACATCGCTCCCGAGCCGCTCACCGAGAACAGTTATCCCGCAGGCGATCCCAACCGCTATTACTTCTACGACAAGGCCGAGGTGGAGCACTACGCGGAGTGGTGGCTCCGTAGGCACCCCGGCGAGATGACCATCTCCATGTTGCGGTGCACGTACATCATCGGACCCGACTTCGCCAACGACGGAATCGACCAGTTCACCGGGCCGATCGGTGCATTCCCGGAGGCGGATCGGGCGTCGTACCAATTCCTGTACCAGGACGACATGGCCGACGCCTTCCACCGCGCGGTCAAGACCGACCTGATCGGCCCGTACAACCTGGGTCCGGTGGACTGGGTCGGTGTGCGCGAACTCG
Organism: Rhodococcus sp. 15-2388-1-1a; assembly: GCF_002259145.1. Classification (NCBI taxonomy): domain Bacteria; kingdom Bacillati; phylum Actinomycetota; class Actinomycetes; order Mycobacteriales; family Nocardiaceae; genus Rhodococcus; species Rhodococcus sp. 15-2388-1-1a. The sequence continues at coordinate 404,456 of NZ_NPFP01000039.1, read as the reverse complement.
CTGCGATGCAGGGCCAGTTGATGTTCGACGTACCGCAGAAGGCCGCAACCCGCGTCGCGAACGTCGCGTTCAGACTCGGCCTGACACCCTTCTCCGGGCAGTGGGTCACACCAGGGGAACCCATCGTCGATTCCTCTGCTCTCGGCCGAGCCACCGGCTGGGCACCGACGCTCACGGCACACGAGAGCGCGGCGGTGATGATTCTGCTGCAAGGCAAGTCGCTCGTGCGACGCGGCGACGCCCTGGCTCGCGGCATCGCCTGCGAGGCGGCGCTGCGCCCGGCATCGGAGGCCGTTGCGCTGAGCCGCGAGGATGTCGCAGCACTGCGGGTCGAACATCGGCAGCTCGACACCGGCCACGGAAGCGTGCACGTGGAGATCCATCGAGCATCCGTCGGATCCGGACAGTCGGTGGTACTCGTCGCCGACGCCGGTCTGCATGCGCGCTATCTCACGTCGCTGGCCTCGGACATCGCCGCCGGGGGTGCCCACACTGTGGTGCTCGATCTACCCGGGCACGGCTTGAGCACCGGTCCGCGCGGGCGATCGTCGGCAGCGCAGACCACCGAGGCCGTGGATGCAGCACTACGATTCGCTCGAATCGAACTCGATACCGCGCCGATCGCTGTACGTAGCGGAACCCGTCATGCGGCGGACACTCTGGTCGGAGGCATTCTCAGGCGGGCCACCGGCTGGAAGACGATGGAAGAACCGACCCGGCCCGACGCGCTGCTGCCGTCGAAGATCCGGGTCGACGGAACAGCCGGCATTCGGTTCGTGTCGACGGCCGCCGATGCGTTGGCCCAGTGCACAGCGACGACGGGGCTCAGCGTCGCCGGGTGAATGTCCGACGGACGCGCGTCCACCACGACGCTCCCGCTGTATCGAGTCCTGCAGTCGGGGGTTCGGCCGACTGGGAGCGATGCTCGCGCTCGAGTCGGTCCACCTCGGCTCGGTTGGTTCGCCAGCTCTCCATCCAGGTCTCGACGTCGACCGGTGCCAGCGGCACGACCGGAGGCGTCGGGAACCGGATCCAGTCGACGATGCGAGCGTTCAACTCGTCCAACACGTCTCGCGCCGAATCCTCACGCCGAATGCCGATCAGTGTCGACGGCAACCGCTCGATCTCCTTGCGCAACTGCAATGCGGTGGGCAGCAACGCATCGGCGGGCAGGTTCTCCCGTTTCAGGTAGCCGCGCACCCACCACAGCTCGTCGCCGGGATCGCCGACCGGAATCGGCTTACCGGTGCCCTCGAGCCCCTCGAACGCACCGTTGTCCTGCGCCTCACGAATCTGCTTGTCCACCCAGGACTCGAACGTGACTCCTGGTTTCTTGCGTTCGGTCACCCCGTCGACTGTAGATCCGGAGCCGGGCTCCGCGCCACGTCTTCCGCACCGAAGCGTTCACCATCGGACGCCGAGCGCGGGATTCTGCCGGTTCTGCTCGATCGTGAACGGTCGGGTGCGGCCGGCGAGCACGACGAAGCCCCGACCCGATACGCGGGCCGGGGCTGGTGTCACACAGCGATGCTGGTCAGCCGTATTCGGCGACCAGGCGATCGAATTCTTCGCGGTCGATGACCTGGGGCTCGTTGATGGCCAGAGCCTGCGCGTACTTGCTCGCCAGGTGGTAGTCGCGACCGAGTGGGCCGTGCTCGGCATCGTCCTCGTCCGATTGGATGCTCGCACCCGGCGGCACCTCGTTCTGCAGGCCGTTGGTCTTGCTGCCGAGCAGAGCGTCGAGTTTCGCGGAAATCTTCTGCATGGTCTCTAGGTCGTCGGTCATGGAAGCGGTGTACCCGAATCGCTCGAATCGACACCGCCGCGCGATCGGGGAACTGCGTGAGGATTATCTGTCGGCGCCCGGGGGCATGATGATGGGATGGCCAGGCACAGTACGGGCACCGAGACAGCGAGCGAGCTGTCGGTGATGGAGAAGTTGTCGCGGCCGACCCGTGAATGGTTCACCGGCGCTTTTCCTGCTCCCACGTCCGCGCAGTTGGGCGCATGGTCGTCGATCTCGAGTGGTTCGCACACCCTGGTGGTTGCTCCGACGGGCTCGGGCAAGACGCTTTCGGCGTTCCTCTGGGCCTTGGACGAGCTGGCGCAACTGGGTGCGGACAGCACCCGCAAGACCAAGGTCCTCTACATCTCGCCGCTCAAGGCCCTCGCCGTCGACGTCGAGCGCAACCTGCGCGCGCCGCTGGTCGGCATCACCCAGACCGCCAAGCGACTCGGCCTGAACCCGCCGGAGATCTCGGTCGGCGTGCGATCCGGTGACACCAGCGCCGCCGACCGCAGGAACATGATCAAGACGCCGCCGGACATTCTGATCACCACCCCGGAATCGCTGTTCCTCATGCTCACCTCCGCCGCGCGAGACATCCTCGCCGAGGTCGACACCGTGATCGTCGACGAGGTGCACGCCGTCGCAGGCACCAAACGTGGCGCGCACCTCGCGGTGTCTCTCGAACGACTCGACGCGATGCTGGACAAGCCTGCGCAACGCATCGGCCTGTCCGCGACGGTGCGACCCCACGAAGAAGTGGGCCGGTTCCTCGCCGGTGCCGCTCCCATCGAGATCGTCGCTCCACCCGCCCCGAAGACCTTCGACCTGACGGTTCAGGTGCCCGTGGAGGACATGACCGAACTGGGCGTCACCGACCCGAATGCGGACACCTCCGCCGCTCCCCCGGCTCAGGGATCGATCTGGCCGCACGTCGAGGAGAAGATGGTCGATCTCATCCTCGAGCACAAATCCTGCATCGTCTTCGCCAACTCGCGACGGCTCGCGGAACGACTCACCGCGCGGCTCAACGAGGTGTATGCCGAACGGATCGGCGACGGCGTGGAGACACAGCACAAACCGCCCTCGCAGGTCGGCACCCCCAACGACGTGAATCACGGTGCCGATCCGTTGTTGGCCCGAGCCCACCACGGCAGTGTCAGCAAGGATCAGCGCGCGCTGATCGAAGACGATCTCAAGACCGGCAGGCTGCGCTGCGTCGTCGCCACCAGCAGCCTCGAACTCGGAATCGACATGGGCGCAGTCGATCTGGTGGTCCAGGTCGAAGCGCCGCCCTCGGTGGCGAGCGGGTTGCAACGAGTCGGACGCGCGGGTCACCAGGTCGGCGAGATCTCCAAGGGTGTGCTGTTCCCCAAGCACCGCACCGACCTGATCCACTGCGCCGTCACCGTCGAACGCATGACGTCGGGCAAGATCGAGGCGTTGTTCGTTCCCGCCAACCCACTCGACGTGCTGGCACAGCAGACCGTGGCGGCCTGCGCTCTCGAACCGATCGACGCCGAGGACTGGTTCGATTCGGTCCGTCGCACAGGCAGTTTCGCCACCCTGCCCAGATCTGCCTACGAGTCGACTCTCGACCTGCTCTCTGGCCGCTACCCCTCGGACGAGTTCGCCGAACTACGGCCACGGCTCGTATGGGACCGCGACGCCAACACTCTCACCGGCCGCCCCGGGTCGCAGCGACTGGCGGTCACCTCCGGTGGCACCATCCCGGACCGCGGCCTGTTCACCGTGTACATGGTGGGCGAAAAGCAGTCCAGGGTAGGCGAACTCGACGAGGAGATGGTCTACGAATCGCGAGTCGGTGACGTGTTCGCCCTCGGTGCCACCAGCTGGCGCATCGAGGAGATCACCCACGATCGGGTGCTCGTCAGCCCGGCGTACGGCCAACCAGGTCGACTCCCCTTCTGGCACGGCGACGGCCTGGGTCGGCCCGCCGAGCTGGGCCAGGCCCTGGGTGAGTTCCTGCGTAGCACCACCGATCGCAGCAACTTGGCCGAGCGACTGAGCTCCGACGGTCTCGACGCCAACGCGGTCAACAACCTCATTGCGTTGCTCGACGAGCAACTCGAGGCCACCGGCCAACTCCCCACCGACAAGACGATGATCGTCGAGCGGTTCCGCGACGAACTGGGCGACTGGCGGCTGGTCCTGCATTCCACCTACGGTCAGCAGGTGCACGCGCCGTGGGCGCTCGCAGTCGGCGCGAGGCTGATCGAGCGATACGGCATCGACGCCGCCCCCACCGCGTCCGACGACGGCATCATCGTTCGGCTTCCCGACACCGACGACCAGCCACCGGGCGCAGAACTGTTCGTGTTCGAGCGCGACGAGATCGCCGACATCGTCACCGAGCAGGTCGGCGGATCGGCTCTGTTCGCATCGAGATTCCGCGAATGTGCCGCTCGCGCACTGCTTCTCCCCCGCCGAAATCCGGGCAAGCGTGCGCCGCTGTGGCAGCAGCGCCAGCGTTCGGCTCAGCTGCTCGACGTGGCACGCAAGTACCCGACGTTCCCGATCCTGCTCGAGACCGTTCGCGAGTGCCTCCAGGACGTCTACGACCTACCCGCCCTCGAAGACATCCTGGCCAGAATCGGCAGACGCCAGATCAGAATCGTCGACGTCGAGACGCCGTCGCCGTCGCCGTTCGCCAACTCGCTGCTGTTCAACTACGTCGGCGCATTCATGTACGAGGGCGACAGCCCGTTGGCCGAACGCCGTGCCGCCGCACTGTCACTCGACTCGGCGCTCCTCGCCGAGCTGCTCGGACGCGTCGAACTGCGAGAGCTCCTCGACGACAGCGTCATCACCACCACCGAACTCGAACTGCAGCGCCTCCCCGAGGACCGCCACGCCAAGGACATCGAAGGCGTCGCGGACCTGCTGCGGCTGCTCGGTCCGCTGACCGTCGAGGAAGTCGGCCTTCGAACCGACGGCGACGAGTACCCGCAGTGGCTCGCCGAGCTCGCCGATGCCAAGCGGGCGATGGAGGTCTCGTTCGCCGGCAAGAACTGGTGGACGGCGATCGAGGACGCTGCTCGGCTGCGCGACGCATTGGGCGTCCCTCTTCCCATCGGAACTCCGGCTGCCTTCATCGAACCCGTCGACGATCCGCTGGTCGACCTGATCAGCAGGTACGCCCGGACCCACGGACCGTTCACCCTCGACGACGCCGCAGCGCGCTTCGGGGTCGGTACCGCCGTGGTACGCGACGTTCTGCGCAGACTCGCCGTCGACAAGCGCGTTGTCGAGGGCGAATTCCGGCCCGGTGCCACAGGCAGCGAATGGTGCGAGGCCGAGGTCCTCCGGCGTTTGCGGCGGCGGTCGCTCGCTGCGGCCCGGCAGGAAGTCGAACCCGTCTCCACCGCCACCCTCGGCCGCTTCCTGCCGGCGTGGCAGCACGTGGACAGCCGACGCCTGAGCGGAATCGACGGCGTCGCGACCGTCATCGAACAGCTTGCCGGCGTTCCTGTTCCGGCCTCGGCCTGGGAATCTCTCGTGCTCTCGTCGCGTGTGACGGACTACAGCCCGGCGATGCTCGACGAGCTCACCTCCACCGGCGAGGTGTTGTGGGCGGGGCACGGTGCGATCTCGTCGAAGGACGGCTGGGTGAGCCTGCACATGGCCGATACCGCTCCGCTGACCCTCGTGGCCGCGGCCGAATCCGACCTGTCGGAGTTGCAGATTCGCATTCAGGACGCTGTCGCGGGCGGCGGCGCGTACTTCTTCCGCCAACTCTCCGACACCGTCGGCAGTACCGACGACACCGCACTGCAGGCTGCTCTGTGGGAGCTGGTGTGGGGGGGCCGTCTGAGCAACGACACGTTCGCCCCGCTGCGCGCCCTGTTGAACTCCACGACCACCCGCTCGGCCCCGAGTCACCGAGCACCACGTCGCACACCGCGGTTGCGCTCGTACCGGCAGTTCGAGCGCCCCGCTCTTCCGACTCGCACCGGTCCGCCGACGGCGGGTGGACGGTGGTCGAGGTTGCCCGAGCTCGAGCCCGACCTGACCGTCCGCGCCCATGCGACCGCCGACGTGCTGCTCGAACGCTACGGCGTGGTGACCCGCGGTTCGGTGATGAACGAGGGCGTGCCCGGCGGGTTCGCCACGATGTACAAGGTGCTCACCGGATTCGAGGATTCCGGTCGCTGCCGTCGCGGCTACTTCGTCGATTCCCTCGGTGGGGCGCAGTTCTCCACCTCCGACGTGGTGGACCGGTTGCGCAGCTACGACGAACCGAAGAAGAACGCCACCGCCGTCGTGCTCGCGTCCTGCGATCCGGCCAACCCCTACGGCGGAGCACTGCCCTGGCCGAAAGCCGGCAGCGGCGAGGCCGGTGTCGGGGAGAAGCCGGACGAGACGACGAAGCATCGGCCGGGTCGCAAAGCCGGTGCACTGGTCGTCCTCGTCCGGGGCGAATTGACCATGTTCGTCGAACGCGGTGGGAAGTCGGTGCTGACGTTCGGTGAGAACACCGACGACATCGGCGCTGCAGCAACCGCATTGGCCGCCACCGTTCGACGCGGCGGTGTCGACAAGCTACTCGTCGAGCGGATCAACGGTCACGACATTCACGGCACCGACTTCGCCAAGACCTTGACCGAAGCAGGTTTCTCGGCCACCCCACGCGGCCTTCGCCTGCGTCGCTGAATTACCCACGACCTGCGAGACCACCAGAGAGGACACCGACAACGATGCCCGAGGGCGATACCGTCTGGCGCGCCGCCAACACCCTGCGCGCAGCACTCGAGGGTAGGCAGCTCACCACCTGCGACATTCGCGTACCCCGTTACGCCACAGTCGACTTCACCGGAGAGACCGTCGATTCCGTCGCCTCACGCGGTAAGCATCTGCTGATTCGAGTCGGCGGCCACGTCATTCATTCGCATCTGAAGATGGAGGGCACCTGGCACGTCTATGCACCCGGTGCGAGGTGGCGTCGCCCGGCCTTCCAGGCGCGGATCATCTTGAACACCGCCGACGCGCAGGCCATCGGGTTCGAGCTCGGAGTCCTCGACATCGTCGAGGACGAGGACGAGGTCGTCGGCTATCTCGGACCGGATCTGCTGGGTCCCGACTGGGACCCGAAAGCCGCCCTGACCAATCTGGAGTCGGATCCGGCTCGTCCCGTCGGACTCGCTCTACTCGATCAGCGCAACATCGCCGGGCTCGGCAACGTCTATCGCAACGAGATCTGCTTTCTCCGTGGCATCGACCCGCGCACGCCGGTCGCCGAAGCCGGTGACCTGAAGAAGACGATCGACCTGTCCTATCGATTGATCATGGCCAACAAGGATCGCAACCAACGCGTCACTACCGGGGATCGGCGCCCGGGCCGACACTTCTGGGTGTACGGGCGCGAGAACAAGCCGTGCCGACGGTGCGGAACAACCATCGAATTCGGGCTCATCGGTGACAACCCACTCGAGGAACGGCAGATCTACCACTGCCCGCACTGTCAGAACTGAGATCTGGCGAGATCGTCCGGTCCATGGTGTCCTTTTCGACGAACCCTGTTCGTCCTTCGTGTGTAGGTCGACGAACGGCGTCGACCACGACGATTCGAAGGAGCCTTCATGACCACGTACGCAGCCATCGTCTACACCCACGACGCCGACTGGACCTCGCCCGAAGTTGCGGACGAGATGGCCGAATACGGTGCATTCAGTGCCGCGGCAGGATCCGCGATCACCGGCGGAGCGGTCCTCCACCCCACCTCGACCGCCACCACGGTGCGCGTGTCGGGAGGGAAGGGAGGTGACGTCCTGACAACGGACGGTCCCTTCGCCGAGGCCACAGAGGTGCTTGCGGGGTTCTTCCTCCTCGAGGCGCAGGACCTCGACGCCGCGATCGCACTGGCCGCACAGATCCCAGCGGCGTGGAACGGAGCAATCGAAGTCCGGCCGGTCATTCCGATGACTCGATGAATACGCCGGCCGAGCACCTGTCGGCCGTGGTCCGTGACGAGGGTCGCCGGGTCCTGGCGACCCTCGTTCGCACTACCGGCAGTTTTGCCGTCGCCGAGGACGCAGTCTCCGAGGCTGTGGTGACCGCACTTGCTCACTGGCCCAGATCGGGTGTGCCCGACAATCCGCGAGCCTGGCTCACGACCGTGGCTCGCAACAAGGCGCTCGACATCATCAGACGAGAGGCCGGGCGCTCCGCGAAGGAACGAGAGGCGGCCGATCTCGCCCTGCTGAATCGGAATTGGAGCGAGGGTGATGAGTCCGCGATCGCCGACGATCTGTTGCGGTTGGTCTTCACCTGCTGCCACCCGGCGCTCTCCGTCGAGGCGCAGGTGGCGCTGAGTCTGCGCACCCTCTGCGGGCTGGCCACTGCCGATGTTGCTCACCTGATGCTGGTGCCGGAGGCAACCATGGCCAAACGGCTCACACGCGCGAAGAAGAAGATCGCCGCAGCCAACATTGCGTACCGAGTACCGGAGTCGGCGGAGCTACCGCAACGACTCGACGCGGTGGCCACCACGGTGTATCTGATGTTCACCGCCGGCCATCACGGCGGCGATACGCTGGTGCGTCCTCGACTGTGTGACGAGGCAATTCGGTTGGCCCGCTTGCTGATCGACCTCATGCCGGACGAGCCGTCACTTCAGGGGCTACTGGCCCTCATGCTGTTCACCGACTCGCGCCGGGCGACCAGGACCGACCAATCGGGCGGCCTGGTCAGGCTGGAGGATCAGGACAGATCTCGGTGGGATCGAGAGGCGATCGAGGAGGGTGCTCGATCGATGAACAGTGCACTGCGTCGCAGCGACTCTTGGCACAGTCGGTACACCATCCAGGCCGCCATCGCAGCATGTCACGCCGGCGCAGCGACGTACGCCGACACCGATTGGTCACGGATCGTCATGTTGTACGACGCGCTCGTGGTTGTGGAGAACACACCGATCGTGGCACTCAACCGTGGTGTCGCCGTGGGAGAAAGCCAGGGGCCTGCCGCCGGGCTCGATGCACTCGACGCGATCGATTCTCTCAGCGGCCACTACCTGTGGCATGCCTGTCGAGCTGTGATGCTCGATCGCCTGGACCGCGCGGAGGAGGCCAGAAGTGCACGAACGACTGCGCTCGCTCTCGCCCCGTCGCCGGCCGAGAAGGCGTTTCTCCGAGCGCAACTCGAGTCGTCCTCCCACCCTGCTCGGCGACGACACGAAGAACCCTGAAAGCTCCCTGTCAGGTGCGACCAAGGCTGTTCACAGCTTCGCCGATCACCATGGATCGCATGCTGACACTTGCGATGTTCACCCTGCTGATCATGGCCGTTTCCGGCGCGATGGCGGCGCGCGCACCCCGGACGCTGGTTCGATTGCGCTAGATCGTGCGAACGGGTTCGAGTATTTCCTGGCGAGCCTCGGGAGCGACGACTCGTAGGGCGTCCGCCGATGCGTCGTCGGGCTGACGCTGCGACTCGATCTCGGCCTCCACTCGGGCGCGGTACGTCTCGACCTCACGGTCGACCGTGGCCTCGTCCCAACCCAGGACCGGTGCGATCAACGCCGCAACCTGACCCGCGCAGTTCATTCCGCGATGCGAGTACTCGATCGAGATTCGGGTGCGACGCGAGAGCACGTCCTCCAGATGCAGTGCGCCTTCCGCTGCCGCGGCGTACACCACCTCCACCTGAAGGTATGCCGGCGCATCGGTGAGTGGTTGCAGCAGTTCGGGTTTGCCGTCCGCCATCGCCAACACCTCGTCGATCAGCGAGCCGTATCGGTCCAGCAGGTGCGTCACCCGATGTGGATGCAAGTTGTACATTTCGCCCAGATGCGGTGCCTGATTGACCAGGGCGAAGTAACCGTCGGCACCGACGAGGGGCACCTTCTCGGTGATCGAGGACGCCACTCGCACCGGGATGTCCTCGGCCGCCAGATCGACTGCGTCCTCGGCCATCACGCGGTAGGTCGTGTACTTGCCGCCCGCGATCGCAACGAGTCCGGGTGCAACCCGGGCAACCGCGTGTTCCCGGGACAGCTTGGAGGTTTCGTCGCTCTCACCGGCGAGCAGTGGCCGCAAGCCCGCGTAGACACCGTCGATGTCCTCGTGGGTGAGTGGCGTGACGAGCACCGAGTTGACCTCGCCCAGGATGTAGTCGATGTCGGCTTTGGTGGCGGCCGGGTGTGCCAGATCGAGGTTCCAGTCGGTGTCGGTGGTCCCGATGATCCAGTGCGCACCCCACGGAATGATGAACAGCACCGACTTCTCGGTGCGCAGAATGATCGCGGCCTCGCTGACGATTCGATCGCGCGGCACCACGATGTGCACGCCCTTCGAGGCGCGTACCCGGAACCGTCCGCGCATGTTGGACAGCGACTGGATCTCGTCGGTCCACACGCCGGTGGCATTGATCACCACGTGTGCACGCACCTCGGTGGTGGCACCGGTCTCCGAATCACGCACGCGCACACCGGATACCCGGTCGGCCTCACGCAGGAAACCGACGACCTGCGTGGAGGTTCGCACCACTGCGCCGTAGTGAGCGGCCGTCCTGGCGACAGTCATGGTGTGCCGGGCGTCGTCCACGACCGTGTCGTAGTACCGAATCCCGCCGATCAACGACTTGCGTTTGATACCGGGCGACATACGCAGCGCACCGGATCGAGTCAGGTGCTTCTGCTGCGGCACCGATTTGGCCCCACCCATACGGTCGTACAGAAAAATACCCGCGGCGATGTACGGACGCTCCCACAACCGATGGGTGAGCGGGAAGAGGAACTTCAGCGGCTTGACCAAGTGCGGTGCGAGCGTGGACAGGGAGAGTTCGCGTTCGTGCAGGGCCTCACGGACCAGCCCGAACTCGAGCTGCTCGAGGTATCGAAGCCCGCCGTGGAACATCTTGGACGAGCGAGACGACGTTCCCGACGCGTAATCTCGCGCCTCGACCAGGGCCACCTTCAGTCCCCGCGTCGCCGCGTCGAGTGCGGCTCCGGAGCCGACGACGCCACCCCCGATCACCACCACGTCGAACTGCTCGGTTCCGAGCTGGTCCCACGCCTCCACCCGCTGGTCGGGTCCGAGGAACTTCGTATTCGATCGGTTGCTCATCTCGAACGCTCCCTCTCCATCGAAAATCCCCGCATTGCTTGCACGTCAGGCTACCGCCCCAGGTCCTTCGAGCGCAGAACCTGCCGTGGTGGGGGCACTCGGGTCAGGTCGCTCGGGTCGACGCCGAGTGCGCGCTACCCAATCGCCGCACTGCTTCTGCCAGCACGGTCGGGGTCGATCCGGCGAAGCTCAACCGGAGCGAGTGCCGGTACTGCGCACCCGTAGCGAACGCCGTGCCCGGCACGAAGGCAACTCCGTGATCGAGAGCCGCGTCGAGCAACTCGCCGGTGTCGGTTCCGTCCAGGAAGGTGGCCCAGGCGAACATCCCACCCGCAGGGCGCGAGACGCTGAGGCGATCACCGAACTCGGCGACGAGAGCAGAAGTCAATGCCGTTGCACGGCAGGTGTACTCGCGTCGCAGAACGTCCAGATGCGCATCGAGCCACGGAGTGTCGGCGAGCATCTCCGCTGCCATCGACTGGGTCATCGAGGATCCACACAGATCTGCGCCCTGCTTGAGCAGCTCCACCGCCCCACAGACGCTGGGCGGGGCGACGAACCAGCCGACACGAAGCGTCGGAGCCAGGATCTTCGACGCACTCGAGAGTCGAATGACGCGGTCGCTGTGACACGCGATCGGCGGCAGAGCGCCGACTCCGAATTCCGTTGTGTCGAAATATATCTCACCGTACGGGTCGTCCTCGATCACCCAGAATCCGTAGCGATCCGCGAGCGCCGCGAGGTGGCGTCGACGCTGCTCGCTCATCGTGACTCCGCGAGGATTGTGAAAGTTGGCGACGGTGTGGACCACCACGGGACCCAGCCCCGCCGTCAGTCTGCGTTCGAGTTCGTCGGTATCCATTCCGGTATCGGTGATGGGGATGGACTCGATACTCGCCTCGGCGATCGAGAAGACCTGCAGCGCAACGGTATACGCGGGTTCGTCGACCACGACGACAGCACCCGGGTCGATCAGAGCCTGCGCGAGTAACGTCAGGGCCTGTTGCGAACCGTGTGTCACGATGACGGACCCGACCGGAACGGACACTCCCCCGCGCACGAGCGATTCCCTGGCCGCAATGACGCCACGCAGAGTGCGGTGGCCGGATGTCTCGCAGTACTGCACCGCGTCGGGGCGGCGAAGCACAGCCTCCGCTGCTGCGGCGATGCGGTCGACCGGGATCAAGTCGGTGGCCGGTAGACCACCGGCGAGGCTGATCACATCGTCGCGTGCAGTGAGAGCGAGAAGATCACGGATGGCCGAGCTGGTGAGTGAATCGGTACGCCTGGCCAGGCCGGCGGAACGGTACGTAGTGGACATGAGAGGAACTCCGGGGCAGCAGGAATGGGAGAACGGCCCGCGGATCCGCTGAGTCGAAGAAGGAGCGGACGGGTGTGTCCGCTCCTTCCGACTGTCTCACGTGCTACCGAAATATGAAACGCAGCTCTCACATTGTGAGATCAGTCCAGATCGTCGTGCGCCATCAGCTGACGCGCGGCCTCGATGACCGAACCGGACAGCGACGGGTACACCGAGAACGTGTTGGCCAGGTCGTTGACCGAGAGGTTGTTCTGCACGGCCATCGCGATCGGCAGAATCAGCTCCGACGCACTCGGGGCGACCACGACGCCACCGATGACGACGCCGGTGGCCGGGCGGCAGAAGATCTTCACGAAACCACGCTTGAGTCCACTCATCTTCGCTCGCGGATTTGTGGTCAGTGGCAGCATCACCACGCGCGCCGGTACTTCACCGGCGTCGATCTTGGACTGCGCGACGCCGACCGACGCGATCTCGGGCCGAGTGAACACCGCCGAGGCCACGGTCTTGAGCTTGATCGGGCTGACGGCCTGTCCCAGTGCGTGATACATCGCAATGCGTCCCTGCATCGCCGCGACCGAGGCCAGCGGAAGCAGACCGGTGCAGTCACCGGCTGCATAGATGCCCGCGACGGCAGTACGCGAGACGCGATCCACCCGCAGGTACCCGCCCTTGTCGAGTTCGATGCCGACGTTCTCGAGTCCCAGACCGGAGGTGTTGGGCACCGATCCGACGGTCATCAGCGCGTGACTGCCCTCGACGGTGCGGCCGTCCGAGAGCGTGACGAGAACACCGTTGTCGGTGCGGACCACGGAATCGGCGCGGGCGTGCTTGACGAGGGTGACGCCACGTTCGTTGAACGCGTCCTCGAGCACCAGCGCGGCATCCTCGTCCTCGTGCGGAAGGACGCGGTCGCGGCTCGAGACCGCGGTGACCTTGACGCCCATCTCGGTGTAGGCGGAGACGAACTCGGCACCGGTCACGCCGGATCCGACGACAACCAGGTGCTCGGGGAGGGCCTCGAGGTCGTAGAGCTGACGCCAGTTGAGGATTCGTTCGCCGTCGGGTTCGGCTCCCTTGACCACGCGGGGCCGGGCTCCGGTCGCGATGAGCACCACGTCGGCGTCGAGGATGCGCTCTTCACCGTCGGCGAGCACTGCCTTGATCTGGTGCGAGGCCATCCCGACATGGGTGTCTATCATCTCGGCGCGTCCGGCCAGCAGTTGCACGCCGACGGAGGTGACGCGGTGGGCGATGTCGGAGGACTGCGCCTGCGCGAGGCTCTTCACGCGGTCGTGAATCTTCGGCAACGCGACGGCGGCCTGCGACGGATCGAGGGAGATGCCGAGGTCGCTGGCTCGACGCATCTCGGTGCGAATGCCGGTCGAGGCGATGAACGTCTTCGACGGCACGCAGTCCCAGAGAACGCAGGCACCGCCGATACCGTCGGAATCGACGAGCGTCACCTCTCCGCCGTGCTGTGCGGCAACCAACGCTGCTTCGTACCCTGCCGGACCACCACCGATGATCACAATCCGGGTCATTGATCCTCTTCTCGCATGCTCGAAATCTCTCGTCGTGTCGCGTCAACGGTATTCCAGAGGCTGCCCTCCCGCGTCTTCAGGGCTGGCCTGCCTCGCCCCGCAGGAGGGCGGACCTGGGGCGACGCACCGAAACACGACCACGAGGCGTCAGTGGGTACCGATACGGTTTAGGCTGGCCGACGTGCCAATTTATGCCGCCTACGGATCCAACATGCATCCGGAGCAGATGTTGCAGCGATGCCCTCACTCGCCCCTGTCGGGAACCGGGTGGCTGCACGGATGGCGGTTGACCTTCGGCGGTGGCGACATCGGTTGGGAAGGCGCACTGGCCACGGTCGTGGAGGATCCCGACTCCCAGGTCTTCGTCGTGCTCTACGACGTATCCGAGGAGGACGAGGAGAGCCTGGATCGCTGGGAGGGCTCGGAACTCGGTATTCACCGGAAGATCCGGCTGCGCATCGAGACCGGCCGGGAGCCGGTGCTCGCCTGGATGTACGTACTCGACGCCTACGAGGGCGGCCTGCCGTCGGCGCGCTACCTCGGCGTCATGGCAGAGGCAGCCGAAATTGCCGGTGCCCCAGCCGAATACGTACGAGACCTACGAACCCGCAACAGCCGCAACGTCGGTCCCGGTACCGCCTCGTAGCTCGAGAGACGGATCAGAAGTAGTTCTTCATGACCGACGCCACCCACGTCGGTTCCTTCACGTCCTCACGCTCGGGAACCATCGACTGCAGGAACGGCTTGACATCGAACACCGGTGTGCCGTCGATCGCGTCGAGACCTCGAACTCGGATGCGCAGTCCGTCCACGTCGACGATCTCGCACCGCGACACCCCGAGATGATTCGGCCGGTCCTTGACCCGTTGAGCGAGGACGCCCATCCGAGGAAGCGTCGTGTCACCGCGGGGGTGCCGCGAACCGGTCGTCGTCGCGGCCGGATCGCACAGGTGGAAGCCGTAGACCACTTCGAGGTGGGAGAACTCGGCGAGACCGAGGGTCGCGTCGGCGTCGAGGACAGCGTCGTGGAGTTCGATGACGGACTCGACCGATCCCCAGTCGTCGTCCACCACCTCGGCACGGTCCGATCGAACGATTCCGATCGGCGACACTTCGAATGCCATCTCGTTACCTGTCCCTAGTTCGGATCCAGCGCGATTCCGGCCATCACCTTCACGCCCACGGCCAGTGCTCGTTCGTCGAGATCGAAGGTGGGTTGGTGGATGTCGAGTTGCGGTCCGGTGCCCGGCCACACACCGAGTCGAGCCATCGCGCCCGGTACTCGTTCGAGGTACCACGAGAAATCCTCGCCACCGCCGGACTGCGCGGTGTCGGCCAACGCGTCGGGTCCGACCCGGCCGATCGCCTTCTCGAACGTGTGCGTGGAGGCCGCATCGTTCACCACGGGAGGCACGCCGCGACGGTAGTGCAACTCGAACTGCACCCCGGTGGGTGCCAGCAAGCCGGTGACGATCTCGCGGACCAACGGTTCCAGCAATGCCCAGGTCTCGTGGTCGCCGGTGCGGACGGTACCGGTCAGCATGCCGGTCTGCGGTATGGCATTGGGGGCCTGGCCCGCGACCACCGCTCCCCACACCATGACCGTGCTGGTCCGCGGGTCGATTCGCCTGCTCAACATCCCGGGCAGACCGGTGATGACGGTGCCCAGTGCGTAGATGAGATCGGTGGTCAGGTGCGGCCGAGAGGTGTGTCCGCCGGGTGAATCCAGCCGAAGCTCGACGGTATCGGCCGCAGAGGTGATCGCACCGAGGCGCAGGCCGACCTGCCCCACCTCGAGTCGCGGATCACAGTGCAGCGCAAAGATCTTGGTGACGCCGTCGAGCGCGCCCGCAGCCACCGCGTCGAGGGCACCGCCAGGCATGACCTCCTCGGCGGGCTGAAAGATCAGGCGCACCCCGTACTGCAGGTCCGGCAATGACGCCAGCGCCAGCCCGGTCGCGAGCAGCACCGTGGTGTGCGCGTCGTGCCCACAGGCGTGCGATACCCCAGGCACGGTCGACGAGTACACCGCGCCGGTGTTCTCCTGCAGCGGCAAGGCGTCCATGTCCGCCCGCAACGCCACCCGGGGACCGTCGGGTCCGATATCGCAGATCAACCCCGTTCCGCCGGGGAGCGGCTTGGGCGACAGACCCGCTGCTTCGAGATGCTCCATCACGAACGCAGTGGTGGCGAATTCGCGTCGAGCGAGTTCCGGATTGGCGTGAATGTGCCGACGCCACTGAGACAGATCGGAAGTATGCGCGTTGATCCACCGATCGATCGCGTCTTCGCGGGTACTCACGACTGCGCCGCCGAGCGAGCGATCACGCCGTCGAGCAGACGGGCGCGAGTACCGGGATCGGCTGCGGCACGCGCAGCAGTTCTGGCGAGACCGAGAGCTCCGTCGAGCAACGCTCGATCGGCCGACTCGGTGACACACGCCGCGGCGAACTCCGGCTGATGCGTCACCGCCCCTCCTGCATCGAGTCCGACAACGGGATGAATACCGGGTAGAACATTCGTCACGTTTCCCATGTCTGTGCTGCCCAACGGGCGAAATCCTTCCAAATCCGGAGCCAGGGGCGACCGGCCCAACGCTTCGATCTCCTGCCGAAAAGCTGCGACCAGCCACGAATCGGGTGTCAACGCCGCATAGGTGGGCGACACCGTGCGGATCTCATGAGTACACCCCGTGGCGATCGCTCCTGCCTCGAAACACGCGTACGTCTTCGCCGTCAGAGCGTGCAGCGATTCGGTGGTGTTCGCGCGCAGGTAGTAGAGCAACTCGGCGTGGCCGGGCACGATGTTCGGTGCCACACCCCCGTCGCTGACGATGCCGTGCAACTGCTGACCCGGCGAGAGGTGCTGCCGCAGCAGCCCGAGTGCCACCTGACTGATGGTCACCGCATCACCCGCGTTGATTCCCCATTCGGGAGCTGCCGAGGCGTGCGCGGCACGGCCGGTGAACTTCACGGCGATGTCCGCCAGCGCCAGCGAGGTCGCACCAACGATGTCGAAGGGGCCGGGATGGACCATCAACGCCGCGCCGACGCCGTCGAACACTCCTCGCTCGAGCATCAACACCTTGCCGCCGCCGGTCTCCTCGGCCGGGGTGCCGAGCACTCGCACGGTGATGCCGAGAGCGTCGGCGACCGGCGCGAGCGCGAGCGCGGCACCCACAGCCGAGGCCGCGATGATGTTGTGCCCGCACGCATGACCGATCTCGGGCAGAGCGTCGTACTCCGCGCAGATACCGATCACCAGATCGCCGCTGCCGAACGACGCGGTGAACGCGGTGTCCATGCCTGCGACGGCCGTCTCGACCTCGAAATCGTGGGCTCGGAGCGTATAGAGGATCTTGGCGACGCTGCGATGTTCGGCGAACGCCAGCTCCGGTTCCGCGTGGATCGAGTGCGAGAGCGCGACCACTTCGTCGGTGGCGGTGGCCAGGGCGCGGTCCATCGCCTCGCCCACGGCAGCACTGTTCGATTCGTCGATCACGAGAGACAGTGTGTCACTAGCGCGACCGAGTGTCGGAACAGCTGTGCTTCAGTCGTGGGTGAAGTCGGTCCTGCTACTTCCCGAAGCTGAAGTTGCTGTAGTCGGTCGCGGTGTTCAGCGCGGCGAGCAGATCCACGTGCATACGGCTCTTGATCCCGGCCAGGTTCGCACCTCGGGTGCTCGTCAACGCCGCCGCCTTCGCGACTGCGTCGGACACCAACGACTCCTCCGCTGCCGTTGCCTCGACGATTCCGGCGGCCACGGCGTCGGCACCGCCGTAACGGCGACCGGTCGTCATGGCCTCGACGGCGGTCTGCTTGGGCAGCCGGGAGTTGATCAGAGCTGACATTCCGACGGTGAACGGCATGTTCAGGTTCACCTCGGGCAGGCAGTAGAAGCCGCGATCGACGCGTTGGATGCGGAAGTCGTGGGAGGTGGCGAACATCGCGCCCGCGCCGAATGCGTGCCCCTGCACCGCGGCGACGGTGGCCATCGGAAACGCCAGGAGCCGGGTGTAGAGAGTGTGGACGCGGTCGAGGTACCAGGTGATCTTGTCCAGGTTGGCGAACAGCCAGTCGGTGTCGAGGCCGTTGCTGTAGAACTTGCCCGCCGACGTGGTGACCAGCGCGGCCGGACCGGTCGAGGCCTCGACCTCGTCGAGCAACGCATGGGTGGCGTCGATCCAGTCCGGATGGAACCGATTCTCGGGATTGTCCGCCCCGTTCTGGGCACCGAGGAACAGGATGTGGACGTCGCCGTCGCGTTCGAGATAAGGCATGCAGCGGATACTACCCAACGGTAACTTCCGCCGGTCGCACATCCGTGGCGTCGATCTCCTACTGTTGTTCATCGTGGCAACAACCGACGCACATGCGACCGACCCCGTGACCGATCCCGAGGGTGCCGCGCGCACCGCCGCCGACGCACTCGCCGCGGCAACCGGAGTCGACACCCACACCGTGGCCATCGTTCTCGGTTCCGGATGGCAGGCGGCAGCCGACGTCTTCGGCTCCCCCACCGCAACCGTGCGCATGGCCGACCTGCCCGGTTTCGCGCCACCGTCGGCGTCCGGCCACTCCGGCACCATCACCTCGGTGGACGTCGGCGGCACCCACACCCTGCTGCTGCAGGGACGCACGCATGCCTACGAGGGGCACGACCTGCGACGCGTCGTGCATCCCGTGCGTACCGCGATCGCGGCAGGTGCCACGACCGTCGTGCTCACCAACGCTGCAGGCGGTATCCGAGACGGCATGAGCGTCGGACAGCCCGTGCTGATCTCGGACCACCTCAACCTGACGGCTCGCTCGCCCCTCGTCGGGGCCGAGTTCGTCGATCTGGTCGACGCGTACTCCCCCGAACTCCGGGCCCTCGCGGCCGAGATCGATCCGTCGCTCGAGGACGGCGTCTATGCAGGCCTGCCCGGTCCGCACTACGAGACGCCCGCCGAGATCAGGATGCTGCGCACGCTCGGCGCAGACCTCGTGGGTATGTCGACGGTGCACGAGACGATTGCCGCACGAGCGAAAGGCGCACGCGTCCTGGGCATCTCGCTGGTGACCAATCTCGCGGCCGGCATGACCGGAGAGCACCTGAACCACACCGAAGTACTCGCTGCAGGCAAGGAGTCCGCTGCCCGCATGGGAGCGCTCCTGCACGAATTGGTCTCCCGCCTGTGACCGAGGATCTCACCGAGCGAGTACAACGATGGATCGCAGGCGATCCCGACCCCGCTGCTCGCGAGGAACTCGACGGTCTGCCCGATGCCGAACTCGCCGAGAGGTTCAGCGGTCCCCTGACGTTCGGTACCGCAGGTCTTCGTGGCCCGGTGCGCGCGGGACCCAACGGAATGAACGTGGCGGTGGTGACGAAGACCTCGGCCGGCATCGCGGCCTGGTTGATCGAGAACGGTCTGGGCGGGTCCACGGTCGTGGTCGGTCGCGACGCCAGGAACGGCTCCGAACAGTTCGCATTCGCGGCCGCCGAAACCTTCTCCGCCCAGGGCTTTTCCGTGGTGATGCTGCCTCGGCCGCTACCGACCCCCGTCGTCGCCTTCGCGGTACGGGCACTCGATGCCGAGCTCGGCGTGCAGATCACCGCGTCGCACAATCCCACCGCGGACAACGGGTACAAGGTGTATCTTCGCGGCGGCTCGCAACTGATCCCGCCGAGCGACGCCCAGATCGAAGCGCTCATCGCGGCCACTCCCGACGCGATCGAGGTTCCGCGCGCGATCGTCCAGCCCGGCGGCTCCGACATCGCGGCTCGATATCTCGATTCGGTTGTTGCACTGCCACATTCGACGCGTCGAGACATCCGAATCGCACTCACCCCACTGCACGGCGTCGGCGGTGAGCTCGCGATGGCAGCACTACGCGGTGCGGGGTTCCGCGACATCCAGGTGGTCGAGGAGCAGTTCGAGCCCGATCCAGCGTTTCCGACCGTCACGTTTCCCAACCCCGAGGAGCCCGGAGCTGCCGACGCCGTGCTCGCGTTGGCGGCGGACATCGACGCCGATATAGCGATTGCCCTCGACCCCGATGCCGATCGCTGTGCGGTCGGGGTGCCCACGGACAGCGGGTGGCGCATGCTGACCGGCGACGAGACCGGGGCCCTGCTCGCGAACCATCTCCTCGCCGATGCGCCCGCCGACTCACTGGTGGCCAACACGATCGTCTCGTCGCAACTGCTCTCGGCGCTCGCTCCGGCGCGCGGCGCGCGCTATGCCCGCACCCTGACCGGATTCAAATGGCTCGTCCGCGCGGGCGAGGGCCTCGTGTACGCCTACGAGGAAGCCATCGGGCACTGCGTCGATCCGAACGTGGTGCGAGACAAGGACGGTATCTCGGCCGCGGTGGTGCTCGCAGATCTGGCCGCCGGCCTGAAGCAGGATCGTCGCACCCTGCTCGACGTGCTCGACGACCTCGCGGTCGAGTTCGGGGTTCACCTGGGTGCGCAGGTCTCGCGGCGGGTCGACGACCTCGCCGAGATCGGGAACATGATGCACCGGTTGCGCAGCGCATCGCCGACGGAACTGGCCGGGCGGGCCGTCACCGTGCTCGACTACGCCCAGCGCGACGACGAATTACGGACCGACGCAGTCGAGATCAGCGGATCGGGCCTGCGGGTGATCGTGCGGCCCTCCGGCACCGAACCCAAACTCAAGGCCTACCTCGAGGTGATCGAGCCGGTCGACGGCCCCGAGGACCTGCCGAGAGCGCGGGCGGCAGCAGCCGGAGTTCTGGCCGAACTGACCGACTTCGCCCAGCACCTCTAGGCGTCGACGACCCGAACCTCAGAACAGCGCCGACTGCACCGCGGGCAGATCGGACGTGAAGGCCCCGAGTTCTATTCGGCGACCCTTCAGTGCCGCAAGATCCACGACGTAGGTCTCGTCGTCGACCGTCGCGATCACCGCCTGCCCGACGCATGTCCTGATCTCGAGTCCGTGCGAGCCGGTTGCGACATCGGCGGGGTAGGCGACGCGGCTGACGTTCTCGCTCAACGCCTCCCGGCCTGCGGGCGGAGCCCATGGTTCGTCTATTGCGGTGCATCCGGCAATGCCTGCCTCGGTCAGCATCTCGCGGACCTGCTGGGCCCGGGCAGTGGTGGCGGCATCGAGCCTGTCCACGTCGATCGGCAGACACAGCGAGGCGGCTTTCGCCGCGGACCTCACCGCCTGCCGTAGCCCCATCGATTCGGTCACGAGATCCTCGGCAACCCGGACGGCCTTTCCGTCGTCGGCATGGGCGACGTACTGCGCGCAGATGGCACCTTGCTCGGCGAGCCGGCCCCATTTGCGCGTGTCCGCCGCCGTCCCGATCTTGAAGGTGCCGTTCGCGAACGCCGCCAGATACAGCCAATGCGGTTGCATGACATGCTTTTCCAGATCACGCGAGACGAATCCGCTGCGATGCACGGTGTGCACGAATCGAAAGCTGTCCTTGTCGGCGCACGTCGCGCACTGCCCCGACGCGACGGCCCGCTCCCGGCCGGGGCACGGCACGTAGCGCGGCGGGCCGTCGGCCCGAAATGCCATGCGCCCGGTGCAGTACCGATCGGTCGACGCACCCGGCGCGCGGAAGCCGAGCCTGCAGCCGACCAGTTCGTGGAACTCGATCTGCTCGGTGTCGACGTCGAGCACCCGCAATCTCGGGCGCGGTGCAGGTGCTGCCTCCGAGGGCCAGGAGACGCCGAGAACCAATCGACCTGCGACAGAGGGAGTCAGCGCGGACCGAACTGGCGATCGCCCGCGTCACCGAGGCCGGGAACGATGAAGGCGTTGTCGTTGAGACCGTCGTCGATGCTCGCTGCCACCAGTCGCACCGGCAGACCCGAGGCTTCGAGGGCGGCAACTCCTTCGGGAGCGGCAACGACGCAGATGGCGGTCACGTCCGCCGCGCCACGGCCGACGAGCAGTTCGATGGTGTGGACCATGGATCCGCCGGTGGCGAGCATCGGGTCCAGTACGTAGACGGGCGTCTGCGACAGGTCGTCGGGCAGAGATTCCATGTACGGCACGGGCTGGTGAGTTTCTTCGTCTCGGGCCATTCCGACAAAACCGACGCGAGACTGCGGGATGAGGCTGCTGGCCTTCTCGACCATGCCGAGGCCTGCGCGCAGGACCGGGACCAGCAACGGCGGTCGTGCCAGCCTGGTGCCCTCGGTGACTGCGACGGGTGTACGTACCTCGAAGGTGTCGATCGCAGCATCGCGGGTGGCCTCGTAGACCAGCATGTGGGTGAGCTGGCGCAGAGCCGACCGGAACGTGGCGTTGTCGCTGCGCTCGTCCCGCATCGTGGTGAGCAGGGCTGCGGCCAGTGGGTGATCGACCACGTGTGTTTCCATGCCGACAAGGATAGGACTTCGGTGGCAGGACGCGAACGGCAACTCGGGGGAACCGAATGGCAAGTACCCGCGTCGAACCAGTTGGGCGTCGCACTCGGCGACCGTCGATCGATCGCATTCTCAGGGGGCACCGATGGCCGAGCTCGTCGTCGAAACCGAGGGGGTCCTCGCATACGGTGCGGTGGCGTCGACCATGGCCGAACAGATCGCCGCGGCAGGTGCTGCTGCCGCCGCATGCGGCCCCGCTGTGTTGGCTCCGGTCTTCGGTCTGATCGGACAAGAATTTCTCGGTGCGGTCACCGGCACCCATCTGGCGCACACCGACGCCGTGGTGCGCCTGGCGGGCACGGTGGCGAGCATCGGTTCCGCGGCCACCGCATCCGCGGTGTCGTACGCCCTCACCGATGCAGGCACCGGCGCAACCGTCGCGGCCTCGGCCGCCGGTGTCGCGCAGGACGCGAGGTAAACGCCGATGATCGATCTGCTGGCCCGTCCCATCGTCGATCTGCTCGGAGCCTTCGGCAACGGTGAGCTCCCCACCGGCGGTCCGGCCGACGTGCTACGTGTGTCCTCGGCAGCGATCGAGGCGGCGCAGGGAATCGGCAGGGTCGCGATCACCGAGCTCGCTGCGAACTGGAACGGTGACGCCGCCGACGCGGCCATTCGGTACGCCGAGAACGCTCATAGGAGCGCCATCGCCCTCGCCGACCACGCCGACGACATCGCTGCCGTCGTCGATCAGGCCTGCCGCGACACCTATCAAGGCTTCCTGGAACTGCAGTCGATCGTCCGATCGTTCGTAGGAATCGCACTGTCTGCCGGGCCGATCATCGCCACCCCGGCCGGCCAGACCATGCTGATCACGGCGGCCATCGAACACCTCGAGCGAGCTCTCGTGGTGGTGGCGCGCGTTCGGGGCGAATTGGCCGTCCACACCGCGGAAGTCGGTGA
This sequence comes from Rhodococcus sp. 15-2388-1-1a, assembly GCF_002259145.1. Taxonomy (NCBI): domain Bacteria; kingdom Bacillati; phylum Actinomycetota; class Actinomycetes; order Mycobacteriales; family Nocardiaceae; genus Rhodococcus; species Rhodococcus sp. 15-2388-1-1a. The sequence goes on along the minus strand of NZ_NPFP01000039.1, from coordinate 381,422 downwards.
ACTGGCCGCTCCCCCGACAGTTCCCGCCCCCGTGGGCGGCGGACCGACACCGACCCCCGGCTCCCCCTCGAATCTCATGACCTCGCCCGCGACATCACAGGTGATCGAGGCAGGCGAGAAGTTGGCGAAGACGTTCGCGCAGTCCGTCTCCTCCCCTGCCGCCGGAGCCGAGTCGCCGAGCAGCGGCGGCGCACAGAACTACCTGGGCAATCCGGGCACCGATCCCTCCCCGACCCCGGACAGCACCGGCCGGGGAGTCGAGATACGACTACCCGACGGCAGCACCGTCACCGCACCCAATGCCGAAGCCGCGGGTGCCGTCCGCAGCGCGCTGACCCAACAGGGTGTGCCCTACGCGTGGGGCGGCACCACGCCGGGCAGCGGGCTCGACTGCAGCGGGCTGACCCAGTGGGCGTACGCACAGCAGGGCGTCGAGATCCCGCGTCTGGCACAGGAACAGGACATCGGCTCCGCCGTGGCACCGGGTGAGGTGATGCCCGGTGACCTCGCAGTCTGGGACGGGCACGTGGCCATGGTCATCGGCAACGGTCAGCTCGTCGAGGCAGGCGACCCCGTACAGGTGGGACCGATCAGAACGACCAACAGCGGTATGGGCTTCAAGGGCTTCTACCGTCCGACCGAATGAAGGGCCGACCAGTGACGGACTCGGACATCACCGTCGTCAGCGCGGTATCGGGTACGCGATCGGGATCGGTGACCGTGCGTGCCACCGAACACGGACTGCCGATCGGGATCGCGATCGACGAACGCGAACTGCGTTACGGCGGAGGCGCATTGGCGTCGGCAATTCTCGAGCACTGTGTACGGGCGAGTGCCGCAGCACGAGCCCAGCGCCGCACCCTCCTCGCCGAGGACGGCGTTCCCACCGAGGTTCTCGATCGTCTCGGCTTGCCCACCCGTGCCCGAGTCGCCGCCGAAGCGAACGCCGATCTCGCAGAGGACCCCGCACCCACGAGTTGGTTGAAGCAGGTATGACCCACGCCCACACCACCGAACTCGACGCTCTGGTCGGCAGCGCCCAGCACCGGCTGGATGCACTCCGCGAAACGCACGAGCGACTGGACCGCATCAGAATTCGACTCACCTCGCCGGACAACCTGGTGACCGTCGTCGCCGATGGATCAGGAGCCCTGGTCGAGCTCGAACTAGCCGAGAACCTCGGATCGATTGCCGCTCACGCACTCGCGTCGACGATCACCGCAGTGGCTGCCGACGCTGCACGTGCGGCGCTCGACCAGCGCGAGGCGATCCTGCAAAGTCTGCAGGGTTCGTTCACAGACTCCTGAGATAGGCTTCGCGCCATGGCTGGAGACATCATCCCGATCGAACTCGGTCTCACCGCCGGTGACTTCTCGACACTGTGGGCACCGGAGTGGCGAGAAGGCGACGACGAGTGGGAGGCATTCCTCGGACACGAGGAAGACCTGTACGGATTCTCGACCGTCGCAGAGCTCGCGGCATTCGTCAGATCCGACGACGACAACGATCTCGTCGATCATCCGTCGTGGACGGTGGTCTCCGCACTCGCCGCACACGAGCTCGAGCCCGATGATCTGCACCGCTTCGATCTGGTGGCGGTGCCGGAGTTGGTGGCCTCCGATCCCGAGGCCGACGTTCTCGCCGAACTGCAAGCCACCTTCGACATCGTTTCCTCCATCGGCGATGTCTGCGAATTGCGACCTGTCACAAGCTTTTTCGGCTCCAACCCTTTCGTCGGTGCCGTCGGCGGAGGCGTCGAGAACTTCCTCGGTCGCGAGGGCGGTGAACTGTGGGACCGCATCGGTGCAGCGGTCGCCAAACACTGGGACGACGTGCTCGACGCAGTCGACTCCATCGTCACCTCCCCCGCTGTCGACTCCGCAGCCGTAGCCGTCGCCGAAGCCGAGATCACCGCAGCCGCCGAGAACGCCGTCGACGCCGATGACGTCACGGACGACATCGACTCCGATTCGGACTCGGACGACGACGACGACGACGACGAAGACGACTCCGCCGAGGTGGACCGCGATCCGATCGCCGCTGCCGCAGCCGAAGAAACGTTCTGGACCACGGTCGGCATCGACCCTATTCGCATCATCACCTCGGACGACACGCTCTACACCCTGCGGTGCTACCTCGGCGACAAGCCGGTGTTCCTCGGCCGCGGCGGCGCCATCAGCGTCTTCGGTTCCGAGCGTTCGCTGGCCCGGTATCTGGCCGACGACCACGATCACGATTTGGCGCAGGTCAGCACCTACTCCGATGTTCAGACCGCCGCCATCGACGGCTCCCTCGACATCACGATCACCGACGACAACGTGTACGTGCTGCCCGGCCTCGCCGACGACCTCGCAGACGGGCCAACCGCAGTCGACGTCGAACAACTCGACCTGGCCGTCGAATTGTTCACCGACGCCGCCGATTTCGCCGGTGACGATTCGGTCGACGAGGCTCTCGCCACGTCCACCCCGCTGGGTTGGTACGTCTCGTACGCCCTCGAGCCCAGTCCCGACCGGCTCGCTCCGAGCGCACCGTTCGACGTCGAGGCCGAAGCATGGCGCGCCCTCGAGCGTGAGTTCGAGAGCCGACTGCGCAAGAAGTAGTCGGCCGCCGGGTCTGGTCGATCAGCCGATCAGAACTGCGTAACCGGGCTTGATGACGTCGTCGATGAGCGCCAGCCGCTCGTCGAACGGCAGGAACGCCGACTTCATCGCGTTGATGGTGAAGCGCTCGAGATCGCTCCAGCCGTAGCCGAAGGTCTCGACGAGCTTGGCCATCTCGCGACTCATCGAGGTATCGCTCATCAACCGGTTGTCGGTGTTGACGGTGACTCGGAATCGCAATCGGGCGAGCAGATCGAACGGGTGCGTCGCCAACGATTCGACGGCTCCGGTCTGGACGTTGGAGCTCGGGCACAGTTCGAGGGGCATTCTCGTGTCGCGGACGTACGCGGCGAGCAGACCGAGTTCGGGTGTGCCATCGGCACCGGTGGTGATGTCGTCGGTGATCCGGACCCCGTGACCGAGCCTGTCGGTGCCGCAGAATGCCACCGCTTCCTGGATCGACGGCAGACCGAACGCCTCTCCCGCGTGAATGGTGAAGTGCGCGTTGCTCGCTCGCATGTACTCGAAGGCGTCGAGGTGGCGACTGGGAGGAAAGCCCGCTTCGGCACCGGCGATGTCGAAGCCCACGACGCCACGGTCGCGGAACCGGACCGTCAGTTCGGCGATCTCCCGCGAACGCGCCGCGTGCCGCATCGCGGTGAGCAAGGTGCCGATCGTGATGTTCTTGCCCCGCACCTTGGCCGCGGAGATCCCCGCTTCGAAGCCGGCGAGCGTATGGGTGACGACCTCGTCGAGAGTCAGTCCGCGCTCGAGGTGCTGTTCCGGTGCGAAGCGCACCTCGGCGTACACGACGCCGTCGTCGGCCAGATCCTCGGCGCATTCGCGCGCCACTCGGAACAGCCCTTCGGGGGTCTGCATCACGGCGACGGTGTGCGCGAACGTCTCGAGGTACCGAACCAGCGAGCCACTGTCCGCGGCGTCGCGGAACCACTCGCCCAGCGCCGCGCCGTCGGTGGCCGGAAGATCGCCGTAACCGCATTCGTCGGCCAGCTCCAACACGGTCTGCGGGCGGAGTCCGCCGTCGAGGTGATCGTGCAGCAATGCCTTGGGAGCTGTCCTGATCGACGCGAGATCGAGTGGCGCACTGCCACCGATCGAGGACTGAGTGTTCTCCGCGGTGCTCATGTGTCGACGGTAGCGTGCGGCTCCCGCGCACGCGCGCCTGTCATCGCCACTCGGCGAGTCCGCGGATTCCCCCGACGTCCGCCCCTTCCGCGACCCATTTCGTTGCATTGTTACTCCGATGAAAACAATTCCGTCGATACACAGCGGATCGGCGACGGAAATCGTAGTGTTCAGCACACACGCGCAGCCGATTCCGTCGGGTCCCCTCCGACGTCCTCGGTCGACTCGAACCTCGGAGAGACCTATGTCCACTGTGGAACCGCCGAACACCATTCCGGGTAAAGGGCTCAACACCGGCGCTCTCGGGCTGGTCGGCAACATCGTCATCGGCTTGTCGGCGGTAGCCCCGGCCTACAGCCTCGCCGCCACCCTCGGTTACGTGGTTCTGGCCGTCGGCGACAAAGCACCCTCCATGTTTCTCATCGCCTTCGTTCCGATGCTGCTCACTGCCTTCGCATACCGCGAACTCGGTCGCGACACACCGGACTGCGGAACCTCGTTCACCTGGGGCACCAAGGCCTTCGGGCCCTGGGTCGGTTGGATGGCCGGGTGGGGGCTGGCCGTGTCGGCGATCATCGTGCTGGCCAACGTCGCCGAGATCGCAGCCATCTATCTGTTCGAGTTCCTGGGCCTGTCGGGGTTGGCGGAGTCGACCGCGGCCAAGGTCGCTCTCGGTTCGTTCTTCATCGTCTCGATGACCTACGTCAGCTTCCGCGGCATCCTCATCAGCGAACGCATGCAGAACGTGCTGCTGGTCGTGCAGTTCGGAGTGCTCATCGGAGTCTCGGTGACGGCACTGGTGAAGGTGGGTACCGGAACCGCAGGACCGCAGGCCATCACGCCCCAGTGGAGTTGGTTGGTGCCCACCGGAGTGACGATGTCCGACGCGGCCCAGGCCATCATCCTGTGCATCTTCATCTACTGGGGATGGGATGCCTGCCTTGCCGTCGGCGAAGAAACGAAGGACTCGGAGAAGACGCCGGGACGGGCCGCAGTGATCACGACGCTGATCCTCGTTGCTACGTATGTTCTCGTCGGATACGCCGTGCAGTCGTTCGCCGGTTTCGGCGATACCGGCATCGGCTTGAACAACCCGGACAACGTCGACGATGTGCTCACCATTCTCGGCGATCCGGTCGCCGGGTCGATCGTCGCGTCCTTGCTGTTGCTGACGGTCTCCATCTCGGCGCTGTCCTCGACGCAGACGACCATCCTGCCCACGGCCCGCGGAACACTGTCGATGGCCGTGTACGAGGCAATCCCCAAGCGGTTCGCCAGCGTGCACCCCAAGTACATGACGCCCGGCTTCGGCACGCTCGTGATGGGTGCCGCAGCCCTGCTGTTCTACCTGGTGCTCACCTTCGTCAGCGCCAACGCATTGCAGGATTCGGTGGCCTCGCTCGGGCTCGCGGTCGCGTTCTACTACGGCATCACCGCGTATGCGTGCACGTGGTACTTCCGCCGGACGCTGCTGACGTCCGTGCGAAACCTGTTCATGCGCGGCATCTTCCCGTTCCTCGGTGGATTGTCGATGACGTGGGCGTTCGTGCAGAGCGCAATCGACATGATCAAGCCCGACTACGGTTACACCGTCTACGGTCCGATCGGCGGTGTGTTCGTCCTCGGCGTCGGCATGCTGGTACTCGGAATCCCGCTCATGCTGCTGTGCTTCGTGGGCAACAGGGACTTCTTCCAGGGCAAGACACTCACCGCGTCCACCGAAGTCAAGGTTCCGGACACTTACTAGAAGAGAAGGACCGAAACTCATGAAGATCACCGTCGGCTACCTCGCCACCCCCAGCGGCGACGACGGCGTAGCCCTGGCCACCGCCCTCGCCCGCGCCCTCGACGCGTCCATCGACATCGTGCTGGTCATGGCCGTCGACGAACCGGTCATGGAAGGCAGCGGACCGTATCGCAAAGTTCTCGAGGCCAAGGCGCGCGGCTGGGTGGACGACGCGGCCGCTCAGGTGCCGTCGGGCATCGAGGTGACCACACACGTTCTCTCCCACGAGTCGTTCGCCCGCGCGTTGATCGACTTCGCGGTGAACACCGATGCCGACATGATCGTCGTCGGCGGTGCGGGTGACGGCCTGCTGAACCGGCACTCGATCGGGTCGGTCGCCAGTCAACTGCTGCATGCCTCGGAAGTGCCGCTGGCACTTGCCCCTCGGGGCTATCGGCTCTCGAACGCACCGATCACCGACCTGACCGTCGCCGTCCCCACCCGGGCATCGGCCCCGAATCCGCTGCCCTTCGCGATCACCATTGCCAGCGCGGCGCACGTGCCGGTCCGCTTGGTGTCGCTGGTCTCGCTCGAGCCGACCGGGGCACCGAGCGACGAGACGTCGCTGGACACCCGTCGACGACAGGTCGCTGCCGCGCAGGACAATCTCGACCAGGCGGTGCGCACACTCCCCGACATCGACGGTCTGGAGTCGGTCGTCGCCGACGGGTCGACGCTCGACGAGGCGATGGGCAACCTCGACTGGAAGCCGGGCGACGTGCTGTTCCTCGGCTCGAGTCGATTGGCGACTCCGAAGCGGGTGTTCCTCGGTTCGAGCGCGGCCAAGATTCTGCGTGCTGCCCCGGTGCCGGTGGTCGTCGTTCCGCACGATTAGTGCCACGGCAGTGGTGCGGTCGAGTGCCCCGGGTAGCACTCGACCGCACCACTGCCTTTGGCACCTCAGCTGTCGAAGCCGAGACCGAGCGCGTCCATGCCCTTGAGCCACAGGCCGCGTTTTCCGCCGTTGCGGTCGGCTCGGGCGAATGCCGCGCGGGTGATGTTGATTCCGATCGACTTGAGGGGCTCGGGCGGGAACGGAAGCGGCATGCTGCGCACCATCTTCAGGCGTGTTCGTTCGGTGTCCTTGCCGTCGAGAAGATCGAGCGCGGTGCGTGCCCCGAAGTGCGACGCGCCGACGCCGAGTCCGGTGAACCCGGCGACCGAGGCCACCCGTCCGTTCATGCCGAGATCCCAGAAGGCGCTGAACCGCGAGCACGTGTCGATCGATCCGCCCCAGGCATGGGTGGCGCGAATTCCTTCGAGGCTCGGGAACATCTGCAGCAGGTGTTCGGCGAGCAATGCGAACTCTTCGGGATGTTGGGTTCGGCGTGGGTCGGTGTCGCTACCGTAGAAGTAGTGCGCATCCCACCCGCCGAACAGGATGCGGTTGTCCGCCGTCAACCGGAAGTAGTGGAATCGGTTGCCGGAGTCCGCCAATCCTTCGCGGCCGGACCAGCCGATGTCGGCGAGCTGCGCCGACGTCAGTGGTTCGGTCATGATCACGTAGTCCCACACCGGGACGATCCAGTGACGGAGTTTGCGGCGCAACGATTTCGACGCCGACGTGGCCAGCAACACCTTGCCGGCCTCGATGGTGCCGTAGCCCGTCTTCACTCGAATACCGTTGCCGGACTTGTCGATCGACAGCGCCCGAGTGTTCTCGTGAATGCGAACGCCGAGCGATTCGGCCGCGTCGGCCAGGCCCCAGGCGAGTTTGGCGGGGTCGATCATCGCGACATCGGGGTCGAACAGTGCACCGCGCGCCATCGGTGAGGTGATCCTGGACTGCACTGCAGCGGCGTCGAGGTATTCCATCGGCTGCGACAGGCGTGCACCCTCCTCACCGAGCTCCCGCAGGTCGTTCACCTGCCAGTCGAAATTGGCGATGTCGAGCTCGCCAGTGCGCTCGATGTCGGCGTCGATCCCGTACTTGTCCGCCGTCGCGCAGATCGCGTCGAGCGTCTCGGTGCCCATCCGCAGCAGCTCGGGTAGTTCGTCGGCGTAGCGGTCGAGTCCGTTGCCCAGTCCGTGCGTCAGGCTGGCCGCACAGAAGCCGCCGTTGCGTCCGGTTGCGCCCTCGGCGATGCGGTCGCCTTCGAGCAGCACGATCGATCGGTTCGGGTTCTCTTCTGCCGCCTGCAGAGCCGCCCACAGTCCGGTGAATCCGCCGCCGATGATCACCAGATCCGCTGCAGCCGAACCGGTGTGCCGTGTCCGCGGTGCCGGGCGTTCGGGACGATCGAGCCAGTAGGACTCCGGTGCCGCGCCCGCCACCATCGCCACGCCGCGGTCGGTGGGTTCGGTTGCCCATGATGCGCTCATCGGGCGTCCTCCTGCGCTTCGGGGCCGGTCGAGGCAAATACCGTTCGGTGCCAAGGCTTTCGAGCCACACCGGTGATGTCGGTCATGACGTGCTTGACGGTGAGGTACTCGTCGAGCGAGTAGCTGGACATGTCCTTTCCGAAGCCCGAGGCCCCGAATCCGCCGTGTGGCATCTCGCTGATGATCGGGATGTGGTCGTTGATCCACACACAGCCGGCGGCGATCTCCCGCGTCGCTCGGCCCCCGCGGTACAGGTCTCGGGTCCACGCGGATGCGGCGAGTCCGAACGCAGTGTCGTTGGCTCGCCGGATCGCATCGTCGTCGCCGTGATGCTTGGACACCGTGAGCACCGGACCGAACACCTCGTCGCGATAGATCTCGTCCTGCTCACCGACATCGGCGATCAGGGTCGGCGGATAGAACGCACCCCGGCCCTCCGGGACACGGCCTCCGGTCACCACCCTGGCCCCCGCGTCGCGAGCTCGATCCACCATCGCCGCCACACGATCTCGATGCGCGACGGAGATCAACGAACCCATGTCGGTTGCCGGATCCGTTGGGTCTCCCACGACGACGCGACCCATCAACTCGGCGACCCCGGCGACGAAGTCCTCGTACAGGGATTCGGCGACGATGGCGCGCGTGGCTGCCGTGCAGTCCTGGCCGCCGTTGATCAACGATCCGGCGACGGCACCGTGCACAGCGGCATCGAGATCCGCGTCGTCGAAGACCACCAGCGGTGCCTTGCCGCCGAGCTCGAGCTGCACCCGAGTTCCGTGCGCGGCGGCCTGCGCCATGACGCGCCTGCCGACGGGAGTGGAGCCGGTGAAGGTCATCAGGTCCAGTCCTGCATGGGAGGACAGCGCGACTCCGGCGTCGAGACCGGTTCCGGTGACGACGTTGAACACCCCGTCGGGCACGCCTGCCTCGGTGGCCAACCGCGCCAACCGCAACGTGGTCAGTGGCGTGAGTTCACTGGGCTTGAGCACGATGGAACACCCGGCCGCCAACGCCGGTATCGCCTTCCACACCGCCATCTGCAGCGGATAGTTCCACGGCGTGATCGAACCGACCACTCCGATGGCGTCACGCCGAATGGCGGAGGTGTGCTCACCCGAGTACTCCGCAGCAGCCTTACCGTCCAGGTGCCGCGCAGCTCCGGCGAAGAACTCGATGTTGTCCACGCTCCCCGGAACGTCGAATTCCGTTGCCAACCTTGTCGATTTACCGGTCTGCGCCACCTCCTCGGACACGAAGTTCTCCGCGTCGGCCGCAACGAGACGCGCCAGTTCCAGCAACACAGCGCTGCGGTGTGCGGGGGTGGCGCTGGACCACGAGGGAAAGGCCGATCGGGCATGCGCGAGAGCCGAATCGACGTCTTCGGCGGTCGCCAGACCGACCTCGGCGACGACAGCTCCGGTCGCGGGATCGTCGACCTCGTACCGATCACCACTACCGTCGACCGCGCGTCCGTCGATCCAACAACCAGGAATGTTCGCCATGCCTGCAGAGTACCGTCGGACCCACGGATTCTCTCTGTTTCCAGCCTTTCGACAACTGATTCTGTCGTCTGAATCCACAATTGACACGCTTTTCATCGTCGACGGGTTGTGTTCACGGCCACGACAGTGACAAGATCGATCCATGCCCGAGCAACCACCCATCGCACTCGACGACGTCTCCAAGGCGATCATCGAGCAACTCCAGGAGGACGGGCGTCGCTCGTACGCTGCCATCGGCAAAGCCGTCGGACTCTCGGAAGCGGCTGTGCGTCAACGAGTTCAGCGCCTGACGGACTCCGGCGTCATGCAGATCGTCGCGGTGACCGATCCGGTGCAGGTCGGGTTCAAGCGGCAGGCCATGATCGGCATCAAATGCACCGGTGACAGTCATGCACTGTCCGAGGAACTGTCGGCGATCGATGCGATCGACTACGTCGTCCTCACCGCAGGGTCGTTCGACGTCGTCGTGGAAGTGGTGTGCGAGGACGACGAACAACTCCTGCAGATCCTGAACAAACAGATCCGCAGCCTGGACGGTGTCACCAGCACCGAAACGCTGGTCTATCTCAAACTCGTCAAGCAGCAATACAATTGGGGAACACGATGACGCGAACGACATCCGAACTCGACGCTTCCGCAGCCAAGCATCTGTGGGGCCACTTCACCCGCCACGGCGCAGGGGTCACACCCCCGATCATCACCCGCGGTGAGGGCTCGACCATCTGGGACTCGAACGGCAAGAGCTACATCGACGGTCTCTCGGGACTGTTCGTGGTGCAGGTGGGCCACGGACGCGAGGAACTGGCCGAGGCTGCCGCCAAGCAGGCCAAGGAGTTGGCGTTCTTCCCCCTGTGGTCGTACGTCACCGAACCTGCGATCGAGCTCGCCGAGCGGCTCGCCGGGTACGCCCCGGGCGATCTCAATCGCGTCTTCTTCACCACCGGCGGAGGCGAGGCCGTCGAGAGCGCATGGAAGCTCGCCAAGCAGTACTTCAAGAAGGTCGGCAAGCCCGGCAAGCACAAGGTGATCTCGCGGTCCATCGCCTACCACGGCACCCCGCAGGGCGCACTCGCCATCACCGGAATTCCGGCGCTCAAGGAGCCGTTCGAGCCGTTGACGCCGGGTGCGTTCCGGGTGCCGAACACCAACATCTACCGCGCCCCTGCTCCCCTGGACACCGATCCGAAGGCGTTCGGAATCTGGGCTGCGGATCGCATCGCCGAGGCCATCGAGTTCGAAGGCCCCGACACGGTTGCCGCGGTGTTCCTCGAGCCGGTTCAGAATGCCGGCGGGTGCTTTCCTCCCCCGCCCGGATACTTCGAGCGCGTCCGTGAGATCTGCGACCGCTACGACGTTCTGCTCGTGTCCGACGAAGTCATCTGCGCGTTCGGCCGCATCGGGTCGATGTTCGCCTGCAGCGACTTCGGCTACGTACCCGACATCATCACCTGCGCGAAGGGAATGACCTCGGGCTACTCGCCCATCGGCGCAATGATCGCCTCCGACAAGCTCTTCGAGCCGTTCGACGACGGCACCTCGAGCTTCGCGCACGGATACACCTTCGGCGGCCACCCCGTCTCCGCCGCCGTTGCCATGGCCAATCTCGACATCTTCGAGCGCGAGGGCATCAACGCGCACGTCGCAGACAACGCACCGGCGTTCCGTGCAACGCTCGAGAAGCTGCACGACCTGCCGATCGTCGGAGACGTGCGCGGCGAGGGATTCTTCTACGGCATCGAGTTGGTCAAGGACAAGACCACGAAGGAGACGTTCAGCGACGCCGAAGCAGAACGCATCCTTCGCGGCTTCCTGTCCACGGCCCTGTTCGACGCAGGCCTGTACTGCCGCGCCGACGACCGTGGTGACCCGGTGGTGCAGCTGGCTCCGCCGCTGATCTGCGGTCAGAAGGAGTTCGACGAGATGGAGCAGATCCTGCGCAGCGTGCTGACCGAGGCGGGCAACCTGATCTGACCGGTCTCGCTACAGCCCGATGCGGTCGATCACGAGGGGCCTCGGCTGCGTGGCCGTGGCCCCTATCTCCCAGCTGGATTCGAGTGCCTGTTGCGCGTACTCGAAACGCTCGGGGGTGTCGGTGTAGAGGGTTGCGAGCCGATCCCCGGCCCGCACCCGATCGCCAGGCTTGGCGTGCAGCCGCACCCCGGCTGCGCTCTGCACCGGCTCACCCTGACGTTCTCGGCCTGCCCCCAGCCGCCACGCCGCCAGTCCGACGCCCATCGCGTCCAGTCCGGTCACGACGCCGTCGTGCGCAGCCGTGAATTCCTGGCTCTCGCGGGCGACGGGTAGTGCGGCATCGGGATCGCCGCCCTGCGCGGCGATCATCGTTCGCCACCGATCCATGGCCGAACCGTCGGCGAGCTTGTCGGCCGGATCGATCCCCTCGATCCCGGCAGCGGCGAGCATCGTGCGCGCCAGCGTGATCGTCAGCTCGACGATGTCGGCCGGGCCACCTCCGGCAAGGACCTCGACCGATTCCTGAACCTCCAGCGCGTTGCCTGCGGTCAGCCCGAGGGGGGTGTCCATCGCAGTGAGGACCGCCAGAGTGCGTACGCCCGCATCGGTTCCGAGTTCGACCATCGCGGTGGCCAGTTCACGTGCGTCGTCGACGTTCTTCATGAACGCACCGGCACCGACCTTCACATCCAACACGAGTGCCCCGGTGCCCTCGGCGATCTTCTTGCTCATGATCGAGCTGGCGATCAGCGGTATCGACTCGACCGTTCCGGTCACGTCGCGCAGTGCATAGAGCTTCTTGTCGGCCGGAGCCAGATCGGCACCGGCAGCACATACGACGGCACCGATCGCCGGATCGGCCAGAATGCGATGCATCTCCTCGCCGCTCAGATCCGCTCGCCATCCGGGGATGGACTCGAGCTTGTCGAGTGTTCCGCCGGTGTGCCCGAGTCCTCGACCCGACAGCTGCGGCACAGCGGCCCCGCAGGCGGCGACGAGCGGAGCCAGCGGCAGCGTGATCTTGTCTCCGACACCACCGGTCGAGTGCTTGTCGACGGTGGGCAGCGGCAGCGCCGAGAAGTCCATTCGTGTGCCCGACGCGATCATCGCGTTCGTCCACGTACCGAGCTCGCGACGCGACAATCCGCGCCACAGAACGGCCATCGCGAGAGCCGACATCTGTTCCGGCGCGACGGATCCGCGGGTGAACTCGGCGATCACCCATTCGATCTGCTCGTCGTCGAGAACGCGTCCGTCGCGCTTGGCACTGATGATGGATACGGCGTCAGGCATGGTTGTTCACGCGTCCTTCGTCGAGGTTGTCGGGGCCGAAAGCGTTCGGGAGCAACTCTGCCAGTCGAGCCGGTCCCGAGACGGTGTCGACGAGCAGATCCGGGCCGCCGAACTCGTACAGCAGCTGTCGGCATCGCCCGCACGGCATCAGAATTTCACGCCTGGAATCGCAGCACGAAAAGGCCACGAGTCTGCCGCCGCCGGTCGAGTGCAAGTTCGACACCAACCCGCACTCCGCGCACAGCCCCAAACCGTATGAGACATTTTCCACATTGCACCCGGTGACTATCCGATTGTCGTCCACCAGAGCTGCTGCACCGACCGGAAAGTTCGAGTACGGGGCATAGGCACGACCCATGGCCTCATGAGCATTGTCGCGCAACGTCTTCCAGTCGATTTCGTTCATGGTGAACCATCCAATCACGGCGTCTGAATTGATGCAGAGATCCGCCCGAAAGTGCGTGCATCAATTGGGAAGGCAAACCTAACACCGGATTTCGGCACCGTACGAACCTCGAGTCGAATTAGTTCCGTGTTTCGAATGGGTTTACAGTTTCGAGTAAGCGGCTAGTACAACCAGCACTAGGGCCGAATCGCGACAAATCGAGCCAGGCAAGACCGACCACCGGGGCTCGATGCGTCCACCAACGACGTTGGAGGCATTGCACTCGATGAGTAGCACGACGGAAGTCGCTCCGGTCAAGGAGCGCAAGCGGTCCCTGTACCGCGGGGATCCGGGCATGTGGTCCTGGGTTCTGCACCGCATCACTGGCGTGTTGACGTTCTTCTTCTTGTTCGTCCACGTCCTCGACACGGCGATGGTCCGGGTCAACCCCGAGACGTACGACGCCATCATCGAGACCTACAAGACCCCGCTCGTCGGTCTGATGGAAATCGGTCTCGTCGCGGCAGTGCTGTACCACGCGTTGAACGGCATCCGCGTGATGCTGATCGATTTCTGGTCCAAGGGACCGCAGTACCAGAAGCCGATGCTGTGGGCGATCGCAGTCGTCTGGCTCGTCGTCATGATCCCCGGCGCGGGACGAATCTTCTACAACATGTTCACGGCGGGTGGTCACTGATGTCGACGCAGGGTCCCGAGGCGAAGGTCCTCGGCACGAACTACGACCGTCCGGCCAGCTTGGCCAACCCGCGTTCACCGCGGCGCCAGAGCAAGGGCAACTTCGAGCTCTACGCATGGCTGTTCATGCGCTTCTCCGGCCTGGCACTCGTCGTGCTCGTCCTCGGCCACATGTTCATCATGCTGATGCTCGACGACGGTGTGCACCGCATCAACTTCGCGTTCGTCGCCGGTCGCTGGGCCAGCCCGTTCTGGCAGTTCTGGGACCTGACGATGCTCTGGCTGGCGCAGCTGCACGGCGGCAACGGCCTGCGGACGATCATCGCGGACTACTCCCGCAAGGACTCGACGCGATTCTGGCTGACCACGCTGCTGGTGCTGTCGATGATCCTCATCATGGGCGTCGGCACCTACGTCATCTTCACGTTCGATCCCAACATCACGGCGAGCTAAGGACACTGACGCTTACATGCAGGAACATCGTTACGACGTACTGATCGTCGGCGCAGGCGGTGCCGGTATGCGTGCTGCGATCGAGGCCGGACCCCGTGCTCGCACAGCCGTACTGACCAAGCTCTACCCCACGCGCTCGCACACGGGCGCGGCTCAGGGCGGCATGTGTGCCGCTTTGGCCAACGTCGAGGAAGACAACTGGGAGTGGCACACGTTCGACACCGTCAAGGGCGGCGACTACCTCGCCGACCAGGACGCCGTGGAGATCATGGCCAAGGAAGCCATCGACGCAGTTCTCGACCTTGAGAAGATGGGTCTTCCGTTCAACCGGACGCCCGAGGGCAAGATCGATCAGCGGCGCTTCGGCGGCCACACCCGCGATCACGGCAAAGCTCCTGTGCGTCGTGCGTGCTACGCGGCCGACCGCACCGGCCACATGATCCTGCAGACGCTCTACCAGAACTGCGTCAAGCACGACGTCGAGTTCTACAACGAGTTCTACGCACTGGATCTGTGTCTGACCGAGACCGACGACGGTCCTGTCGCGACCGGAATCATCGCCTACGAGCTGTCCACCGGCGAGCTGCACATCTTCCACGCGAAGTCGATCATCTTCGCCACCGGCGGCTCGGGCCGGATCTACAAGACCACCTCCAATGCCCACACCCTCACCGGTGACGGCATGAGCATCGTGTTCCGCAAGGGTCTTCCCTTGGAGGACATGGAGTTCCACCAGTTCCACCCGACAGGTCTCGCAGGCCTCGGCATCCTCATCTCCGAGGCCGTGCGTGGCGAGGGCGGCATCCTGCGCAACGAGTCGGGTGAACGCTTCATGGAGCGCTACGCACCGACCATCAAGGACCTCGCGCCCCGCGACATCGTCGCGCGCTCGATGGTGCTCGAGGTGCTCGAAGGACGCGGTGGCGGCCCGAACAAGGACTACGTCTACATCGACGTCACGCACATTCCCGAGGAAGTTCTGGACGAGAAGCTCCCGGACATCATGGAGTTCTCCCGCACGTACCTCGGCGTCGACCCCGTCAAGGAACCGGTGCCCGTCTACCCGACGTGCCACTACGTGATGGGCGGTATCCCCACCAAGATCCGTGGCGAGGTTCTGCGCAACAACGAGGACATCGTCCCCGGCCTGTACGCAGCCGGCGAATGTGCCTGCGTCTCCGTGCACGGAGCCAACCGTCTCGGTACCAACTCGCTGCTCGACATCAACGTCTTCGGACGTCGTGCCGGCATCGCGGCGGCCGAGTACGCGAACTCGGTCGACTTCACCCCGCTCCCCGAGGAGCCGGCGAAGATGGTGCAGGACTGGCTGGAGTTGATCCTGTCCGACCACGGTCACGAGCGCGCAGCCGACATCCGTACCGAGATGCAGCAGTCGATGGACAACAACGCATCGGTGTTCCGTACGGAGGAACGTCTCGAGACGGCGCTCAAGGATGTTCGCGCCCTCAAGGAGCGCTACAACAAGATCACCGTCGAGGACAAGGGCAAGCGCTACAACAGCGACCTGCTCGAGGCCATCGAACTCGGCTTCCTGCTCGAAATGGCGGAGGTCACGGTCGTCGGCGCACTCAACCGGAAGGAATCGCGCGGCGGACACGCTCGCGAGGACTACCCCGAGCGCAACGACGCCGAGTACATGAAGCACACCATGGCCTACAAAGAGGGCGAAGGTCTGCTGACCGATATCCGCTTGGATTACAAGCCGGTAATCCAAACCCGCTACGAGCCGATGGAGCGGAAGTACTGATATGAGCGCACCAACACTGGACAAGAAGTCCAACGAGTCCGATCTGCCGCCCGTCCCCGAGGGCGCGGTGATGGTCAACCTCAAGATCGCGCGCTTCAACCCCGAGAACGGTGACGGTCAGCGCTGGGACACCTTCCAGGTCCCCACCCTGGCCACCGACCGTCTGCTCAACCTCCTGCTGTACGTGAAGGGCTACCTGGACGGCACACTGACGTTCCGCCGCTCGTGCGCACACGGTGTCTGCGGCAGCGACGCGATGCGCATCAACGGTGTCAACCGTCTCGCCTGCAAGGTGCTCATGCGCGACATGCTCCCCAAGGACTCGTCGAAGACGCTGAACATCACCATCGAGCCCATCAAGGGTCTGCCGGTGGAGAAGGACCTCATCGTCGACATGGAGCCCTTCTTCGACGCGTTCCGCGCCGTGAAGCCGTTCCTCATGACGACGGGCAACGAGCCGACCCGCGAGCGGATCCAGTCCGCAGCGGACCGCGCCAGGTTCGACGACACCACCAAGTGCATCCTGTGCGCGTGCTGCACCACCTCGTGCCCCGTGTTCTGGAGCGACGGCAGCTACTTCGGCCCCGCTGCGATCGTGAACGCACACCGGTTCATCTTCGACAGCCGTGACGAGGGTGCAACCGAACGCCTGGACATCCTCAACGACGTCGAGGGTGTGTGGCGTTGCCGCACCACCTTCAACTGCACCGACGCATGCCCCCGCGGCATCCAGGTGACCAAGGCGATTCAGGAAGTCAAGCGCGCGTTGCTCTTCGCTCGCTAGCAGGCACATCCACAACGGAAAGCGCCCCTTCGCATATGCGAAGGGGCGCTTTCCGTTTCCGGTCTCAGACGAACGCGCTGAAGCCGGTCACACCACGGCCGACGATCAGGTTGTTGATCTGCGCGGTGCCCTCGTAGGAATACAGCGCCTCGGCGTCGGCGAAGAACCTGATGACGTCGTGCTCGATCAGAATTCCGTTGCCGCCCATAATTTCTCGGGCCCAACTCACCACTTCGCGCAACCGCGTCGTACAGAACGTCTTCGCGAGCGCCGCATGCTCGTCGTAGTGGACGCCGTTGTCCTGCAGTTGAGAGACGCGAATCGCCATGCCGAGCGAGGCGGTGATGTTCGCCGTCATGCGTGCGATCAGGTCGGAGATGAGCTGGAACGACGCGATAGGAGATCCGAACTGTTCGCGTTCGCGCGCGTACGTCACGGCCCGCTCGTACGCGCCCATCATCACGCCCACGGCCTGAAACGCCACTCCCCCACGGGTCAAGCGGAGCACCTTCGCGGTGTCGGCGAACGAGTTGGCCTCGGCAAGCTTGTTCTCGACCGGGACTCGGCAGTTCTCCAGATGGATGTCGGCGTTCTCGACCGCGCGGAGCGAGTACTTGCCCTCGATCTTCTCGGCCCGGAATCCCTCGAAATGCTTTTCGACCACAAAGCCCTTGACCTCGCCATCGGCCTCGTCCTTGGCGAACACGATGGTCAGGTCTGCGAAGGTAGCGTTGCCGATCCAGCGCTTGCTGCCGTTGAGGATCCAGTGATCTCCGTCGAGTCGAGCGGTGGTCTCGAGTCCGCCTGCGACGTCGGAGCCACCGTGCGGTTCGGACAGTCCGAACGCGCCGATCGTCTCCATCCGGCGCATGGCGGGCAACCACCGCTGGCGCTGCTCCTCGGAGCCGAGAATGGAGATACTGCTCATCGCCAGCGAACTGTGCACGCTGAACATCGTTCCGGTGGACGGATCGACCCGCGCGAACTCCATCTCGAGCCAGCCGGTGAGCAGCTTGCGGGAGGCCTTGCGATCGTCGAACGCGTAGCCGAGACCAGCGATCTCGAGCTGGGCGATTTTCGGCATCAGGTGCACCGGCGAGGTGGCCTTCTCCCAGAATTCGTTCGCCCGCGGCGCGACCTCCTCCTGCAGGAACCGGCGGGTACGCAGGACCACCTCGGTCTCGGCCTCGTCGAGCATGCTCTGATACCCGTAGAAATCGGATTCGAGAAAGTCCGGCGACAGTGGTCCGAGGGGCTCGTGCTCGCTCATGTTCGGCTCCTTCGTCTGGCACCTCTCATCGGGCACCGCTACCGATCTTCTACCCGCCGCGCCCGATTCTCACGCATGCACCGCGGCCTTCGCCGGTCAGCGGCGCAGTTCGTCGGAGAGGGTCGCCAGTTCGTCGCCGCCCGCCATTTCCTTGGTGAGGTCGTCGAGCGAGATCTCGTGGTGCGCACAGTCCAACGTCTGACGTCCACGATCGAGGAGAACGAAGTGATCTCCGACCATGTACGCGTGATGCGGATTGTGGGTGATGAACACGACGCCGAAGCCCTTCTCCCTGGCCGCCGAGATGTACCGGAGAACCATGCCGGACTGCTTGACGCCGAGAGCGGCGGTCGGCTCGTCGAGAATGAGCACCCGGGCACCGAAGAAGATGGCGCGAGCGATGGCCACGCACTGACGTTGGCCACCGGACAGCGAGCCGATGGGGGCATCGACGTCCGGCAGATCGATACCCATCTTGCGGAGTTCGTCGATGGTCGTCGCGCGCATGGCATGGGTGTCGAGGGTCTTGAAGATCGTGCCCTTGCGCAGTTCCTGGCCGAGGAAGAAGTTGCGCCACACCGGCATCAGCGAGACGACCGCGAGGTCCTGGTAGACCGTGGAGATACCTTGTTCCACCGCCTGCTTCGGCGAACCGAACGTCGTCGCCTTGCCATCGACGAGCAGTTCCCCCTCCGACTGCCGATGCAGACCGGACATGATCTTGATCAGAGTGGACTTGCCTGCGCCGTTGTCACCGAGAACGCAGGTGACCTCTCCGGCACCGACGCGGAGGTCTATCCCGTGCAGCGCGATGATGTTGCCGTAGCTCTTGCCGACGCCTTTCAGCTCGATGAGGGGCGTGTTCGCAGAGGACGTCATGGTCACCTTTTCGCCGCGTAGTTGCGGAAGGAACTGTTCGCGATCACTGCGAACAGCAGCATCGCGCCGAGGAAGAACTTGAACCAGTCCGGGTTCCAGCCGGCATAGACGATGCCCTGGTTGGTCATGCCGAAGATGAACGCTCCGATGAAAGCACCGACAGCCGTACCGTATCCACCGGTCAGCAGGCATCCACCGATGACGGCGGCGATGATGTAGAGGAACTCGTTGCCCACGCCCTGGCCGGACTGGACCGTGTCGAACGCGAACAGCAGATGCATGCCGACGAACCAGGCGCAGAAGCCGACGAACATGAACAGGCCGATCTTGACCCGGGTGACCGGGACGCCGACCGCACGCGCCGATTCCTGGTTTCCGCCGACTGCGAAGATCCAGTTGCCGGTCCGGGTCTTCATCAGCACCCAGGTCGCGGCGAGCGTGAACACGATCCACCACACGACGGTGATGCGGACCGAGACACCCAGCAGCGAGAACGAGGACGAGAAGAAGGCCTTGGCCGAGTCGAATCCCTCCATGTCCGAGATGGACGGGGTGGCGACCTGGCCGGTGACGAGCTTGGTGACGGCGAGATTGATGCCGGTGAGCATCAGGAACGACGCCAATGTGATCAGGAACGACGGAATCTTCGTCGTCATCACCAGGTATCCGTTGAGGAAACCGACCGCAAGTGCCAACACCAGCGCCAATGCAGAGCCCGCCCAGACGTTCAGGTGCAGGTTGTAGGCCAGCATGGAGGCCATGATCGAGGAGAACGTCACCGCAACCCCGGTGGAGAGGTCGAATTCTCCGCCGATCATCAACAGGGATACACCGATCGCCATGATGCCGATGGTCGAGGATGCGTACAGCACGGTGGCCAGAGCCTCGGGCGATCGAAACGGCGGTGCCACGATGCAGAAGAAGACGAAGATGGCGACCGCGCCGAACAGGGCACCGACCTCCGG
The DNA here is from genome assembly GCF_002259145.1 of Rhodococcus sp. 15-2388-1-1a. Taxonomy (NCBI): domain Bacteria; kingdom Bacillati; phylum Actinomycetota; class Actinomycetes; order Mycobacteriales; family Nocardiaceae; genus Rhodococcus; species Rhodococcus sp. 15-2388-1-1a. Next base: position 361,599 of record NZ_NPFP01000039.1, on the reverse strand, counting down.
TCGAATCAGCAATCGCTGCAACGGTTTCTGCTTCTTGACCCGCTCGTCTGCGATCACGGTGTGTTCGGACAGAGCCGGATCGGCCTGTGTGGACATGAATTTCCTTCCGCGCCGGAGCGACGCACTCAGCGCGTGCCGCTACGGGCGTATTCGGCGACCGCGTCGATGTTGGTCGAATCGATGAACGCGGGCCCGGTCAGCACCGGTGTACCTCCACCGATCGTGTTGCCGTTGTTGAGGTAGAGCCACAACGAGTCGATGGCCAGGTAACCCTGCAGATACGGCTGCTGATCGATGGCCCACGCCACGTCGCCGGACTCGATCGCATCGACGAGTGCTGCGTTGGTGTCGAACGTGACGATCGTGGCGTCGCTGCCCGCATTGGTCTTGGACTGCACCGCAGTCAGAGCGATCGGAGCGGCGAGGGCGATGACGTGGTCGATCGTCGGATCCTGCTGCAGCTTGGCCGTGATGGTCGACTCCACGGACGGCATGTCCTTGCTGTTGACGTTGAGGATCTCGGTGGTGCCTCCGGTGAAGCCTTGCCTGACGCCGGCGCAGCGAGCCTCGAGTGCCACCGCGCCCTGCTCCTGGATGATGCACAGCGTCTTGCGAGCACCGTCCTCGGTGAGGCGCGCTCCAGCAGCCTGTCCGGCGATGGTCTCGTCCTGGCCGAAGTACTGCTGGACTCCCATGTCCTTCCAGGAGTCGTAGCCGGAATTGAACGCGACGACCGGAATGCCTGCGGCGCTTGCCGTCTCGACTGCGGAGGCCATCGCGTCGGGCTTGGCCAGAGTGACCGCGATTCCGTCGACCTTCGAGTCGATCGCACTCTGGACGAGGTTGGCCTGGTTGGGTGCCTCGGGATCTGCGGAGTAGCGCAGTTCGATGTTGTCCTTGGCCGCGGCGGCCTCGGCACCCTTGCGAACCAGATCCCAGAAGGTGTCGCCGGGAACCTCGTGCGTGATCATCGCGATCGTCGCCGACGGAGTGTCGGCGACTCCCGCGTTGCTTCCGTCGTCGGACGATCGAGGAGCCCCACCGGTGCTCGAACAGGCCGCGACAGTCAGTGCTGCGACCGCACAGACCGCGCCGACCGCGATCGGCCCGCGTCTTTGCCGAAACCTCATTGCACTTCCCTTTCCAACAACCGGCTCTCGAACACCGACGAATCCGAGCCGCCGACCTGATCACTGTAAGAAACGATTGGTACCCGTCACGCATCTTCGACGATTATTCGTCACACAACAGAACCGGGGTGTGCACCACCGAACCTCGCACGACATGAGAGAACTCTCATCTCCGATTCACGTGGCCACAATCCACCGTCGTCAGACTCGGCCGTGTGCGAACCATCATCATCTCGGCCCTGGGACTGCTCACGCTCGCCGTGCTCGTCACGGCATTGCTGACGACTCGATCGACGGGCGAGCAGACCCCGTTGCCCGCACCCATCGTTGCACCCGCCGCACCTGTGCAATCCGCCCCGGGTACCCCACAACCCGTTCCCCCTCCACCTGGACCGAGTGAACCCACGCCCACTCCCGCGCCACAACCGGTGGCACCGGACGGATTCGTGCCCCCGCCTCCGCTACCGCCTGCCGACTGGGACGATGACTTCGACGACGACTGGGATGACGATGACGACGACTGACCTTGCTGCGAGACCGACCACGTGATGCGGACGCGACTGCTCGCCCTACGCCCGACGAGCGCCAGGAGCCGCATCTTCTCGTGGGTGCTCTTGCTGGTGCTGGCATCTCTGGCGGCCGTCACCGTCACCACCTGGCTGCTCATGATTCGCGCGACCGACAATCGCATGCGCGAATCGCTGCGCACCGAGATCGCCGAGTTCACCACCCTCACCGACGCGGGCGTCGATCCGGGAACCGGCGCACCGTTCGACGACATCAACGACGTGCTCCGCGTGGTGATCACCTACAACCTCGCCCGCCCCAACGAGAAGTTCCTGGGCTACGTGGACGGGGCGTTCGCCGTGCAGAGCAGGCAGCAGGCACCGGTGCGACTGTCCGACGACAACGGCTTCACCGCCGAGGTGGGTACCGTCACCGCGCCCGTCGAGGGTTCGTATTCGAGCGCGGCAGGTGAAGTGGTGTACCTCGCGGTGCCGGTCTCCCTGGCGGGCGACCCGGTGACCGGGGTCGTGGTCGCCGCCTACTTCGCCGACCAGGAACGCGCGTCCGCCGACGAGACCGCGACCCTGATGCTCGTCGTCGGCGGCGTCACCTCGGTGCTGGCGGCGGTCGGGGCGTGGTTGGTCGCGGGCCGCATCATGTCTCCGATCAGACACATCACCGCCACCGCCAGAACGATCACCGAGACCGACCTGTCCGGCCGAATCACCGATGCCAGAACAACGGGTCGAGGCGACGACATCGGAGCCCTGATCGACACACTGAACTCGATGCTCGACCGAATCGAGTCGGGTGCGGCCAGTCAGCGCAGATTCCTCGACGACGCAGGCCACGAGCTCCGCACTCCCATCACCATCGTCCGAGGTCATCTCGATGTGCTCGACCACGACGACCCCGCCGACGTTCGCGATACCGTTGCGCTGGTCGACGACGAACTCGATCGGATGAACCGGCTCGTAGCCGACCTGTTGCTGCTCACCCGGGCCGACCAGACGAGCTTCGTCACCCCTGTGGTCACCGATGTCGACGCGCTCACCCGAAGCGTGTTCGACAAGGTGACCACCCTCGCCGACCGGGAGTGGGTGCTCGAGGCGAGCGCAACCGTCCACGCACCGCTCGACGCACAACGACTGACTCAGGCGTTGCTGGCCCTGGCGGACAACGCAACTCACCACACGACGCCCGGCAGTCGCGTCGGCATCGGATCGCAACTGTCCGACGGCGACATCCGGTTCTGGGTTACCGACTCGGGCCCTGGAATCGAGCGCGACGAACAGGAACGAATCTTCGAGCGCTTCGCCCGCGGTCGCAACGGAACCAGACGCACCGAGGGCGCAGGTCTCGGCTTGTCCATCGTCACCGCCATCGCACAGGCCCACCGTGGACGGGTCAGTGTCGGCAGCGCACCGGGACACGGGGCCACGTTCACCATCACGATTCCACTGACCGATTCCCCTCCCCCGCAGAAGGATCGACCATGGCCCGCATCCTGATCGCCGAAGACGAACCTCGCATCGCCTCGTTCGTGCACAAGGGACTGCGAGCGAGCGGTTTCAGCACGACGACCGTCTCCGACGGCAGATCCGCGTACGAACACGCGCGCAGCGGCGACTTCGATCTGGTGGTACTCGACATCGGGTTGCCGATCATGGACGGCTTCGAGGTACTGCAGCGACTGCGCGGAGAGCAGTGCGAGATACCGGTGATCGTGTTGACCGCACGCGACAGCGTCCAGGACGTGGTGTCCGGTCTCGAGACCGGTGCCGACGACTACATGGCCAAGCCGTTCCGCTTCGAGGAACTGCTGGCGCGCATCCGAGTTCGCCTGGGCACCAAACGAACCGTCGACACCACACAGCTCGCGGTCGCCGACCTCACCCTCGACCTGCGTACCCGGCGAGCTGTGGTGGGAGACCGCACCGTCGACCTGTCGGCACGAGAGTTCGCCCTGGCCGAGACCTTCATGCGCCACCCCGGCCAGGTCCTCTCGCGAGAGCAACTCCTGTCGCAGGTGTGGGGATACGACTTCGACCCGGGCTCCAATGTCGTCGACGTCTACGTCCGCTACCTTCGGGCGAAATTCGGTGCCGCCCGAATCGAGACAGTCCGCGGAATGGGATACCGACTCGCCGAGACATGAGTGGCGTCGGCCGGTGCCGACGCCACTGCTGGAGTGTCAGTCGTCCCAGTCGTGATCGTCGTTGTCGTCGTCCAGATCGTCGTTGTCGTCGTCCAGATCGTCCCAGTCGTCGTCCAGATCGTCCCAGTCGTCGTCGCGGTCGTCGAGATCGTCGTTGCGGTCGTCGAGATCGTCGTTGCGGTCGTACCGGTCGTCGTCGTTGCGATCATTCCAGTCGTCGTCGTAGCGGTCATTCGGGATCTGGGTCGGTGCGGGCTGCTGGGGAGCTGCCGGCGGGGTCGGAGCCGAAACCGACTCCGACAGAGGCTGTTCCACCGAGATCGAGGACGGCCGCTGCTGGGTGGGGCCGTCGTCGGCGATAGCGAGTGCGCCGACGCTTCCGAGGGTGACGACAACGGCTGCTGCACCGACGATCATGAACTTTCCTGGCATTCTCATGGCTGCTCCTTCGATCCGGGTTCTGTGGGCCACCGTTTCGGTGATGACTCAACGATCGCTGTCGAACGTGAGAAGCGAAGGAGCACAACATGAGCGAGTTCTCATACTGGCGACGGGCGAATGCGTCAACGCGAGATCGACATTCGGCCGTTGTCGGTGACGGTGTCGGGACAAGATCCGGAGCGGTCGTTCGGGCGACCCTCGCCGGTGGGTCGCCACGTCACCCGACCCCTGAGCGCCTATGGTGATTCGCGATGAAAAGGATTCGAGTGTGTGTGGCCGTGTCGGCAGTGTCGATGGTTCTCGTCGGCATGGGCTGTGGACCGGCTCTGGCGCAACCCGCCGGCGAGCCACCGGCGGTGACGACGACACCGCCGTTCACGACGCCCGACACCGACAGCTGCCCGTACGCCGCGTCTCCTCCCCCGGCGATCGACCTGTCCGAGGTACCGGAACCTGGAAGCACTGCCCCGCAACCACTCCCGATTCCCGCCGAGGCCGTCGGCGGTGATCGGCTCGCCGAGTGTGGAGCGGTGCTGCCGGACGGGGCTCCCCCGTTACCTGCGGATATCTCGGCAACCGGGTTCGTGGTGGCCGACATGGACTCCGGCTCCGTTCTGGCCGCCAAGGATCCGCACGGGCGACATCGGCCGGCGAGCACGATCAAGGTGCTGCTTGCGATCGTCGCCCTCGACGAGCTGAACTTGAACGACCGGATCACCGCGACCGCAGAGGACGCCGATGCAGAGGGCAGTGCCGTCGGCATCGGAGAGAACGGTGTCTACACCAATCTCCAATTGATGCAGGGCCTGGTGATGGCGTCGGGAAACGATGCAGCGCATGCGTTGTCCAGGCAGTTGGGCGGCGACGCGGCCACCGTGGACAAGATGAATGCCAAGGCCGCAGAACTGGGTGCGCTCGATACGCGCACCGCCACGCCGTCGGGTCTCGACGGTCCTGGCATGGCGAGCTCTGCCTACGACTTGGCGTTGATCTACCGCGCGGCCATGCGTGATCCGACCTTCGCACAACTGATTTCGACCGAGAACGTTCAGTTTCCCGGCTACCCGAAGGACCCCACGATCCCGGACGACCAGGACCGGCCCGGGTTCACCCTCTCCAACGACAATCAGCTGCTCTACAACTACGAGGGCGCACTCGGAGGCAAGACCGGGTACACCGACGATGCTCGCCAGACATTCGTCGCAGGAGCAGAGCGGGGCGGTCGACGTCTCGTCGTGACGATCATGAAGGGTGACGTGCTACCGATCCGCCCGTGGGAGCAAGCGGCTCGCCTGTTGGACTACGGGTTCGCGCTCGATTCCGGCCGCGGCGTGGGCGAGCTCGTGGAGCCGCAGTCGACGTCCGCGGTGACGAGCACACGTGCGCCCGAGGCCACGCCGACTCTCGCCCAGCCACCCGCATCGGCGTCGGGGTCGAGCTCCCGCCAGTCCGAGATGCAGGCACAGGGCGACACCGTCGTTCGCATCGCGATAGGTGTCATCGGTGCGATCGTGGTGATCGGGCTGCTGTGGGGAGCTCGGCGGCTTTCGCGCAACCGCTGATCAGCGACGCCGGTTGCGCAATCCCGCGACGCCGAGAGCTGCGAGGGCACCGGCACCCACCAGCGCCAGACCGCCCGTCACGCCAGGTCCTTCGCTGACCTCGACCCTCGTGTTGATCACTGCCGGCTCCGGTGCCGGAACATGCGCTTCGGCCAAGCTTTCGCGTGTCGTCGCAGCGAACGACGTGGAGAACAGCACCAGCCGTGACGTCGTGAACACGAACACCAGCAGGCCGATGATGGGACCGAAGACCACGCCCGCGGGCCCGCTCGTCACCGATGCCAGGTAGAGGGCACCGAGCTGCTTGAAGATCTCGAACCCGACGGCAGCGAGCAGCGCACCTTTGGCTGCGCTGCGCCACGACACCGGCTCGCGCGGCAGCCTCGAGATCACCCAGGTGAACAATGCCCAGGTGCCCGCAAGCGCAAGGAGAATCGAGAAGACGCGCAGCGCGACGCCCACTCCTGGGATGGAATCGAGATTGGCCCACTCCAGAATGCTGCGCATCAGGTCACCTCCGGCCAGCGCCGACAACGCCAACGACAGCACCAGCGCGGTCCCCAGCCCGAGCAGCGCGGCGAAATCCTTGGCCTTGGTGGCCAGAAAACCACCCTGCTCGTGCTGGCTCTCCCACATGGCGGTCAGTGCCTCGCGTAGGTTCGCGATCCAACCGAGACCGGCATACAGGGCACCGAGCAGACCGATGATGCCGACGCTCGTCCGAGACTCGATGGCCGTCTGAATCAGCGAATTGATGGTCTCACCGAAGCTGCCGGGCACGTTCTCGGCAATCTGCGACTGGATCTCGGCAAGCCACTCGGGCTGATTCACCAGCACGAACCCGGCGATCGCGAACGCGACCATCAGCAGCGGGAACAGGGCCAGCACACTGAAGTACGTCATGCCTGCGGCGTAGTAGTCGCCCTTCTGACCCTGATACCGCTGCGCAGCAACAACAGTGTGATCGAGCCACGGCCACCGTTCGCGCCGGTCGTCGAGGATCGCCTTGAAATCGGGCATGGCACTCACCTTCTCGCTGTCGTCGCCTGCTGTCGGATCGTGTCGCCACGGTGCTGCGCCTCGAACTACTCTTTGCCGAAATGCAGCACGCCCAAACTCGGTGTGCCGTAGATGCTATGCACCCGGCGGCAGGAAACCCACCCTGTCGTAGACCTGAGCGAGCGTTCGACTCGCCACTTCCCTGGCTCGATCCGCACCGGCCGCGAGGATGCGGTCGAGTTCGGCCACATCGGCCATGAACCCGTCCATCCGCTCCCGCAGTGGAACGACGAACTCGGTCAGAACGTCGGCGGTGTCGGACTTGAGGTCGCCGTATCCCTTACCCGCGTAGCCGGCAACGAGATCGTCGATACTCGCGCCCGACAGCGCGGACTGAATCACCAGAAGATTGCTGACGCCCGCCTTGTTCTCCGGATCGAACACGATGTCGCGTTCGTTGTCCGTCACTGCCGAACGAATCTTCTTCGCCGACACCTTCGGATCGTCGAGAATGTTGACGATGCCCGCCGGATTCGACGAGGACTTGCTCATCTTCGCGGTGGGATCCTGCAGATCGAAGATCTTCGCGGTGCCCTTGATGATGTGCGCATCGGGCACGACGAACGTCTTCTTGAACCGCGTGTTGAAACGCTGCGCCAGATCACGAGTCAACTCCAGGTGTTGCCGCTGATCCTCGCCCACGGGAACCAGATTCGGCCGATAGAGCAAGATATCGGCGGCCTGCAGAATCGGGTAGGTGAACAGTCCGACGCTGGTGTGATCGCGTCCCTGCTTGGCCGACTTGTCCTTGAACTGAGTCATCCGCGCCGCTTCGCCGAATCCGGTGATGCAGTTCAGAACCCACGCCAACTGCGCATGCTCGGGTACCTGACTCTGAACGAACAGCGTCGACTTCTCCGGATCGATTCCCACCGCGAGCAACTGCGCAGCGGCCACTCGGGTGCGGCGGCGCAGTTCCTTCGGGTCCTGTGGAACGGTGATCGCATGCAGGTCCGGGATGAAATAGAACGCGTCGAACTCGTCCTGCAACTCCACCCAGTTCCGCACCGCACCCAGGTAGTTACCGAGATGGAACGAATCGGCAGTCGGTTGGATGCCGGAGAGCACCCGCCGACGCGGACCCTGCGGAGTGTCGATGGAGTCGGAAGAAGACATACCGCAATCTTTTCACGACCCCATCGACGCCAACTCCCTGCCTAGCCAACACGGGTCACTCCGCAGGCTCCGCACCGGAACACGAGTCACTCCGCAGGCTCCGCTCTAGCGGTAGCGCACAGTCACCGGCGCGTGATCGGACCATCGCTGGTCGTACGCCTCGGCCCGCTCGGTGCTCGCTTCCTTGGCGCGCTCGGCCAGATCACTCGTGGCCAGCTGATAGTCGATTCGCCAGCCGGCGTCGTTGTCGAAGGCCTTGCCGCGGTACGACCACCAGCTGTACGGACCTTCGACGCCCGGGTGCAGTGCCCGTACGACGTCGGTCCAGGGAGCCTTCTCGGCGAGCAACCGCGTCACCCACTCGCGTTCCTCGGGCAGGAAACCGGAGTTCTTGCGGTTGGTCTTCCATGCCTTGAGATCGGCCTCGGTATGGGCGATGTTCCAATCGCCGCACACCACCACGTCCCGATCGTCGGACTTAGCGGCCTTTGCCGTCTTGGCCAGATACTTCGCGAACGCCGCCATGAAGCGTTCCTTCTCGTCCTGCCGCTCGGTACCCACCTCGCCCGATGGCAGATACAGGCTCGCGACGGTGATATCGCCGAAATCGCCCTCGATGTACCGACCTGCATCGGCGAACTCGACGGCCCCGATGCCGGTACGAATCGCATCGGGAGCCGCCTTCGACAGCAAGGCCACCCCGTTGCGTCCCTTCGCGGACGGCTCGGCCGAGGCCAGGTGCCAGCCCGCATCGAGGGCCGGGGCCAGCGCCTTGGTCAGCTCCCCGTCGTTGGCGCGGGTTTCCTGCAGGCAGATGACGTCGGCATCGGTGGCCTCGAGCCACGGCAGCATGCCCTTGCGAACAGCTGCGCGAATTCCGTTGACGTTGACAGTGGAAACAGTGATCGGCACGCCGACGACGGTAGCGGAGCCCACCGACAGAGCGCGGACGGGCTGCTTACCTGGGTTCATTCCTGCCCGGCCTGCTATCGACGCCTCGGCTTCGCCCCGGGTTTCGGCGCGGTGACCACCGACGTCACCTCCGGCACCACCACCGGTTCACGATCGATGCGTCGGTAGACGATGTGCTGTTGGACGTAGGTCCAGATGTTGTTGCTCACCCAGTACAGCAACACCGCGACCGGCAACACCGGGCCGCCGACGAGCACGCCTGCCGGGAACACCCAGAGCACGAGCTTGTTCATGATCGCGGTCTGCGGGTTTGCGAGCGCCGCTGCGTCCTGCCGGGCGACGGACGCCCGCGAGTTCAGATGAGTCGCCACCGCCGCAACGATCATCAACGGAACCGCAACGAACGCGATGCTCCACACCGACGGCACTCCCCCGAACGGACCGAATGCCTCGAGCACCTCCCGAGAGCTGTTGACGGCAGCGGAGATCGGCGCACCGAAGAGTCGTGCGTCGAGGAAGGACTGCACATCGGCAGCGCTGAAGACGTAGTTCGCGGTGTTCGCATTTTCCTGCGCCGTCATACCGAGATGACCGAATCCGGTACCGGTTCGGTTGAACGAACGCAGCACGTGCAGCAGACCGATGAAGACCGGGCCCTGCGCCAGCAGGGGCAGGCACCCCATCAAGGGGTTGAAACCATGTTCCTGCTGCAACTTCCGCATTTCGGTTGCTTGCCGAGCACGGTCCCCGGAGTACTTCTTCTGTACGGCCTCGAGCTGCGGCTTCAGTTTCTTCATGGCGAGCTGGGAACGAATCTGGCCGACGAACGGCTTGATCAGCAGCGCACGCAGTGTGAAGACCAGGAATATCACCGCCAAGGCCCACGCGAAGCCGTTGTCGGGGCCGAGCACGGACCCGAAGACTCTGTGCCAGAACCACAGCACCGCGGAGACGGGATAGTAGACGAAATCGAGCATGGTGGAGCACCTCACTGTGAGAGAAGTCGGTCGGTCGGCGTCTCGACCGGATCTCGCAGTGGCTCAGATCAACTGGAGCCACCGGTCCGGTCCACGGACCGGACCGGGTGCTCTGGGCATGGGGCGACCGGGCGCATCGGGTTGCTGTTGCCTGCGGAACGATCCCCGAAGCCGCCGCCCGTCCGCGCCTGCGGAATCCGACGACAGCGGTGCGATCACTGCCAGGTCGGACGGCGTACCGAGGACGACAAGGGACGCCGCGACCAACGCACCGAACATCGCTATCTGTGCGGCGGGTTGGGCGTCGACGACGGTGAAGACGACCAGCAGGACGGCGAGAACGCCGACCAGTGTCCCGGCGTAGCGTCGAATCGCCAGGTGAGGGGTTCGAGAATCGAGCATCTTCGGTTCCTTGGGACAGCCTCGCGGACAACGGGTTGCGATGGCGTGGGGGAACTTTCGAGCTACAGAGCCCCCACCAGTGCACCGGGTGCACGTGGCTGTGGGCGGCCCGGAGCATCCGGGCGATGTTGACGCCGGAACGACCCTCGAAGGTGGCGTTCCTCTGCGGAGGGGCCGGCATTCGGCAGCAGGCGCAGCAGTGCCGGCACATCCACACGGTGTGCGAGCAGCATCAGCGTTACCAGCGCCGCGACGAGGATCAGGGCCACGTCCGCGGTTGCGGTCGGCATCGTCAGGTACAGCGCCACGAGGAGCAGCGAGGTGACGACCATGCTCTGGTATCTCATCGCGCACCTCCCCGTTCCGACGCCTACCCGATGATTCGAGTCGTTGCTCAGGGTACAGATACCGAGGGGTCCGTGCACAGGTGCCAGGTATCGCCGACGAACACCGGCCCGCGAGCCTGCACACAGGGACGCACGTAGCTGGGCAGTCGCTCGAGCTCGGCGTCGGCGTCGGCCGACAACCCACCCACGTAGGACGTATCGATACGTCCGGTCTGCTCGAAGCGATCGACGTTGTGCCGTGCGATGTACGCATCCGGGTTCAGAGCCGCCAGCGTGAGCACGGTCAGAACCGCACCGACGCCTACTGCTCGTGGAAGCCGGCGCCCCGACATCCGCACGCCCGAGACCAGAAGCAGAACGAAGACCGAACCCAGCCACCACTCGACGGCCGTGACGAACAACCTGAGGGTGGTGTAGCCGTACTGCTGCTCGTACAACGACATTCGATGCAGGGCCGACGCAACGATCACCAACGACAGCAGGCACAGCCCACCGAGCAGGGCCCGCAATGCACTTCGATCACGGCGATCCTCGCGTCGAGCCTTCGTGACCGTGACCGCGATGACGAGCAGTGTCAGTACCGTCACTGCGAGCAATTGCCAGAAGCCCTGCCGGGCGTATTCGGCATTGGTCAGACCCTCCGTGGTCACCACGTGCCCTTGCCCGCCGAACAGCGTCGGCACCTGGAACCCCACGAACACGACGAACAGGGCCACCACCGCCCCGAGGGGAACCATCCACTCCCACAACTGCACCGATCGACGCGGCGACGGCGCGAGTCGATCGAACCGAGGCGGATGCAGCGCGACGTAACAGACAGCGAGCGCACCACCTGCGGTGAGCACGAAGACGAGGGTGCGTCCGAGAATCGATGCGGCATCGAACTCGGGCGTCACCGCGCCCAGGGCATCCGAGAAACGCTTGTCGGCCGCACCGAACAACGCCGCGAACACGACGAAGAGCGCCACGGTCACGACGGCCACCATGCCGATACGCACCGGCCGAGGCCCCTCCAGATCGATCGAACCGGCTCCGCGTCGAGTCCACCGTGCCACCCGCACCGGCAGCAACACCGGCAGGAGAGCGCCGAGTGCAATTCCCGTCCACGTCCAGGCGCGGGAGAGCACAACCACTCCGACCACGATGGCGAGCGTCGTCGACATCGTCACGATCCACTCGGCCGCGCGCAGCGCAGACACGCTCGCCAATGCCAGCACTCCTGCCACGCCGGCCCACTCCCACCGCGAGAGCCTGCCACTGCGGGCTGCGAGCACAACACCCACGAAGGCCAGGGCGGTGATCAGCACACCGAACGTGTTGTCCATCAACGTCACTGCACCGATCAGTCCGGCAACAGCGGACCCGAGCAGCGCCGCACGAGGTGGCTGCGAATACCGCAGCACCGGCCAGGTGCGCGGCCCCCAGGGAGAGCGCCTGTGCTTCGTTCTCGGATGAATCGGAATGTCGATCGTGCTCATGACTCTTCCCTCTTCTGTGTTTCGGGCATGACAGGTCGGCGGCTGCAGTCCGGGGACGAGCAGTCGCGGTTCGGATGGATCGATGAATTCAGTGCTCGGGGATGGCCACTCTGATGTGGCAGCCGAATTCGCTGTCGAGAACGTCGATGGTTCCGCCGTGCAGTTCGGTGGCCCAACGGGCGATGCCGAGGCCGAGACCTGTTCCGCCGTCGGTGGATCCGCCGCGAGTGAATCGGTCGAACACCGCAAGGCGGTCGGCGGGGGCGATGCCCGGTCCCTGGTCGACGACGTCGAATGCGTACGCCCCGCCGATTCGATGGGCGCGTAGCGTCACGGTGCTCGAATGAGGAGAATGCCGCACGGCGTTGTCGACGAGGTTGGTGATCACCTGCGTCATACGCGACCGGTCGGCCAGGACGGTCGCATCGCCGGGCGAGACGACGATCGACACTCGTTCTCTGTGAACGGAGGTGGCGTCCTCGAGGAATTGCCGGACCTCGAACTCCTCCGGGGCAATGGTGAGCACACCGCCCTCCACCCGCGACAGATCGAGCAGTTCGCTGACCAGATCTCCGAGTCTCTCGGTTTGGCGCAGCGCCACCGACAGCGTTGCGGGATTCGCGTCGGTCACCCCGTCGACCATGTTCTCGAGCACGGCACGCAGGGCAGCGATGGGCGTCTTCAACTCGTGCGAAACGTTGCCGATGAGTTCGCGGCGGTACTTCTCCGCGGCTTCGAGATCACTTGCCATGGTGTTGAACGCCGTGGCGAGCTCGCCCACCTCGTCCTTCGATGTTGCCCGCACTCGCGTCGAATAATCGCCTCGCGCCATCGCTTTGGCGGCCGAGGTCATCTCGCGCAGCGGTGACGTCATGCCGTGGGCGACCAATTGTGTTGCGGCCAAGGACACGACGAGCGCTGCGAGGAGGGTGTAGCGGAATTGCCAGCCCGCTCCGATCCAGAAGACGACGCTCGCGAGCACCAGCACTATGCCCACGACGAGCGAGACCTTGAGCTTGAACGACCGCAACGGATCCAACGGGCGCGGCAGCATGCGGGTCATCGCGGCGACTCCACGGCATAGCCCACGCCGTGGACGGTCCGAATGAGATCGCCACCGAGTTTGCGACGCAACGCTTTCACGTGAGAATCGACCGTCCTGCTGCTGGCCGAATCATCCCAGCCCCACAGTTCCGACAGTAGGGTCTCTCGCGACACGGCACTGCGCGGCCGAGCAGCCAGATAGGCGAGGATGTCGAATTCCGTTCTGGTCAAGTGGATGTCACCGGAGGAAGTGGTCACCCGCCGTTCCCGGTGATCGATCTGTACGTCACCGACTCGAACCGCCTGAGGTTCGGCGGCCACCGTACGCTCGGCACGCCGGACCAAGGCGTGCACGCGAGCGACCAACTCGCGCATGCTGAACGGCTTTCCCAGGTAGTCGTCTGCGCCGACGCCCAGGCCGACGAGCATGTCCGTCTCGTCGGACTTGGCCGTCAACATCAGCACCGGGACCGGACGGGACGCCTGGATACGGCGGCACACTTCGAGCCCGTCGAACCCGGGCAGCATCAGATCGAGCACCACCACGTCGGGATCGATCCGGGCGCACGCGTCGACGGCAGACGGGCCGTCGGCGGCAGTGACGACCTCGTACCCTTCGCCGCGCAGCCGAGCGGCAACGGCCTCGGAGATCGTGGGCTCGTCGTCGACGACGAGAACTGTGCGGCTCATGAGAACTGACCCTAGAGGGCGCACGTGGAGGAGCCCGTCGGGAAATGTGGAGGTTCGGTGAAGGTTGAGCCGGGCGTTTCACGGCGCGGCGACCGACGGACTCACCGACACGCTGAAATTAGGGTCGGCTACCCTTCCCGATGTTAGCCAACCCTTACGAAAGGTGTATCGATGCACATCCGACCACTTCACCGAACCTGGGCGGTGTGCGCCATTGCGCTGACCACCGTGGGACTGCTGACTGCCTGCTCGAACTCCACCGACGAGCCGGCACCGACGGTCGGTGCGTCCTCCGATTCGGCCGCCTTCCCGGTCACGATCGAGCACGCGTTCGGTGAGACCGTTGTGCCCGAAGAACCCACTCGTATCGTGGTGGCCGGTTACACCGAGCAGGACACCGTCTTGGCGCTCGGCGTGATACCCGTCGGCGTCACGGAGTGGTACGGCGAACAGCCGTACGCAACCTGGCCCTGGGCGCAGGCAGCTCTGGGCGACGCTCAGCCCGAAGTGCTCTCGAACGACGATGGATTCGAGACGGAGAAGATCGCCGCACTCGAGCCCGATCTGATCATCGCCACCAATGCAGGCCTGACGGCGGACACGTACGACACGCTCAGTGACATTGCCCCGACGCTCGCCCAGTCGGACGCGTCGACCGCCTATTTCGAGCCCTGGGACGTCCAGGCGGAGAAGATCGGACGTGCGCTCGGTAAGAAGACCGAGGTCGATGCCCTGATCGACGGCGTCGATCAGAAGTTCGCCGACGCTGCGGCCGCACACCCGGAGTTTGCCGGCACGAAGGCGATCTTCTTGCAGAACGCGTTCTACGAGGGCAAGGCGATCGCGTACCAGGACGGGTTGAGCACCGACTTCCTGACCGAATTGGGCTTCGTCATTCCCGACGACATCGACGCCTACGTTCCGGCCGACGGCAGCGCGCAGGCGAGCATCCCGCTCGAGAATCTGTCGGTCCTCAACGCCGCCGACGTGCTGATCTGGGGAACCGAGGAGCCCGGCGATCGCACGGAATTGGAGAAGGAGGCGATGTACGACGCACTCGAGCCGGTGAAGGACGGCAACCTCGTGTTCACCGACGGTGTGACGGCCGGCGCGATCTACTTCACCAGCGTGCTGAGCCTGCCGTACGTGATCGACAAGCTGGTTCCGGCTCTGGACGACGCTCTCGGTGGATCGCCGGCAACGATCACCGGCTGATCCCGGGCGCTCCTACGCCGCGGAACGCTTGTCCATCCACATGGCGGTGGCCAGTACACCGAGACCGGCCACCGCCAGGCCCGAGCCGACGGCGGCGGGTGCCGTGTAGCCGAAGCCCGCGGCGATCACGGCTCCACCGACTGCCGCTCCGATGGCGTTGGCCAGATTGAACGCGGCATGGTTGAGCGATGCGGCGAGCGTCTGGGCGTCCTCGGCCACGTCCATCAACCTCGTCTGCAGGCCCGGCACCACCGAGGAGCCGGACGCGCCGATGAGGAACACCACGAGCAGCGCGGTGATCGGATTGTGTGCGGCCACGACGAACACGGCAAGGAACACGGCCGTCGCGGCCAGACCGACAAAGGTGCCCTTGAGCTGGTAGCGGTCGGCGAGCCATCCGCCGGCATAGTTTCCGACGACCATTCCGAGTCCGTAGATCATCAGGGCGACCGGAACGAGCGCGCGGGCGAGACCGGCGACGTCGGTCAGCGTCGACGCGATGTAGGTGTAGACCGCGAACATGCCACCGAATCCGACGATGCCCACGAACAGGGTCATCCACACCTGGCTGCGGCGCAGTGCGCCCAGTTCGGTGATGGGGCTGGTGGTCGGCATCGCGTCGAGTCGTGGCATCCAGAGGACGAGGGCGGCGACGGTGAGGGCACCGATGACGGCCACGAGTGTGAATGCACTACGCCATCCCAGCGCCTGCCCGATCCACGTCGCCACCGGGACGCCGACGACGTTTGCGACCGAGAGTCCCATCATGACCATCGCGACGGCCTTGGCTCTCTTACCCGGTTCGGCGAGGTGGGCAGCCACCAGCGCGGCCACTCCGAAGTACGCACCGTGTGGCAGACCCGCGACGAAGCGCGAGGCGACGAGCTCGTTGAAGCTGGGCGCGAACACCGTGCCGAGGTTGCCGAGCGTGAAGGCCACCATCAGCGCCAGCAGCAACATCCGCCGGGGGACGCGAGCAGCCAGGGCCGCGATGGTCGGCGCACCGACCACAACGCCGAGCGCATACGCGGAGATCATGTGGCCGGCCGAGGGCTCGGAGATCCCCATCGTCGTCGCGATGTCCGGCAGCAAGCCCATCGACGCGAACTCCGTGGTGCCGATCCCGAAGCCGCCGATGGACAGTGCCAGCATCGCGAGCTTGCGGCGGGTCGAGTGCGGTCGATGACTGACACTCAGACCACTCGACACCTTGCCG
Organism: Rhodococcus sp. 15-2388-1-1a; assembly: GCF_002259145.1. Taxonomy (NCBI): domain Bacteria; kingdom Bacillati; phylum Actinomycetota; class Actinomycetes; order Mycobacteriales; family Nocardiaceae; genus Rhodococcus; species Rhodococcus sp. 15-2388-1-1a. The sequence goes on along the minus strand of NZ_NPFP01000039.1, from coordinate 345,345 downwards.
CGCACAGCGCTGACTCGGGCAAGAGCGGAATCGGTGACAGTCACAGCAGTACAACCTTCGTGTGCAAATAGGGGGCAGAAGAAGCGGCCGGGATTCGAGCCTGCGATCGGAGACCGACCGGGTCCGACCCAGAAGGCAACGTCGCTCCAATCAATTGTCTTCCCCGAGGCAGCTCGTTTCGCGTCGATGAGCGGTGATTGTCCTCACCCGAGCATCTGCTCGAGCTCCAACCGAGCGCGGTGCGCGTGCCCTCGTTCCGGTGGAGGGCCATCACCGGCTAGGATCTTCGCCAGGTCATGAGTGCCAGCATCGAGCCCCGGCTTGCTGGCCGGCAACCCTCCAACCGCGGTGGGGTGCCCCGGGTGAACGACCAGGCCGATCCGGCATGCGAGTGCCGTATCGACAAGCGCGGGTCCGCAGGAAGCGGACCCACTGAACCTTCGGTCCCCAGGGGCCGAAGCCTGTCAGGAGGTTCTCTCATGTGTTGCTGTACCGATACGCCCCGTAGCGCTCGACTTCTCGAGCTTCATTCGACATTCGATTCGTCTCGAACAGACTCGTCTCAGAAAACGGAGTATCACCAGCCATGACCGATTCCACCCCCGACGTCGTCGACGCCACCGGAGCTCCCACCGAGGATCCGTTCACCGATCCCGCGGCCGACTGGAGTTTCGAGACCAAGCAGATCCACTCGGGTCAGACCCCGGACGGCACCACCAGGGCTCGTGCGTTGCCGATCTACCAGACCACCTCGTACACGTTCGACAACACCGACCACGCAGCCGCGCTGTTCGGACTGGCCGAGCCCGGCAATATCTACACCCGCATCATCAACCCGACCCAGGATGTCGTCGAGCAGCGCATCGCCGCCCTCGAAGGTGGAGTCGCGGCGTTGCTGCTCGCATCGGGTCAGGCCGCAGAGACGTTCGCAATTCTCAACCTCGCGGAGGCGGGCGACCACATCGTGTCGAGCCCGCGGCTCTACGGCGGCACGTACAACCTGTTCCACTACACGCTCCCCAAGCTGGGCATCACCGTCTCGTTCGTCGACGATCCCGACGACCTCGAGCAGTGGCGCGCCGCGATCACTCCGTCGACCAAGGCGTTCTACGGCGAGTCGATCTCGAACCCGAAGAACGACATTCTCGACATCCCAGGGATCTCGGCCGTGGCCCACGAGAACGGCATTCCACTGATCGTGGACAACACCGTGGCGACGCCGTACCTGCTGCAGCCGTTGAAGCACGGTGCCGACATCGTGGTGCACTCCGCGACGAAGTACCTCGGCGGACACGGAACGGCCATCGCGGGCGTCATCGTCGACGGCGGCACCTTCGATTGGACGCAGGGCCGTCATCCCAATTTCACCACCGCGGATCCGAGCTACCACGGCGTCGTGTTCGCCGATCTGGGCGCGCCCGCGTTCGCACTGAAGGCACGCGTTCAGCTGTTGCGTGACATCGGTGCTGCAGTCTCGCCGTTCAACGCCTTCCTCATCAGCCAGGGTCTGGAAACGTTGAGCCTTCGGATCGAGCGGCACGTGGCGAACGCACAGAAGGTTGCCGCCTTCCTCGCCGGTCGCGACGACGTCGTCTCGATCAACTACGCGGGACTCGAGTCGTCGCCGTGGTACCAGCGCGGGCAGGAATTGTTGCCGAAGGGGCAGGGCGCGATCATCGCGTTCGAGCTGAAGGGTGGTGTGGACGCGGGCAAGAAGTTCGTCAACGCACTCACTCTCCACAGCCACGTCGCTAACATCGGAGACGTGCGCTCACTCGTCATTCATCCCGCATCCACCACGCATTCCCAGCTGACTCCGGAGGAGCAGCTGGCCTCGGGCGTCACTCCCGGCCTGGTGCGTCTCGCCGTGGGCATCGAAGGAATCGACGACATCATCGCCGATCTCGAGGTCGGATTCAGCGCGGCGGCATCTTGAGTCACAGCTGCGACACAGGCGTTCGTCCGGAGGCGGTTCTTCCGTCTCCGGACGGGCGGTTGGGCACCATCGACATCGGTGGTCTCGATCTCGAGAACGGCGCTCGAATCCCCCAGGTGACCGTCGCGGTGCAGCGGTGGGGCGAACTCGCCACCGACCGCAGCAACGTGGTACTCGTCGAACACGCCCTGACCGGGGACTCGCATGTGTCCGGTCCGCCGGACGCCGATCACGCTCTGCCCGGTTGGTGGAACGGAATGGTCGGTCCCGGTTGCCCCATCGACACCGACGAGTGGTGCGTCGTGGCGACCAACGTGCTCGGCGGCTGCGGCGGGACCACGGGACCGAGCAGCCTCTCTCCCGACGGCACGCCCTACGGGTCTCGCTTCCCCGACATCTCCATCCGCGATCAGGTCGCCGCCGAGGCGGCCGTGGCCGACGTACTCGGAATCGAGCGGTTCGCTGCCGTCGTCGGCGGTTCGATGGGCGGGATGCGCACCCTCGAATGGATCGTGGGCCATCCCGACCGAGTGGCGGCCGCGTTGGTCCTCGCGGTCGGTGCCAGAGCAACTGCCGACCAGATCGGTACCCAGACAACACAGATCGCCGCGATCAAGGCCGATCCAGGATGGCTCGGCGGCAACTATCACGACACCGGCACCTCGCCGACGGCCGGACTCGGCATCGCGCGGCGCATCGCGCACCTGACGTACCGGACCGAGAGCGAACTCGACATCAGGTTCGGAAACTCACCGCAGAACGACGAGGACCCGTGGGCCGGTGGTAGATACTCCGCACAGAGCTATCTGGAGCATCAGGCTGCGAAGCTCGTCAACCGGTTCGACGCGGCGACGTACGTCCTGCTCAGCGAAGCGATGAACCGTCACGATATCGGCCGTGGCCGCGGCGGAGTGGCCGAAGCTCTTGCGTCCACAGAGGTCCCGACCATCGTCGGCGGCGTCGACTCCGATCGCCTGTATCCGTTGCGACTGCAGAAGGAGATCGCTCGCGAACTCCCCCAGTGCCGCGGACTCGAAGTGATCCAGTCGCGTGACGGACACGACGGCTTTCTGACCGAGGCCGATTCGGTGGCGAAACTGCTCGCCGAAACGATGGAGCTGGCCCGCCTCGGTCGGCGCTGACACCGCTCTCGTCGACCGGGCTCTTGCGCCCTGACGTCAGTCGGTTCCCAGCGGATCGATCGACAGCGACAGAAAGACGATTGCTCCGCCGACGCAGCCCAGCGCCAGCACATCGAACACGCGACTGCGCACTTGCAGTGTGCCGACACGTGTTTCGGGCAGGCACAGCCGCAGGACGGCCGCCAGCAGCGCTGCGCATCCGAAGATGAACGCGCCGCGCCGCCAGCGATCGGCCAGCACCAGAACGAGCGCGGCGAGGACGACGACCGAGACTGCGACGATCGGTAGGTTGCGCGCGACTGCCGCGCGAAATCCCGCGTCGGGCTCGCTTCGCGCATCCTCTGCATCGTTCACGTCGGTTCGCTCAGCTCTCGGCGGCGACGCGTTCGGCGCGCTCGACAACATTGGTGAGCAGGAAGGCCCGCGTCAGCGGTCCGACGCCGCCGGGGTTGGGCGAGAGGAATCCGGCCACCTCCGCCACACCGTCGGCGACATCGCCGCGCAGTCCGTCCTCGGTGCGGGTCACCCCGACGTCGAGCACAGCAGCACCCGGCTTGACCATGTCCGCGGTGATCAATCCGGGCACTCCGGCAGCGGCGATGACGATATCCGCGCGCGAGACCTCGGCGGCCAGATCACGAGTTCCGGTGTGGCACAACGTGACTGTCGAGTTCTCCGAACGCCTCGTGAGCAGCAGACCGATGGGTCGCCCGACCGTCACCCCGCGGCCGATGACCACCGCGTGCGCACCGTCGAGAGCAACGTCGTAGCGGCGCAGCAGGTGCACGATCCCGCGAGGTGTACACGGCAGTGCGGCATCCTTGCCGAGCACCAGACGGCCGAGGTTGATCGGGTGCAGACCGTCGGCGTCCTTGTCCGGATCGATTCGCTCGAGCGCAGCGTTCTCGTCGAGATGCTTCGGCAACGGCAACTGAACGATGTAGCCGGTGCATTCGGGGTTGGCATTGAGTTCGTCGATGACGGCCTCGAGATCCGCCTGGGTGATGTCCGCGGGGAGGTCGCGACGAATCGAGGTGATGCCGACTTTGGCGCAGTCGTTGTGCTTGCCCCGGACGTACGCGGCCGAACCCGGATCGTCGCCCACCAACACGGTCGCAAGACCCGGGGTGATGCCCTGCTCACGCAGCGTTGCCACGCGGGCGGTGAGATCGACGAATATCTCGTCACGGGTCGCTTTGCCATCGAGAATCGTTGCAGTCACCCGGTCATTGTTCCAGGTTCGGCGTCAGTAGCGGCGCACCGGTCCGATCCCCACCGTCAGCCCTCGACGACGAGCCCGTGCGCTGCCGCGTACGCCACGGCCTGCATCAGCTCGATCTTCGCGCCGCGCACGCTCGCGCTGACCCACAGCGATGCGTCGGCGACGGCTCCGCGCAGATCCGCCTCGTCGAACTTGGCGTCGACGGTACGGGCACCTGCGAAATCGACCGAGCGCGCAGTGGCCTTCCTGAAGTCTGCGGACACGAGGTTCGCTTCCCGCATCCGGCACCCCGTCAGATCGAGGCCGCGAAGGTCCGCGTTGCCCAGTGACGCGAGGGTGAAGTCGACCTCGTCGTACGTCGCCGGACGCATGCGACTGTCGACGAACGTCGATCCCATCATGGTCGAATGACGAAAGGTGCTGTGCTGCAAATTGGTCCGAGTGAAGGTGCACGATCGAAATGCGGAGTTCGTGTGAATCGATTCGGTCAGGTCGGTGCCGGTGAAGTCGCATTCGGTGAACACCACCGAGTCGGTTCGGACGCCGCTCATGTCCGCGTCGCGAAATGTGCACCGAACGAACTGCCTGCCGGTCCACTCCTGCCCGTCCAGTCGCGTGTCGGAAAAGTCCTCACCGATCGTCCGTTCGTCGTCCACCTGCCCCATACTTCCCGGGCTCGTGATGGCAGAGTGAACCGGGTGTTTCGACTCATGTTCTTCGAACCCCGCATCCCACAGAACACCGGCAACGCGATTCGCCTGGTCGCCGGGACCGGCTGCGAACTGCACCTGGTGGGCCCGCTGGGCTTCGACATGTCCGAGCCGAAGCTCAAGCGGGCAGGCTTGGACTACCACGACCTGGCGTCGGTGACGGTGCACACCGATCTCCCCTCGGCCTGGGCTGCGCTGGCACCGACTCGCGTGTTCGCTTACACCGCCCACGCGGACCGGTCCTACGCCGACGTCGCGTACGAACCGGGCGACGTCCTCCTGTTCGGACCGGAACCGACTGGATTGCCCGACGACGTCCTGGACGACCCACACGTGACCGATCGACTGCGAATCCCGATGATTCCGGGCCGTCGATCGTTGAATCTGGCGAACGCGGCGGCAGTGACGATGTACGAGGCATGGCGCCAACACGGGTACGAAGGCAGCGTCTGACGGGTTTGCGTTCGAGCGCGCTCGAAGCCCTAGCTTGCCTTTCATGACTCGAACAATCACTCCACAACGCACGTGGTTCGTCACCGGGGCGTCCTCCGGTCTGGGGCGCGCTCTGACCGAGACCGCCTTGGCAGCGGGCGACACCGTGGTCGCGGTTATGCGTCGCCCCGAACGCATCGACGACCTGCTCGACGAGCACGCAGAGTCACTGCTGCCGATCGCCTTCGATGTTCGAGACACCGAGTCGGCCCCCGCCGTGGTCGAGGCGGCGATCGACCGGTTCGGACGCGTCGACGTACTCGTCAACAACGGTGGCGTCGGGCAGATCGGTTCCGCCGAGGAGATCGACGATGCCCGGCTGCGAGACATGCTCGACCAGCATGTGGTCGGTCCCGCCGCTCTCACCCGCGCCGTGTTGCCGGGAATGCGGGCGCGGGGCACCGGAACGATCGTGCAGATGAGCAGCCAGGGCGGCCGGATCTCCTTTCCGGGAGCAGGGTCCTACTCGGCCGGCAAATTCGCCCTGGAAGGCTGGTCCGAAGCGCTTGCCGGCGAGGTCGCATCGTTCGGTATCCGAGTTCTGATCGTCGAGCCCAGCAGATTTCGGACCGGCTTCAACAGCGCCGACGTACTCGAACGCGCAGCCCCCGTGGATGTGTACGCCGACATCCTCGGCGATGTCAGGGCCGACATGCTCGCGGCCGACGGTCGACAGGAAGGCGACCCGCACCGAGCCGCTCTCGTCATCCGTCAGTTGGTCGGGGCCGAGTCCGCTCCCCTGCGCATTCCTCTCGGTCGCGAGGCCGTCCGACGGCTGCGCGAGTCGTACCGCCGCGAACTGGCCTCACTCGAGGCCCACGCCGAACTGTCCTCGAGCGCGGACTTCCCGGGTGTACCCGAATCCGTCCGCCCGGTCTGACGGCACCGCCCGGACTATCTTCTGTACTCATGGCGACGACGGATTTGATGAACAGGGCTCTGGCGGCCGTGGCAGATTCGGAGGCATCGCTGACCGTCGAACTGGTGCACGATCTCGTCGAACCCGGAGAGCTCGCCGAACCACTCGGCATCGCCGAGGTCGCCGAGCTCCTCGATATCTCCGCGCACACCCTGCGGTACTACGAGCGGTGCGGCCTGATCGAGGTTGCTCGTGACGGACTCGACCATCGACGGTACGACGACGCGGCCGTCCGACGGATCGTGTTCCTCACCCGTATGCGGTTGTCGGGGATGCCGATGCGCGACCTGCAGCGCTATGTCGAACTCGTCGACGGCGGAGAAGACACCGTTCCAGAACGACTCGACATGCTCGTCGAGCATCGAGATACCGTCCGACGACGTATCCGAGAACTGCAACTCTCGCTCGTGGCAACCGAATACAAGATCGCGACGTACGGCGGTGCCACCGGTCCGTGACATGGGGAGGTCGGGTTCTCGACCTCGCCGAAGCCCGATGGGTCCGTAGACAGCCGGTCGGCCAGTGCCGCCCGGACACGATCGCGTCCCAGAAGTTGTCCGGGTTCGCCGGCGTGTCTTCGACGCAGGAGGTGAAACTGATTGTGAGCGTCGACAAATCGATCCGGTCCGAGAGGTAGTACTTCTGTGACACCGAACTGTCGAGTTCGCCCTGCCGGCTCGGCAGTGCCGATTCCACCTCGACGAGATCGGCAGTGTTCGACGCGGCCGCGGCCGGATCGTCGGGAGGTACCCGGTAACGATTTCCTTGCGTTCGACCGGTGCCGGAGCGTGCTGCCGTGCGGAGCCGCCTGCCATCTCGAGCACCATCACCAACCTTGGCGCAGAAACCGAACCAGCAAGTGGCAGAAACGATTTCGATGGATCGGCGCTAGAGCACAACAGCAACCCGAACGCGCATCCGGGTACCACGACCGCTGCAGTCGGGGTGCGCGAAACCGGACTTCTACGACGATTCATCCCCGGATGCCAGCGGCACCGTTACACAAACCTGACCGGCTTGCTGCCATGGACTCGCGGGGCGGGGTACCGTGTGCCGCACCGGCCCGTTTCGCTCGTGAAGGAGCTTTCTTTTGTTCTCTGTTTCCCTGCCCCGTCGCTCGTCCTCCAACTCCTCCTCCGCGCGCACGTCCAGTCGGTTCGGTAGTCGAATTGCCCGCACCGCAGCAATATTCGCCATGGGCTCGGGATTGACGGTCGCAGCCCTGTCGGGCACGGCCACCGCGTCTGCAGCCCCCGTCAACTGCGTGTCCCCGCCGTCGGCCAACGACATCCAGGTCGACGACACCGCGAGCTGCGGAGCCACCTCCAACGGCACCGGACAGGCCACCGCAGGTGCTGCCGACAGCGGCACCGCAGTCAGCGTCAACGACGGCCCCGGCTCGACGGCCACCTACGCCAACGGATACGGCGTCGCCCTCGGAGCGAGCAAGAATGCAGGGACGGCCTACGCACTGGCACTCGGCGGCGGAATCGCTCACTCGTGGGCCGACGCCGGACAGACGACCCTCGCAGTCGCCGGGTGGGGATCCGGTGCCACCTCGGAGGCTCAGGGCGTCGATTGCGTCGGCCCCCTGTCACTGGCACTGAACCTCACCAGCGGCCAGTTCTGCGTCCTCGGGAGCTGATCGCCCGGTTGCAGAGAAAAATTTGATCCAACGGAGCCGACTACCCCGACACGAACTCGTCGAGGTAGTCGGCTCCTCCTGCACACACGGTGTGACCGGACTTCCTGGGCCGCTCCGCACATCCCTCGGGGAGCCGCCCGCTCCGTTTGCTCTTGGACTTCGCCGGCACCTATTGCCTCTCCGAACTGGCGATGAGTTGGAGCCGCCACTCGAACCGCTCCGGCTATGGACGGAACAATGAAACGAGGGCACACCCGCGGCTGATCACCACCCCTGACCAGCCGAGCCAGTCCCCCCGAAGTGCCTTTCCGTTCTTGTCGGTGGCCCGGGTTAGTCTTCTTTCAGTTCGAACGCACGTTCTTGTTTCGGCTCACCGGGGGGTGAAAAAATGGGTGCACTACCGACTGTGTCGCTGGAGGCGTTGACCGCTGCCGCGCGTGAGGAGAATCGGCACGCGGCCCGCAAGATCACCGCCTGCTACACCGTGCACTGCGACTGGATCACCCGCGACACCAAGCACAAGCACTACAGCCGATACGGACGCACCGAAATGGCTGTCGCGTTGGGCTGCTCGGCGACCGTCGCCGAATCGTATGTATCCGTCGGCGTAGCCCTGCACACCCGACTCCCACTGCTACGAGCAGCGTTCGAGACAGGGGAGATCGACCTCCCCCGCGTGCGGACCGCATGCCGGATCCTCGACAACCTCTCCGACGCCATCGTGACGTCGGTCGAGAAAGAGGTGGTCGAGGCGGCGCGGAGGTCGTCCCCGGGCCCGCTCGAGCAGGCGATCTGGGACATCCTGCTGCGCGTCGCACCCGAGGAAGCAGCGGCACTGCGGGAGTTCGCGAAGAAATTCCGCACCGTCACCTACAGTCCCGCCGGCGAACTCGCCCGCATCCGAGCCGAGTTGACCGCACCCGAAGCCGCCGCCGCATGGCAACTCCTCGAGGAAATGGCCGACACGCTCTGCCCGAAAGATCCCCGCGGGAAGAAAGAGCGCCTGTGCGATGCGTTCATGGCCCGCATGCACGGCGAACCCCGACTGGCATGCCTGTGCCACCGCGAGGATTGCCCGAAGAAAGACGCAGTGCTGCCGGATAGGCGGGTGCCGTTGACGATGATCACCGTCGACATCGCCACCCTCATCGGACTGCTCGCCAACCCCGCCTACCTCGCCGGGCACGGTTCCATCGACCCCGACCTCGCGCAGGAGCTGGCACGCAACAGTCACTGGCAGATCCTGCTCACCGAAGCCGTCACCCTCGCCGAATCCCTCGGCCTCGCACACCAGAACCCGGAGACAGGGGAATGGGAACGAACACCGAAAGACCAGCAGCAGGAGTCGGATACAGCGACTACGAAGGCGGAAGCAAAGCCCGACGCGAAGTCAGTAACGAAGTCGACCGCAGCATCACCATCGGCGCCGAACAGGGCTTCGTCGACAAATACGACCGAGACAACCGACACCGATGCGAGCACCACTCCAGCGCCAGCGCCTGCAGCGGAAGGATCATCTGCTTCCCGTCAGGAAACAGAACCCGACCGCGGCTCCGGTCCAGCATCATCGCCTGCAACATCGGCCCGAGGTCCGGTCGACACATCGAGTTCGACACCCGATCCAGCACAAGCACCAGCGCCGATGCCGGGGACGACAACCTCACAGGCTCCGCTGGAGGGTCAGACCGAGGACACCCCCGCCCATCCAGCGGCAGATCCAGCTCCACCCGACCTCCGCCGAAACGAAGACAGACCACGACGGACCCAATCGCTGAACTCCGCCGCAGCCCTGTTCTGCACCCACACCCCCGTCGGCCGGGGCACACGGCACAGCTCTGCCCTCGACCTCCCGATACTGAACCGCGCCGCCCTGAACCACGCCGCCCTGAACCAGTCGGGCCTCGGTCGTTCGGGCAACCGCACCGGCTGTACAGCCGGTGGCATCTACCTCGGCAACGCATCGCTCGCCGCTGCACTCGAAGCCGCGATCGCCGCAGACCCCACCCTTGCCCGATCAGTACCTCGCGACCCGCTGACCGACCGAGCACTGATCTACCGACCCGACACCCTCACCACCGCAGCCGTCCGACTACGCGACAAACACTGCCGCTTCCCCGGCTGCCACCGACCCGCCGCACGCTGCCAACTCGACCACATCACCCCCTTCGACCACACCAACCCCCTCGGCGGAGGATGGACCACCATCAACAACCTCCAATGCCTCTGCGAATACCACCACAGTGTCAAAACCGCCGGCTACTGGACCACCACCATGCTCCCCGGCGGAGCCATCCTCTGGACCTCCACCTCCAAGACCACCCGAATCACCCTGCCCACCAACGGCACAGCCGTACCCATCCTCGGCAACGACCTCACACCACACATCCCCACCCGACCCAAACGATCCGGCATCATCGCCTACCCCGACCCACCCGACAACCGACAGCCCGAGACAGACGACACGTCAACACCGCCGTTCTAGGCGATGCTGCCGTGGATCTCAGTTGCCCGCTCCGTCAGCTCAGGTGCTGAATGTGGTCGCGGGTGAATTCGATGCGCTCGTCGACCTTCGCCGACTGTCCACGTCGGTCCGCGTGGCCTGCAGAATGGTCGTCACTTGTCGACCGGCATACTCGAGAAATGAGCAATTCACGTGCAACCGCTCGCCCGCGAGCACTGTCGTTGCACGGCCGCATCCGAGTGTTGACGATGAGCGTGGCAGCCCTGGCCGTCGCAGTCAGCGCTCTTGCGATCTATCTCGTCGCAGAGCAGGCCCTCCGCTCACAGATCATCGACCGCGTCGAACGCAACAGCGACGCCATCATTGCCAGCGCAGCATCAGGCGTTCCGGCCGATATCTTCGGCTTCGGCATCGAAGACACCGAGGGAACCGCGGTGAAGGTCGCCTTCGCGATGAGCGACGGAACTTTGGTGACGTCCACGAACGGCTCCGAGCCGTTCACCAATTCCGACGGCGTTCTGGACGATGCGGAAATATCGGTCATCGACGGTGACGTCGATCAATCCTTGCGCGAGGTAAGAGGCTATTACATCTCCGCCAAGCGCACCGATTCCGGCGAAACGATCCTGGTGGCCGAGGCTCTCAGCGGAGCGTCACCTCTTCTCGGCAAGCTCACGCTCGCCCTGGTCCTCGTCGGGGCGTTTCTCGTCGCGTTGGCAGGCGTAGCCGGTGCCGCCGTCGCACGCACCGGACTCCGACCGGTCAGGCGACTGCGGGCCGCTACCGAACGCGTCGCCCGCACAGGAGATTTCGAGCCCATCGACGTCAACGGAGACGACGAACTGGCATCACTGGCCAACAGCTTCAACGAGATGTTGGCCTCCCTGTCTCGTTCGCGAGCACGGCAGGGTCAGCTGATCATCGATGCCGGCGCGGAACTGATGGAGCCGCTGACAGCATTGCGCACCAACATCGATCTATTGATGTCCCTCGACCGGCCGGACACCCCGGACATGCCGGAGGACGAGCAGGACCGATTGCGCGTCGAAGTCATCACTCAGATGGACGTCATCAACGGGCTGGTGCACGACCTGGTCGACCATGCCCGGGAGCCCGCGCCCACCCCGCAGTGACGGCCGAGAACCGTTCAGGACCAGAACCGTTCGGAACCAGTGCCGTTCAGGACGAGAGCCGCACACCGGTCAGTTGTTCCGAGGCATCCCACAAGCGATGTGCATCGTCCATCCTGCGCATCGGCTTCCACATGCCGACCTCGGTCGGTGGCCCGCCGATGATTCGCTTAGGACCGAAGAACTGATCCCCACTCGCGTCGCTAGCCGCGGCCGCAATCAGTCCTGGCTGCGCTGCGCTGTCCACAGTGCCCGCAATGCCGACGCGGGCAAGAACGCCGATCAATCGTCTGCCGGCCGAATCCTTCGGTCGCCCCAATCCCGGTTGTGCCGCAAGCAAGTTGGTCGGCGAAATTCCCGGGTGAGCGATGTTGCTGGTGATTCCCCAGCCGCCTGCACTACTACGAGCCTCGAGTTCGCGTGCGAACAGCGCCACCGCGAGCTTCGATTGACTGTAGGCCTTCATGACGTCGTAGGAACGCTCCCAGTTGAGGTCGTCCCAATTGATGGTCCCCGACCGTGCCGCAATGCTCGTCTGATGGGTGACCCGCGCAGTACCTTTCCGCAGCAGCGGCAGTAGACCGAGGGTGAGCGCGAAGTGGCCGAGGTGATTGGTACCGAACTGCAGCTCGAATCCATCCTCGGTGACCTGACGCGCAGGTGGCTGCATGACACCTGCATTGTTGACGAGTATGTCGATCGCCCGGCCATCGGATGACAAGTCGTCCACCAGGGCGGAAACGGATTCCAAGGACGACAGATCCAGCGCCCGAGTGGTGACCTTCGCTCCCGGCACCGCGACTCGGATCGATTCGGCTGCCCGCTCCCCCTTGGTGGCCGAGCGCACCGGCATGACGACCTCGGCACCGGAGCGAGCGAGCTGCGTGGCGATGACCGTTCCGATCCCGTCGCTTGCTCCCGTGACGACGGCAATCTTCCCCGTCAGATCGGGAAGGGATGTGTGTGCTGTGCGGCCCATGACAAGCTCCTGTGCTGGTGTCGATCTGCGGATTCGATCTGCAGAACCCATGTTCGATGATTACCACGAGCTCATCCAGGACTTCCCGATCCACTGATACGGCCGACACCGTGGATCGTGTCAGGACAGAACCTGAGTTCCCACCACCGCGAGCAGCTCCAACTTGGCGTAGCTTTCACTGCCGGGGACGGCCGTGTACACCAGCAGACGATGCTCTTGTTCGGGGTCGAGAAGGGTCTGGCAGTTCAGTTGGAGCAGGCCGACCGTCGGGTGCAGAAATCGTTTGGACTCGGGTGGGTGAACCCCCACTTCGCGCTTCGCCCACAGGGTTCGGAATTCCTCGCTGACCTCGAGCAGCTCTGTGGACAGGTGCGCAGCTCTCGAGTCGGGTCCGCGAAGAGTGACTATTTCGCGTAGCCCCGACGCGTACACCCGAGACAGCACTGCACGCTCTTCGGGCGGATACGACTGCCGGGCCTCGGGGTCGGTGAACCAGCGATACCCCAAACTTCGCTGGGGGCCGGTGCGCTGCGAGGCATCACCGGTCAGTGCCGCACCCAGAGGTGTCTGACGGAGCGTCTCTCCGATTTCGGACACGATCTCGGCGGGTGTGTCGTTCAGGCGGTCCAGAATTCGTAGCATTCCCGGGCTGATGTGGTCGCTCGACGACCCGCGGACGGGAGGATTGTGCCCGGCGAGTCGGAACACGTGATCACGCTCGCCGAGCGACAGATGCAATCCCTGTGCGATGGAGGCGATCATCTGCGCCGACGGGGCGGGTCCGGTAGCTCGTTCGAGTCGTGCGTAGTAGTCGGTAGACATGTGGCACAGTTCTGCGACCTCCTCACGGCGGAGGCCCTGTGTGCGTCTGCGCTGCCCCCGTGGCAGCCCGACGTCCTCCGGCTGCAGCGACTGCCGTCGCTGCCGTAGAAACGCTGCCAATTCCGGTCGATCGATCACGTCGGTTCCCTCTTTCCCGTGCGTGCGCATCGCGCCTGCATGAATTGTGCCTGTTGCGCGGTGGCTATTGTCGAGAGATGAGTCCTGCCCTGACCGTCGTCACCGGCGGAAGCCGTGGAATCGGTGCTGCGGTGTCCAGGCGGTTGGTGTCCGACGGGCACGATGTGGTGATCGGCTATCGCTCCGACGCCACTGCCGCGGAAGCGTTGGCCGCCGAACTGTCGACCGACGGCCGAACGGTGATCGCCGTACGCGCCGACACCACCGACGAGCAGGCGGTGATCGATCTCTTCACCGCAGCCGCCGAGATCGGCGCAGTCACCGGTCTCGTGAACAACGCCGGTTCGGCACGGGCTGTGGGGGCGCTGGTGGACAACGACATCGAGACCATCAGAGCGGACCTCGACGTGAATCTCGTCGGGGTACTCACCTGCTGCAAGTACGCGATCGCGGCGATGACCGGATCGGGTGGCTCGATCGTCAACATCTCCTCCGCTGCCGCGACCCTGGGCAGTCCTGGAATGTACGTCCACTACGCGGCGGCCAAGGCGGCTGTCGATACTCTGACGGTCGGACTGTCGAAAGAAGTTGCTGCGCAGAACATTCGCGTCAATGCAGTGGCACCCGGGATCATCGAGACCGACTTCCACCGCGATCGTGAACGGCCACAGAAGATGGCGTCGAGCATTCCCCTCGGCCGTCCCGGTGTGCCGAACGAGATCGCCGGTGCGGTGTCGTGGTTGTTGTCCGAGGATGCGCGATACGCGACCGGAACCGTCATCAGGGTGGCCGGCGGAATGTGAGTACTTCGGTCACCACTATCGAGGGGCGATGCGGTGCAGCTCCACGTCAGTGAGCGCACCGTCTTCGGCTGTGGCCGTCATGTACGTACAGAACGGTTGCCGACGCCGATCCGTCGGCGATCCCGGGTTCAGCAGCCGTAGACCGTTGTCTGCGACAGTGTCCCACGGTATGTGACTGTGGCCGAACACGAGCACGTCCGTGTCCGGGTACGCCGCTGCCATACGTCGTTCCCGTCCCGTCGCGGCACCGGTCTCATGGATCACGGTGAACCGCACCCCGCCGAGTACGACGTCGGCGCGTTCGGGCATCAGAGCTCGCAGCTCCTCGCCGTCGTTGTTGCCCCAGCACGCGACCAGTCGACGTGACCGCTGCGAAAGTTCCTCGTACGCAGCCAGGTTCACCCAGTCGCCTGCATGGATCACCACATCGGCGTTGTCCACTGCCGTCCACACCTCGTCGGGCAATGCGCGAGCCCGTTTCGGGAGATGAGTGTCGGCAATCAGCAGTAGCTTCACCCCTCGATTGTGCACTTCGTGCCTCATCGGAAGTCCCTCGATCTGGACGCGACTCGCAGATCCATCAGTTGCAGATGATCGGCCACCACGGTCACCGCCCCCTCGGCGTTCTGTACTTTGCCTCGAATCAGCAACGCCGGAGCCGTGATCGCCAACTTGCGGTACTTGGCCCACAATCCGACCGAGCACACCACGTTGACCATGCCGGTCTCGTCCTCGAGGTTGATGAACGTGACGCCTCCGGCAGTGGCCGGCCGCTGGCGATGCGTCACCGCTCCGCCGACGAGCACTCGGTCGCCATCCGGAATCTGCAGCAGCCGGTTCGCGGGAATCACGCCGAGTGAATCGAGCCGATCGCGAAAGAACTGCGTGGGATAGGAATCCGGTGACACACCGGTTGCCCAGACGTCGGCCGAGGCCAGATCGAGATCCGACATTCCCGGTAGCGCAGGCGCTTTCGTCGACGCTCCGATGCCAGGAAGCAGGCCCGGACGCTCCCCCGCTGCAGCGCCCGCAGCCCACAGCGCCTCCCGGCGAGTGATACCGAAGCACCCGAGTGCGCCTGCCGTGGCCAGTGCTTCCGCCTGTGCAACCGACAGTTCGACGCGTCCCGTCAGGTCCAGGAACGAGGTGTACGGCCCGTGTGCATCTCGTGCATCGACGATCTTCTGGGCCACTGCGGTCCCGATGAACTTCACATCCGCCAACCCCATACGAATCTCGAGGCCGTCTCCCTCGAGATTCGCATGGTCGAGACTGGCGTTCACGTCTGCACCGTGGACGAGCACACCGTGCCGCCTGGCATCGGCGACCAAAGATTGCGGTGAGTAGAAACCCATCGGTTGGGCGCGCAGCAAACCTGCACAGAACGCCGCCGGATGGTGCAACTTGAACCACGACGAGTAGAACACCAGTGAGGCGAAGCTCTGCGAATGGCTCTCGGGGAAGCCGAAATTGGCGAAAGCCGACAGCTTTTCGTAGATTCGGTCCGCCGCCGCGCCGGTGATGCCGTGAAGATCGCGCATCCCGTCGTAGAACCGCCCCCGCAGCAGTTCCATCTTCTCCGGTGACCGTTTCGATCCCATGGCGCGGCGCAGTTGATCGGCGTCGGCGGCACTGAAACCGGCGACGTCGATGGCCATCTGCATCAGCTGTTCCTGGAACAGCGGAACGCCCAGAGTTCGATCGAGCGCCTTCTTGAGCGACGGATGCTCGAAGATCACCGGCTCGAGTCCGTTGCGGCGCTTGATGTACGGGTGCACCGAACCACCCTGGATCGGACCGGGACGGATCAGCGCCACCTCGACCACCAGATCGTAGAAGTTCCGCGGCTTGAGCCGCGGCAGAGTGGCCATCTGCGCGCGGGACTCGACCTGGAACACCCCCACCGAATCGGCTCGCTGCAGCATCTCGTACACCTCGGGCTCGGACAGGTCGATCGAGGCGAGTTCGATATCGATGCCCTTGTGCTCGGCGATCAGGTCCATCATGTAGTGCAGCGCCGAGAGCATGCCGAGCCCGAGCATGTCGAACTTCACCAAACCCACTGCGGCACAATCGTCCTTGTCCCACTGAAGCACACTGCGGTTCTCCATCGTCGCCCATTCCACCGGGCAGACGTCGGCGATCGGCCGATCGCAGATCACCATGCCACCGGAGTGAATACCGAGGTGGCGAGGGAAGCCCTCGATCTGGCGCGCGAGTTCGAGAACGGACTCGGGAATACCGTCGCCCTCCTGATCTCCGATTCCCGACCAGCGGGTGATCTGCTTGCTCCATGCGTCCTGCTGCCCCTGCGAAAAGCCGAGCGCACGGGCCATGTCTCGCACCGAGGACTTGCCGCGATAGGTGATGACGTTGGCCACCTGAGCGGCATGAGTGCGGCCGTACTTGGCGTAGACGTGCTGGATCGCTTCTTCGCGTCGATCGGATTCGATGTCGATGTCGATGTCGGGGGGTCCGTCGCGTTCGGGTGCGAGGAACCGCTCGAACAGCAGCTTGTTCGCCACCGGATCGACGTTGGTGATGCCGATCGCGAAACAAACAGCCGAGTTTGCCGCCGAACCTCTTCCCTGACAGAGGATGTCGTGTGTCTTGCAGAAGTGGACGATGTCGTGGACCACCAGGAAGTAGCCGGGGAATTCGAGCCTCTCGATGATGTCGAGCTCGTACTCGAGCTGCGAATAGGCCGCCGGGTTCGCCGACTGCGAGCCGTACCGGCGTGCGGCCCCCTCGAACGTGAGTCGACGAAGATAGCTGATCTCGGTGTATCCGTCGGGCACATCGAACGGCGGCAGGCGCGGCGCGATCAACGTCAGATCGAACGAACACTCACGACCGAGCTCGACGGCACCGCGCACCGCGCCCGGATAGTGCTGGAACAGCTCCGACATCTCCGCCCCGGAACGTAGATGTGCGCCGCCGGTCGGTGCCAACCAACCGGCAGCCTCGTCCAAGCTGCTCCGTGCGCGCACAGCGGCCATCGCCATGGCCAATCTCCTGCTGCGAGGACTGGCGTAGTGCGCGGCCGTGGTGGCGATCGTCGGAAGGCCGTACCGCCGAGCCAGCGTCGCGAGAGCGTCGTTGCGCTCGTCGTCGTCCGCGACGCCGTGCCGGGTGAGTTCGACGGTGACACGATCGGATCCGAACCGGTCGACGAGAGCGCGCAGCGCGGCCTCTGCCGCCTCCGGACCACCACGCGAGAGCGCCTGCCGGACATGTCCCTTTCGGCAACCGGTGAGAATCTGCCAGTGACCGCCCGCCGATTCGGTGAGTTCGTCGATGTCGTACTGCGGCTTACCTTTGACCCCACCTGCCAGGTGTGCAGCTGCGATCCGACGTGAGAGCCGGCGATACCCCTCCTGGCCGCGAGCGAGCACCAGTAGATGAGTGCCGTCGGGATCGGTCTCCCCGGCTCGGGATCGATGTGTGTCCAGCGAGAGTTCGGCACCGAACACGGTTCCGATGCCGAGAGCTCTGGCCGCCTCGGCAAAGCGCACGACTCCGTAGAAACCGTCGTGATCGGTGATAGCGATGGACTCGAGGCCAAGGCGTACCGCCTCCTCGACCATCTCCTCGGGCTGCGAGGCACCGTCGAGAAAGCTGAACGCCGAGTGCGCATGCAATTCCGCATACGGCGTTGCCGGGCGCACCGGCTCGCGGTGGCGAGGCACCTCGTAGGCTTCTCGTTTCCGGGACCAGGCCGGGCTGTCGCCACCGTCACCCTCGGCCGCAGGCTTGGGACGCCCGGACAGAACTCGTTCCATCTCCGACCACGTGGGTGGTCCGTCGTTCCATCCCATCGAGCCCACCCACCTTCACACTGCCGTCTCATCGAACACTTGTTCTAATGAGAACACGAGGGTCCGACACGGATCAACTAGAGTCGAATCGCCATCGACCCTTTTCACCGAATCCCTTTCACAGAGCCGGAGCACAGACGTGACGCGTTGGGCATCGTTCGTCGTATCGCACAAACGATGGGCACTCGCTGTTGTCGTCGCCGTCGTCGCCGTCGGCGGGATCTTCGGACTCGGCGTCTTCTCGAAACTGAGCGAGGGCGGTTACGCCGACGCAGGCAGTGAATCGTCCGAGGTCGCGCGACTGGTGCAGGGCATCGGCCAACCGACCCCCGACATCGTCGCGATCTACACCGCCCCCGAGGGCAGGACGATCGACGACATCGGACCGCAGGTGCAGGCGACGCTCGACGAATTCAGCAGTCGATACACCCTCGGCAACGTCAGTTCGTACTGGAGCGCAGACCCGGTCAGCAAGGAATTCCTGGTCTCCAAGGACCGAACCAAGGCGTTGGCCACGGTGTCTCTCGGTGCGAACTCGGGCGTCACGTTCAATACTTTCGGCGAACTTCCTCCACAGCTCGAAGTGCCCGGCATCGAATCGCAGTTCGCCGGCGCGTCGGTGGTGGGAGTCTCGCTCAGCGAAACCCTCGAACGCGACCTGATCCGCTCCGAGATCATCGCTGTTCCCATCACGTTGCTGCTACTGATCTTCATCTTCGGCGGCGTGGTCGCTGCAGCGGTTCCGGTGTTCGTCGGCATTCTGAGCGTGCTCAGTTCGCTGGCGATCCTGCGGGTGCTCACCGAGTTCACCGAAGTCAGCTCGTTCTCCATCAACGTCGCGTCGTTGCTGGGACTCGGCCTGGCCATCGACTACGGACTGTTCATCGTCAGTAGGTTCCGCGAAGAATTGCGCGGTGGACTGACGCCGATCGACGCGACCATCCGCACGGTATCCACCGCGGGCAAGACCGTCGTCTTCTCCGGACTACTGCTGATCTGCGCATTCGCCGGCATGCTCGTCTTTCCGCAGGCGGTGATCAGGTCCCTCGGGTTCGGAGCCATGGCTGCGGTGGCGAGCGCGGCCGTCCTGTCACTGACCGCTGTCCCGGCACTGCTCGCCATTCTCGGCACCCGCATCAACTCCTGGACATGGTCACGAACTGCATCCGATCGCAGTGATGCACGCGCACACAAGTTCTGGGGCGGCGTCGTCACCCGCGTCATGAAGCATCCGGGCATCGTCGCTGCCGTCATCGTCGCCGGGTTGCTGATCATCGCCACCCCGATCCTGAAGGTCTCACTCGGAGAGGTCGACTACACGGCGCTGCCGAAGGACAACCCTGCGCGCATGGCATTCGAAACTCTCGGTTCCGACTTCGAATCCACCGGCGAGGGCGCAACCGTGGTGCTGCGCGGCCTGGACGGCGTCAAGCCTCAGGGCGCACCGATTGCAGCGCTCACCTCCGCTGTGGAATCCACGCCCGGTATCGCACGAGCCGAGTTCCTGGGCTCCAAGGACGATTTCGTGACGTTGCGGGCGTCCTACAGCGAACCGACCGATGGGCTGAGCGAGGCCGAATCCCAATCCGACGCAGTAGCGGCGCTGCGCTCGATCGCTCCCCCGGACGGCACCGAGATCCTCGTGGGCGGCGGACGAGCCAATGTCGACGACGGCAATGCGGCGATCGCGAAGTGGCTACCGGTGATGATCGCCATCATGGTCGTCTCGACGCTGGTGTTGCTGTTCCTCGCGTTCGGATCGATCGTGCTGCCGATCAAGGCGGTCCTGATGGCCGGACTGAGCCTGGCTGCCACCTTCGGCGCACTCACGTGGGTGTTCCAGGAAGGCCACGGAGCCGACCTGCTCGGCGTCACCCCCGGACCGCTCGAGTCGACGTTCGTGGTGCTCATTCTCGCGGTCATCTTCGGTTTGTCGACCGATTACGAGGTGTTCCTGATGTCGCGCATGGTCGAGGCTCGCGCGGCTGGAGCGAGCACCGAGGAAGCGGTGATCTTCGGCGCTCAACGCACCGGACGCATCGTCACTGCGGCGGCGTTGATTCTGATCGTCGTCACCGGAGCCTTCACGATCTCGGGTCTGTCGATCATGAAGTTCCTCGGCGTCGGAGTCATTCTGGCTCTGATCATCGACGCGACGATCATCCGTATGTTGCTGGTTCCGTCCTTGATCAAACTCATGGGCGAGGCCAACTGGTGGGCACCTGCCTGGATGAAGAAAGTGCACGAAAAAGCCGGTATCGGGCACTAGCACCGGAACTTACTTCGGAGTAAGGTCGGCTCGCATGGCGAACTACATCGTAACCGGCGGTACCGGGTTTCTCGGGAAGAACGTCCTGCCCCGATTGCTCGAACGTGATGCGCTCGCTGCGATCCACGTGCTGGTGCGTCCGCATTCGGTGGCCCGCCTCGAGCGACTCGCACAGCACCTCGACGGCGGCGACCGAATTCACCCGCTGGTCGGCGACCTCACCGAGCCGGAGCTCGGACTCCGGGAGGTGCCTGCCGACGTCGATCACATCCTCCACCTCGGAGCCGTCTACGACCTGACCGCAGGTGACGAGCAGACCCCGACCAACGTCGCCGGAACCGCCTCGGTGATCGGCCTCGCCGAGAAGACCGGCGCCCGCCTGCACCACATCTCGTCGATCGCCGTTGCGGGCGACTATCGAGGAACGTTCTCCGAGAACGACTTCGACCTCGGACAAGGTTTCCCGACTGCCTACCACCGCACCAAATTCGAGTCCGAGAAACTGGTGCGCGACAGCGCTGCGGACTGGCGGGTCTACCGGCCCGCCGCGATCATCGGCCACTCGGAGACCGGTGCCATCGACAAAGTCGACGGCCCGTACTACTTCTTCCCGTTCTTCGCGGAACTTGCCAAGCTGCCGTCCGTCCTACCCATCACGGTGCCGAAGATGGGTGCTACCAACCTCGTTCCGGTCGACTACGTCGCCGACGCCATCGTCGAGCTCGTGCATAGAGACACCTCTCCCGGCAGCGTGTTCCATCTGGTCAATCCGGAGCCTCAGTCGATGGCAGAGGTCTACGCCGCGTTCTCGTCGGCGGCCGGATCTCGCGCCAGAATCGTCGACGTGCCAGGGGCACTGGTCGCTCCGGTCGTCTCCCCCAAGTCCAGAGCCGTACGCAAGCAGCGCGATGCCGCCCTCCGCGATTTCGGTGTGCCACCGGTGATGCTCGAACACCTGACTCTGCCCACCGTGTTCGAGTCGGCATCGACGCAGAAAGCGTTGCAGGGCAGCTCGATCACACCACCACCACTGCGGACCTACGCCGATCGCGTGTGGATGCACTGGCGGGAGAACTTCGATCCCAAGCGCAACCGCCGAAACGACCCACGCGGTCCGCTGTTCGGCCGTCACATCGTCATCACCGGTGGTTCGTCCGGAATCGGCCGAGCCAGCGCAGAAGCAGCTGCCCGCAAGGGCGCGGTGGTCATTCTGCTCGCGCGCGGTCAGGACCAACTCGACGAGGTGGTCGAGCACATCCGCGAGTCGGGCGGCACCGCCTACGGTTACTCGTGCGACGTCACCGACAGCGAATCGGTCGACCAGACAGTGAAAACGGTTCTGAGCGAACACGATCACGTCGATATGCTGGTCAACAGTGCCGGTCGATCCATCCGCCGCGCACTCTATCGATCCACCGATCGGTTGCACGACTACGAGCGCACCATGGCCGTCAACTACTTCGGGGCCATACGACTGGTGCTCGCACTGTTGCCACACATGCGCGAACGCAGCTTCGGACACGTCGTCAACCTCTCCAGCGCTGCCGTTCTGGGCCACCCTCCCCGTTTCTCCGCCTATGTGGCCAGCAAGGCGGCGCTGGACGGCTTCACCGATGTGGCTGCCGCAGAGACACTCTCGGACGGAATCACCTACACCACCATCCACATGCCCCTGGTGGACACCCCGATGATCACCCCGACGGGCGACAAGAACGTCGGCCCGGTCTTCTCACCGGAGAAGGCCGCCGCGATCGTGATTCGTGCACTGAGCGACAAGCCGAAGCGAATCGATACTCCGCTGGGAACACTCGGGCAGTTCGGTGCCATGTTCGCCCCCAAGGGCAAAGACCGCACGATGCACCAGCACTACCGCAAATTCCCCGAATCCGCTGCAGCCAAGGGTGAAACACCGATCACGATCGAAGACGGGAAAGTGCCCTACCGAGTTCGCCGATACGATCCGAAGACTCCGAGCGCACGCATCGGCAAGGTGATCCGACGCGTCGGAAGATTGGTACCCGGCACGAGCTGGTGACCGGCAGAATTCACCGCAGCAGAGCTCTCCCCCAGACTCGCAGGAATCCCTGACTCAGGTATGTCAGGGTGCCGATCGCCAGAACCCATTTGACGGTGCTGACCACGGTGGTGGCGCGGACGACGGTGTCGGTGATCTGTTCGCGGTTGTCGACCAGTATCAGTCCGACGATGTTCTCGATGTAGTCACCGGCAGCGGAGGCCACCGGTGCGACGGCCAATGCCGTCGTCGCCGCAGGGCTCAGCGGGGTTTTCGCTGCCAGGCTGCGTGCGCCTGCACGCAGTGCGACGGCGTAGATCGCCGGATGCACGAAGTCGGGCAGATAGTGGCTGCGGAACCTGGCGATCTCGGTCTCGTCCATGCTCGCCAGGATCTGTCGATAACGCTCGGCGGACCACGCCGTCTGCACGGCAAGCACTTTCGGAGCTGCGGGGCCGAGAAGTCGGGCAATGTTGGCCTGGGATACGACGAACAGTGCCGACCAGCCCAGCATTCTGCGATCGAGCGCACCGATAGTCATGTCCGAAACCCTAATGCGTCAGGAACGGGAGAACTGCGGCCTCGAACGCCGAGTATCCGTCGCGATGGATGCTGTGTCCGGTGCGAAACGCCTCGACGCGACAGGTCGAAATCTCGGAGACCATCGCGTCGAGCCGAACCGGATCGACCATGCCGCCCGGACCTCCCCGAAGCACCAGCGTCGGAGCAGTGATGTCGGCCAACGACGCCCACCACTTCGGATTCGGACGACGGAACTGTTCGAGAGCAGTGGAGGTCATCGAGCGATCGAAGGCGAGTACCGCGCGGGGATGCAGAACGACGCTGGTCGCTGCGTGCCAGAGTTCGGTGACCGACGGCATCTTGCCGGTCAGGGTCGGCGGAGCGTCCCCCGGCCGAATCGGTATCGGCAGCTCTTCGAGTACCAGACGACGAACGAGCTGCGGGCGACGTTGAGCAACGAGCGAGACCGCGTATCCGCCGAGGGAATGTCCGACGAGATCGACTTCGTTCAGCCCGAGGTGGTCGATCAGCGCCAGCAGGTCTGCCCCGAAGGAATCGAACTCGTACGTGGACGTGTGCGCGCTCTTGCCGTGTCCGCGCAGATCGACGGTGATCACCCGGCTGCCCTGCGCGGTGAGTGCACGGGTGAACCGATCCCAGGTTGTGCTGTCACCGCCCATGCCGTGCACCAGCATCACCGGTGCCGCATTCGAGTTCGCGTGCCCCAGCGGGGTGAACGAGCGATACGCGATATCGACGCCATCGAGGTCGACCGTCTCCGACATCATCTGCATTCCTTCGACGGTAGCGGTGCCGCTATTCGTAGATTCCTTCCACCCGCCACCGACCCTCGTCGAAGACCAGCAGCAAGGCCCTTTCGTCGTCGAGCACCACCTGGGCTCGCGCCGTCGGACCCGTCGACGCATGGCCACCGTCCCACCATCGCTCGTCCACCGGCCACGGTCCGGCCAGACCCGTCAGTCCCCATTCCTTGGTGCCCCAGCGCAATCGCGACGGCGGAGCATCGAATACCCCACGATCGGTGACGCCGATTCCGGTTCCCGCCCGATTCATCAGCGTCACCGTCGGACGGGTCTCGATCACTGCCGCCGGAGCAGGCTCCGGTAGACGTCCCGGCCAGGGATCCGACGGATCGGACATCGGCACCAATTCGTCGCCCAGCGGACGCAGCGTGATCCGCTCGGCCGGCCCGCGGCCACCGCTGAGCACACCACCGAGCACCGATTCCCCACCGAGCAGACCCTGCACGCGCACCAACGCCCGACGCGCCCTCTCGTCCTCGTCCCCGACACTGCCCCACAAACCCAGTTGCAGCTCACCTGCGGCCACCACTTCGATCGGTTCGAGCCGTAGAACGGTGATCGCGGACGTCGGCTTGTTCTCGCTGCGCCCGGTGATCCAGCCGTCCAGTTGCCACCGCACGCGGTCGGCTGTCCCCTCCGGAGTCAACGGCTCCGCGCACCGCCAGATCCGCGACAGATTCTCGCCGTTACCGGTACTGGCATGCACCAGCAGACGAGTGCACGCAACGGCAGCGGCAGCGAGCTTGGTGTGCAACTGCTCGGCCAACCCGCGCCCGGCGAACGCAGCTGCGTCGACCCGATCGATCGGCGGATCGCACAGGTACTCCACATCCAGGTCCGGCGGCAGAGCCCTGGCCGACGGCGGGCGTTCGGGCTCGCCCCTGGCACTGCGATGCGCCAACACCGCATCGGTACCGAACCGCGAGGCGACATCGCCCGGAGACAGTGCAGCGAAGTCGCCGATGGTTCGTAAACCCAAGCGGCGCAACAGATCCACCAGCTCACCGCGATCGGCAGCGGACATGCTCGGTTCCGCCGAGAGTTCTGCCACCGGCAACGGCGCGAGAAATCCTGCACCCCCGCCGCGCGGCACCACCTGCGCATACCGCGCGGCGACGACCGCAGTGGACAGCTCGTCGGCGATACCGATCTGACATTCCACACCGGCAGCCGACGCTTCGTCGATCAACCGTTCCGCGGCCCGATGCTCGGTACCGAAATACCGTCCGACGCCGCGGGCAGAGAGAACCAGCAGGCCAGGGCGCAGCACTTCGACTCCCGGTGCAATGGCGGCGACGGCCGAGACAACGGGCTCGAACAGTCGCGCATCACGATCGGTATCGGCCAGAGCGACATGCACATCCGGGCACCGCGCCTGCGCTTCCCGACGGCGCAGGCCGCGCTTGATGCCCGATGCCCGTGCCGTCGCCGAGCACGCGACGACCCGATTGGCGGAGGTGACGACCACCGGATGCGTCGCAGGAAGATCGGCCTGGGCAGCGGCTGCAACGGCAGGCCAATCGGGGCACCACAGCGCCAGAACTCTGCTGGGACGGTCGATGCTCATGTCGAGACCGCGATCGACAATGGATTCTGTTCGAGCTTCTCGGCATGCCATTCGATGCGACCGTTCTCCGAACGCAGGTCGAGTCGAACGGTGCGGGGCCGCATCGCCTTGCCGCGCGCGCACACCGACAACCGGACGCCGCGCAGTCGGCCGCGGCCGAGCTCCCGGCCCGTGCCGAGGCCGTCGTATCCGTGCACCGATGCGTCCAGTCGTAGCTCTGCGCCGTCCCAGTGCCCATCGGTCACCAGCAGCGTCGACCCCTTGCTACGCGCTCTGGCCACCACGGCCCTGGCCCGAGTGGGCGATACCGACAGACCGCCGAGACCGAGCACGACGAGGTCGACACCGTCGAGCAGAATGGCCGCCACTTCCACCGGGTCGGGACCGGGATCGGGAATCAGGGCCAGCTTGCTCAACTGTGCGCCCATCTCCACCGCGGCCAGAATGCCGAAACGAGGCTGCCCGATGACGGCGACATGGCCACCGGCACCGGTCACCGCAGCGACCAACCCGATCAGGAGCGAGCCTGCGCCGGACACCGAGGCCACCGTTCCACGCACCAGCCCACCGTGCGGTAGCACCTCGATCAGCGCAGACGGCACCGGAAGAACGGGCCGCTGACGGGTTGGACGCTGCGTCGACGGTTCCGGGTGCACGGGCTCGACGGGGTCGGAATTCTCGATGCGCACCGAGGCCGTTTCGCCCCGGGAAGGCACGGCAGCCATCCGGCTACGCAGCAACGCCACGCGCTCTGGCAGCGACAACCCGTCGAGCGCATCCGGCGTGACGGAAGCTCCCGATACAGTCATGTCACTCCCCTTCGCGGCGTAGAAAATCGAGCCGAAACATCGGTGTTCGACGAACGCGGGAAGTGACGTATTCGAACACAATTTCGATCTGCACTCAGTAAAGCCGCTCGGACGGCAACTCGTCAAGGTGATGGCGAAGCCCCTGGTAGATGCCTCCGTTCCACGGCTGCAGGCACGTCCCGTCATCGTCAACTAACCTGTGGACGTGACGGATCAGCAGCGTGTTGGACGGGGCGTCGGGCCCGACTACCTCTTGGCAGGCAGATACCGCCTGGCCGGCAAACTCGGCGGTGGAGGCATGGGCGCGGTATGGCTCGCCACCGACACGCTTCTGCACCGTCAGGTGGCCGTCAAGCAGGTCACGTCCACCACTCGGTTGAGCCCACAGCAGGCCGTGGAAGTACGCAACCGGGCCATGCGCGAAGGTCGGATCGCTGCCCGACTCTCCAGCCCCCACGCCATCGCGATGCACGACGTCGCCCTCGTCGACGGTGAGCCGTGGTTGGTCATGGAATACCTGTCCTCGCGCAGTCTCGCGCAGGCACTCGGCACCACCGATTCGCTACCGCCGTTCGAGGTCGCACAGATCGGTGCACAGATCGCCGATGCACTGACCGAGGCGCACGAGGCCGGAATCGTGCACCGAGACATCAAGCCGGGCAACATTCTGATCGCCGATCGCGGCAAGGATCTGGGCATCGTCAAGATCAGCGACTTCGGTATCTCCCGCGCCAAGGGTGACGTCGAAGAAGCCGACGACAGCGTGATCACCGGTACCCCGGCATATTTCGCACCCGAGGTCGCACGGGGACAGGATCCCACCGCAGCCAGCGACGTGTTCTCCCTCGGCGCAACGCTGTACACGGCCATCGAAGGCAAACCGCCGTTCGACATCGATCACGATTCGATCGCACTGCTGCACCGAGTTGCCAAGGGGCAGATCATCGCTCCCACCCGCAGCGGCGATCTCACGGGCCCGTTGCTGCACATGCTCGAGCCCGACCCTGCCCGACGCCCCACCATGGCGCAGGCTCGCGACGAGATCATCGTCGCCGCGATCAGCAAGCGCGGCACCATAGCTCAGCTGCGCGGGGTACCGCTGACGTCTGCGGACGGCGTGGTCCCGGCATGGGCGAGGCGCTCGACACCGGTCTCCGAATCTCGCCGTCCGTCTCGGGAGTTCGGCAGAACCATCGCGGGCCTACCGGCCGTGCAACCCGGTGAGAGCCACGCCAATCCGGTTCCTTCGACGTACTCGCCACCGCCGTTCGACCTGCCGAAAAAGAAGAAGAACCCGATCGACGACGTCCTGATGCGGATCGAGGACGTCATCGGTGACCGCACGTCGATTCCGTCGACCGCGATTCTTGCCGCCCTCGTTCTCGTCGTCGTGATCGTTCTGGTTCTGGTGATCGCCCTTCTGCTGTAGTCGCGCCCTCAACGCGACTCGTGCACGATGATCGCGATCTGAACTCTGTTGCTGCACTCCAGTTTCGTGAGGATTCGCGAGACGTAGGTCTTCACGGTCGCCACACTCATGTACAACTCGGCGCTGATCTCCGCATTGGACTTCCCCGACCCGACGGCACCCGCAACCTCGCGTTCGCGATCGGTCAGAGAATCGAGCAGGGCTCGTGCCCGCGCCGTGGCGGAGTCGTGCGATCGAGCGTCCTGCTCGCGCCAGTGGGCAACCAAGCGTCCGACCGCCGTCGGCGACAACATCGATTCCCCGGTTCCGACGCGATGCACCGCGTCGACGATGTCCCGCGGCGGTGTGTCCTTGAGCAGGAATCCGTTTGCGCCCACCCGCAGTGCCCGCAGCAGATACTCGTCGGTATCGAAGGTGGTCAATACCACGATGGCTGCCGTGAACCCGTCTGCGCGAAGCATTTCGGTGGCCGCGAGCCCATCCATGACCGGCATCCGCACGTCCATCAGAACCACGTCGGGAGTCGACGCACGCACTACCTCGATCCCACTGCGACCGTCGGACGCCTCACCGATCACCCTGATTCCGGGATCCGAGCTCAGGATCAGCGACAGGCCTGCGCGGACCAACGCGTCGTCGTCGACCAGCACCACTGTGAGCGCATCGGGACCATCGGTTATTTCGGGCACGGCAACCACGCTTCCAGACGGTAGACCACTCCGTCGCCGCGACGCGCGATTCCGTACTCGATTCGTCCGCCGGCCAACTCGATACGTTCGCTCAGACCGATCATTCCCGATCGTGAACCGGGTACTGCCGCGAAACCCTCTGTAGCGAGACCGTTTTCGAGCCACACTCGAATTTCACCACCTACCAGCGCAATTCCGCAGCGCACCGGCAGGCCGGGCGCATGTTTCCTGGCGTTGGTCAGACCTTCCTGAATCACCCGATGAACGGTGCGGGAAACAGAGGGCGTCAGCGTTGTGTCCGAGGGCATCTCGTCGACGAACGTCACCCGAGTACCGGCCTTCTCCGAATCCTCGATCAGTTCGCCGATGTCCACCACACCCGGTTGTGGACGCGCCGAGGCCGCGACACCCGATCGAAGCACTCCCAATATCTCCCGCAGATCCTCGAGGGCACCGTGTGCATTGAGTCTGATGGTCGACGCGATTGCCTCGACTTCGTTCGCACCGACGTCCGGCCGGACCTCGAGCGCTCCGGCATGGAGGCTGACCAACGAAATCCGATGTGCGAGAGCGTCGTGCATCTCGCGCGCGATCCGCTCCCGTTCGAGTCCCCGGACGGTCTCGGCACGCAGATTCGATTCGGATTCCGCTCGCTCGGCCCGCTCACGCAGAGAATCGATCACCTCGCGGCGGGCCTTGACGACCGAGCCCCACGCGGCGGGAATGCTGAGAAGAGCCACACTGAGGATCCCGATGTACAGGACGGACTGTTCGGCCCACACAGTCGTCCAGATCATCGACGCCGCGAGATGCAGAACCACCACCGCGGTGGTGACCCGCCACGACTGTCGAGACGCAACCGTGAAGATGGCGACCAGCTCGGCACCACCCACTGCATCGGTCAGGATCGTGCACACCGCCAGCGCTACGGCGATCTCGATCGGCCATCGACGCCGCCACCACAGCAACACGGAGCCGAGAACACCGACGACGATCGACACGACCGTGCGCGTGGTGGTCATCCCCTCGGTGCCTGCGGCCACCGACAACACCAACACCAGTGCGAACGCGATGGCGGCGACATCCCATACGCGTTCTCGATGCCGTCGCAGCAGCGTCATGACTGCGCCGTCATGATCGAACCAGGGGGCGCCAGTATTGGCTGGTCTTTCTGTCGCGCACCACCACGCCGAGTCTGTCCAGCTCCGAACGCAATTCGCGTGCGTCGGAACCCGCCTTCTTCTTCAGCGCCATGTCCCGAGCTTTGAGCACCGCGTTCACTTCCGGTGCCAAACCAGGAGTTTCGGGCACCCACAGGTGATACAGATCGTCGTACGGATCACCGGGCGCAACCGAGTAACCCCGCTCCTCGAACGCCGCCTCGATGGCATCACGCTTCTCCTCGCTCGGCACCCGCACCAACTGACGCGAGGCACCGTCGAGCAGAACCAGTTCCTTGCCGTCGACGAAGACCGTCCCGACCTGCGACCTGGACACCGTGAGGGTCTCGCCCTTCTCGGTGACGCGTACGTGTGCCTCCGACACCGCCACCCGTGCAGTGTCGTAGAACGCGGCCGCCACCAGAGCCAGCCCGAGCAGTACTCCCACCCCGATACACACGTACCGCACCCACCACTGCGACCACGAGGCGATCAACTCCAGCGGACCCTGAAACGGTATCCAGGTGAGCGACGCTCCCCAGGACGCCACATAGGGCAGCGCGAACCCCAGCAGGCCCCCGACGATCACGGCACCGGCGATCAGGAAGAGCCGATCGCCGCGGGAGAACCACAACACCGCCGGCGAGGTCTGCCCGAGCATCTTGTCGTCCATACCCCCACGGTATCGAGTGTGGGAGCAAGTACCCAGTCATCGAAAGTCGATACTTCTCCACCGACTTTCGGGTGCCGTCGACCATCGATCAGCCGAGAACGGGCATCACCAGTGTCGTCAGCGCGCCGTCGACTGCCGACCGCACCAGCATCGGATGGTCCGGCGCGGCGATATCGAGCATCAGGTCCGGTCCGACGGCCGACGCGACGGCAGCCTGCAGGACGGCCGCGTCGAAGAACACCGTTATCTCGGAACCGGTGACCCGTGCGGGAACGGCGACACCCTCGACCATCAGGCCGTCCGGGCCTGCATCGATCCGCAGCGTGCCGCTGTCGAGGGGAACGAAATCTCGTTGCACCACAACCCTCGTCGCGGTCGGAGCCAGACCGTCGATGATCGTCCGCCAGTCGGGATAGTCGCCGTCGACGAGATCCACAGTGTGCTGTACGCCTTCGGACTCGAGCATCATCGCGTCGTCGGTTGCCGTCAGCACACAGTTCCCCGACGTAGGTAGAGCCCCGAGCGAGGCGACCGCTGCAATACGCGACCAGGATGCACCGGACGAGCTCTGTGCGACGAGGCTGCGAGTGGAGAGTCGGTACCGATCCGTTGCGGTGAGGGTGACAGTGCCGCCGTCGACCTCGATCAGCACGCCCCGCAGCACCGGAAACTCCTCGCTCGTTCCGGCCGCAGACGCGACCTGTCTCACCGCCGACGCGAACTCGGCGGCAGACACCGTTGCTGTGCAGTACTTTTCGTCGAACAACCGGCGGATGGAGACTGCAGCCTCGGCTGCCGCCCGTGCTCGTGCGGCGAGCTCGTCGACGTGCCGATCCACGATCTCGACCGCTGCAGCTCCGGCACCGTCGAGGGCGGAGGCCACCTTGTCGAGCAAGGAGTGGAGCCTGCAGGAACGACCATGAAGGTAGGCATGCCGATCTCGCGCAGTTGTCGAATGATGTTCGCCCGCTTCGCCTGTGCTCGGGTGTAGTAGCGATAACCGGACTTGGCGTCGATGAGGGCCGGGACCAGCAATGCACAGTCGTCGTAGAACCGTAGGGCGCTGGGGGTCAGCCCGCTCGAGCGAGCGAACGCACCGATGGTCAGGAATTCTTCGTCCGAATCAGTCATGGTGAAATCCTGAGGCTTCGGGTAGGTCGAAGGTCAAGCGTGATCCCGACGACTAATCGATTCGACGCTTGTGCGCCCATCGGGTGAGCGCATTCCGGTTGGACTGCTGAGTCTTTCGGAGAACGTTCGAGGCATGCGTCTCGACGGTCTTGACCGAGATGAACAGATCCTCGGCGATCTCGCGATAGGTGTAGCCGCGCGCGAGCAACCGCAACACCTCGAGTTCACGGGGCGTCAGTGAATCGAGTTCCGGATCCAACGGGGGCTCCGGGGCGGCACTGCGACCGGTGAACGAATCGAGGACGAATCCGGCCAGCCGGGGGCTGAACACCGCGTCTCCCCCGGCGACGCGTCGAACACCGTCGGCGAGCTCCGAGCCGGAGATCGTCTTGGTGACGTACCCCCTCGCCCCGGCACGGATGACGGCGATGACGTCCTCGGCGGCGTCGGACACACTCAGGGCGAGACATACCGGCCCCTCGGAGATGCGGTTCAACACGGCCACACCGCCGCCGTCGGGCATGTGCACGTCGAGCAACACCACGTCCGGCTTCGTCGATTCGATGCCCGAGACCGCCTCGGCGACGCCTCCGGCTTCCCCGACGACGTCGATGTCCGCCTCGCGAGCGAGTTCGGCTCGCACACCGGAACGGAACACCGCGTGGTCGTCGACCAGGAAAACGCGGAAAGGGTCGGTCACGTCGGCTGCTCCTGCTGGCTGGATTCGGATGGTTCGGTGGTCATGGCGGTGCCGTTGCGGGGCATGAAGATTCGCACTTCGGTTCCCTTGCCGACGGTCGACCGTACCTGCACAGTGCCACCGCGGCGCTCGATGCGTCCCCGAATGGACTTCGCCAGGCCCTGTCGATCCTCGGGTACCTCGGATTCGTCGAACCCGGTACCGCGGTCGCGGACGAAAACGCTGACCTGTTCCGGTTCGGTCTCGGCGAACAGATCGATATTGGTCTCACCGGAATGCTTGGCCGCGTTGACGAGAGCCTCTCGCGTGGCACCCAGCAGCGCGGTGAAACTCTCACGGGACAGGCCGGACTCGACGTCGTCGGGCAGCAGGTGCACGTCGCCGACAGTGATGGGTCGAACCGTCACGCCGTGCTGATCCTCGACCTCACCGGAGATGGTCTTGAGTGCGTCGGCCAAGCTGGAGTTGTCGGTGTCTCCGCCGTCGAACAGCCATTTGCGTAATTCCCGCTCCTGACCGCGCGCCAACCTCATCACCTCCTGCGGCTGATCGGACTGCTTCTGGATCAGGGCCAGTGTCTGGAGCACCGAATCGTGCAGGTGCGACGCGATTTCCTCGCGTTCGTCGTTGCGGATACGCGCAGACCGCTCGGCACCGAGCGCGCGCCAGGTGCGCAACCAGATGGGAACCGTCAACAGGCCGACGCCGACGAGAGTGACCACCACCGCCAGCAGGGACGAGCGGAGCGCGGCCAGATCGACGCGGGCGAGCACCACCACGGCGAGGCCGAGCACGATCAACGTCGCTCCGCCGACGACCCTCGCCCAACTCAAGACGGTCGGATGCTTGGGCAGCCCGAGAGCTGTTCGCGGTCCCTCGGAGTCGAATTCGCGCCATACCAGGGCCGCACCGATCACCACGACGATGACCGGCACGATGACCGATGCAGCGGTACCGCTGAGCAGCCAGGCGAGCCCGACGGCGAGGCCGAGACCGATAGCAGCCAACCCGAGCGCACGCTGGCGTTCGGCGGCACTCGGATGCGCAGTGTCGTCGCCGGCGGGCGTGAACATCCAGATCAATCCGTAGGCGGCGATGCCGGCACCGGCCGAGGCGGCGAGCAGCGCGAAGGCCACCCGAACCTTGAACACGTCGACGCCGAGATGGTCGGCCAGACCCCCGGCGACGCCGCCGACGATGCGTCCGCCACCGCGTCGTCGATAGGGCGCAGGAGCAGAGCGTGCAGGAGTAACAGGAAAGGCAGGAGCCGAAGGAATCGAGGTGACAGGGATGGCAGGGGTGACCGGCGCGTCGCCGGCTACGGGTGGTGCGTTGCGGGCGGCGTCAACGGGTGGATTGTCGACAGGGTGCACGCCTCGATCCTGGCACGGACAGGGCGAGTGTCGCATCAGGGTTCGCCCTGATGTTTCGCGGGTCTGTCGAGGTGAACCCGATTTCGGGGATGAAGATCAGGGGTATCCCTGATGTGTTTCGTGGTCGCGGCGGCCACGATGGTTGGCATGAGCAACGTGACCGTCTCGGATCAACTTCAGCAGATGTGGCGCACCCGTCCGCACCGCTTGCCGCAACGCGGGCATGTGGCGGGTGTTGCGGCCGGTATCGGCTATCGATACGACGTCGACCCCGTTCTGATTCGGATCGCGTTCGTCGTCTCCACTTTGTTCGGCGGCACCGGCATCGTGCTGTATCTGGCGGCGTGGCTGGTGCTCAATCGCGCCGGCGACACGGCGTCGGGCGCGGAGTCGCTGGTCGGGCGAGGACACAGCTCCGATTCGGCGACCAAGATGGTGGTCGTTGCGGTGGCACTGGTCATCGCGGTGTCGACCATCGGTCCGGTCGGTGTCGGACTCGGCGGTTCGGGGCTGATCTCTCTGGTGGCGATGCTCGGTGGACTGTGGTTGCTGCACCAACGGTGCCCGGAGCCGCCCCCGTACATGCGGACGGCAGAGTTCTCCCGTAATCGCTACGCCCCGATGCCTTTCGGTTCTCCCAGCGCATCGGCCGAGCAGTGGACGGCTGCGCAATACCGTCCGCCCCAGTTCCAGCACGAGCGCTACACCCCGTACACGACCCTGCCGAAGAGCTACGTTCCGACGCCGAAGCCCGTCGAGCACACCGGAATCGACGCAGACGCGCACACCGTGAACCTGAGCAAGTCGACCGCACCCGCCGAGAAGCCGGCCGACCTTCCCACCGTGACTCCCCCGTCGTGGGACCCGCTCGGTGTGGCACCCTTCGCCTGGGATCTTCCCGAACCGGCAGGCACCTTCCCGCCTGCGGCGATCGAACGCAAACGCCGATCACGGTGGACCGCAAGCTTTCTCGGTCTGGCGCTGCTCGCAGCCGGCATCACCGCGGCGGTAGGTGCCGCAACCGGAGGGGACTGGGCCTCGGCCGGCCGCGTCGGAGCCGTCGCTCTCGCGGTCATCTCCGTGGGACTCGTACTCGGCGCGTTCCTGCGCAAGGGCTACGGACTGTTGGTGATCGCAGCACCCCTGGCCGGCTTCGTCGTCCTGGCGTCAGCGGTCGGTCCGATGGACGTGGACGGTGCGTCGGGAACGCAGCGCATCGCACCGCTCACCGTTGCCGATCTCGCCCCCACCTACGACGTCGGCCTCGGTGAACTGGACCTCGACCTCACGGGGCTCGACCTCACCGAGGACCGCACCGTCGAGATCGATGTGGCACTGGGCAGCGCGTCGGTCACCGTGCCCGATTCGATGAACGTGACCGTGGAGTGCGAGTCGGCCGTGGGGTCGTGCCCCACCGATACCCGGTTCGGCCCGGGAACGAGCACCGATACCCCGACATTGACGATCGTGGGCGATGTGGCAATCGGCGAGCTGAAAGTAGGGAACCCGTGAAGAAGAACAGGACCGATCGCATCGGCCACGACTACGGCGACAGCGATTCCGACACCGAGGCTCGCACCTCGAGCCGACGCGGTCCCTCGGCACTACTGCTTCTCGCCGGGCTGGCGGCCATGGTCGTCTCGGTCGCAGCACTCATCGGTCGAGATGCGATCGTGGCACTGAGCGACGTCCAGTTCCGCTGGGTGTTCGTGGTCGCCGCGGTGGTCGTGGGCTTCGCGCTACTGCTGGGCCCCAGCAGAAAGAGCTGACGCCACTACTCCCACTCGATGGTGCCCGGCGGCTTGCTCGTCACGTCGAGAACGACTCGGTTGACCTCCGGAACCTCGTTGGTCACCCGAGTCGAGATCGTTTCCAGCACGTCGTACGGCAGCCTGGTCCAGTCCGCCGTCATCGCGTCCTCGCTCGAGACCGGACGCAGCACGATCGGGTGCCCGTAGGTACGGCCGTCGCCCTGCACCCCGACACTGCGCACGTCGGCCAACAGCACCACCGGGCACTGCCAGATCTGCTGATCCAAGCCGGCGACCGTAAGTTCTTCTCGGACAATCGAATCGGCATGGCGGAGCGTGTTCAGACGGTCGCGGGTGATCTCACCGACGATACGGATCGCCAGACCCGGTCCGGGGAACGGCTGCCTGCCGACGATGTCCTCGGGCAATCCCAGTTCGCGTCCGACCGCACGCACTTCGTCCTTGAACAGCGCACGCAGTGGTTCGACCAGGGCGAACTGCAGATCGTCCGGCAGGCCGCCGACGTTGTGGTGGCTCTTGATGTTCGCGGTACCCGAACCGCCGCCGGACTCGACGACATCCGGGTACAACGTGCCCTGCACCAGGAACTCGAC
The DNA here is from genome assembly GCF_002259145.1 of Rhodococcus sp. 15-2388-1-1a. Taxonomy (NCBI): domain Bacteria; kingdom Bacillati; phylum Actinomycetota; class Actinomycetes; order Mycobacteriales; family Nocardiaceae; genus Rhodococcus; species Rhodococcus sp. 15-2388-1-1a. Next base: position 309,603 of record NZ_NPFP01000039.1, on the reverse strand, counting down.
CGCGTCGCCGTGCTCGGCGTTCTCGCCCAGCACCTCGGCCACGGCACCTTCGAAGCTCCGGATGAACTCGCGGCCGATGATCTTGCGCTTCTCCTCCGGGTCGGAGACGCCCTCGAGCGCACCGAGGAAGGTGTCGACCGCATCGACGGTGACCAGCTTGGCACCCGTCGCGGCGACGAAATCCTGCTGCACCTGCTCACGCTCGCCGGCGCGCAACAATCCATGGTCGACGAAGACACAGGTCAGACGGTCACCGATGGCCCGCTGCACCAGTGCCGCCGCCACCGCGGAGTCGACACCGCCCGAGAGGCCACAGATGGCCTTGCCCGTGGGGCCCACCTGTTCCTGCACAGCGTCGACCAGAGCGTCGGCGATGTTCGCTGCAGTCCAGTCCGGGGCGATGCCCGCCGTCTCGTGCAGGAATCGGCTGAGCACCTGCTGCCCGTGCGGGGAGTGCAGAACCTCGGGGTGATACTGCACGCCTGCCATGCGCTTGCCCTCGTTCTCGAAGGCAGCGACCGGCGCGCCAGCGCTGGTGGCCGTGACGGTGAAGCCGTCCGGGGCCGCGGTGACGGCGTCACCGTGACTCATCCAGACCGGCTGTGTGGCGGGCAGACCGTCGTGCAGACGGCCGCCGTCCACGCTGAGTTGGGTGCGACCGTACTCCCGCGTTCCGGTGTGTTCGACGGTTCCGCCGAGGGCCTGGGCCATGGCCTGGAATCCGTAGCAGATGCCGAACACGGGGATGCCGAGGTCGAGGAGCGCGGAATCGAGCTCGGGCGCACCCTCGGCGTAGACGCTGGAGGGTCCGCCGGAAAGCACAAGCGCGACAGGGTCCTTCGCCGCGATCTCCTCGGCGGTCGCGGTATGCGAGATCACCTCGGAGTACACATTGGCCTCGCGCACACGGCGGGCGATCAACTGCGCGTACTGGGCGCCGAAATCGACGACGAGAACCGGGCGTGCGTGTGCGGGATCGTGTGCAGAGGAGTCGGTCACCGGGTCAGTCTAATGGGACTGCTGCTGCGCTCATGCAACACCCGAATGCGCGACGGGCTTCGCCGAGGAGCCCGACCTGATCTCGACGATCGGCAGTCGCAGACCACCCGGAGCATCCACCGGGACGACCGGAGAGTTCGGGGCGATCGGATCGAGACGCTGGTACGGCAGTCCCTGTGCCGGGCGGAGATCCAGCTCGCCCTTGTTCGGCCACAGCGCGGCGGAACGCTCGGCCTGCGCGCTGATGGTCAGCGACGGGTTCACACCGAGGTTGGCCGATACGGCCGCCCCGTCGACGACGCTGAGCGTCGGGTAGCCGTGGACGCGGTGGTACGGATCGATGACGCCGTGCTCGGAATCCGAGGCGATCGCGCAGCCACCGAGGAAATGGGCCGTGAGCGGAATGTTGAACAATTCTCCCCAGGTACCGCCTGCGACGCCGCCGATCTTCTTCGCGATGCGTCGAGTGGCGTCGTTGCCCTCGGGGATCCACGTCGGGTTGGGCTCACCGTGCCCCTGCTTGCTGGAGATCTTGCGGCCGAAGGGGCCACGCTTGGTGAACGTGGTGATCGAGTTGTCGAGGTTCTGCATCACCAGCGCGATGATCGTGCGCTCGCTCCAGTGCCGGACGTTGACGACGCGCAGGAACTGGATCGGGTGTGCGATCAGCGCGAACACGAACTTGAGCCACCGCGGAATCTTCCCGCCGCCGTCGGTCATCAGTGTCTGCAGCATGCCCATCGCGTTCGAGCCCTTGCCGTAGCGGCACGGTTCGATGTGGGTGTTGGGGCTGGGATGGAACGAGGACGTGATCGCGACTCCGCGGGTGAGGTCCATGTTCGGATCGACCGCCAGCTTGGCCGCTCCGACGATCGACTCGGAGTTGGTACGTGTCAGTTCGCCGAGTGTGTCCGACAATTCGGGCAGCGCGCCCGTGTCCTTCATCTTGTGCAGCAGGTTCTGGGTGCCCCAAGTGCCCGCCGCCAACACGACATTGGCTGCGCTGTACGTCTTCTTGCCCTTGCGCAGCCGAGCGCCGGTGCGTTCGGTGTCGACGTCCCAGGTGCCGTCGGATCGGGGAACGAGACCGGTGACGGTCGTCATCGGCACGATCTCGGCTCCTGCGCGCTCGGCCAGGCCGAGGTAGTTCTTCAGCAGGGTGTTCTTGGCTCCGTGGCGGCAACCGGTCATGCACTCGCCGCATTCGATACATCCGGTGCGCTCGGGGCCTGCACCGCCGAAGTACGGGTCAGGGACGGTCTTGCCGGGCTCGTCTCCGAAGAACACGCCCACCGGGGTCTGGATGAAGGTGTCGGCAACGCCCATGTCCTCGGCAACCGACTTCATCACCTCGTCGGCGGGGGTCATGTGCGGGTTGCGCACGACACCGAGCATGCGGGTGGCCTGGTCGTAGAACGGCGAGAGCTCACTGCTCCAGTCGGTGATGTGCGCCCACTGCTTGTCCTCGAAGAACGGTGCCTGGGGCTTGTAGAGGGTGTTCGCGTAGTTCAGCGAGCCGCCGCCGACTCCGGCACCGGCGAGGATGAGGCAGTCGCGCAGCAGGTGCACGCGCTGGATGCCGTACAGGCCGAGCTTGGGCGCCCACAGGAAGCGCTTGAGATCCCAGCTGTTCTTCGCGAAGTCCTTGTCCTCGAAGCGTTGTCCGGCTTCCAGGATGCCGACGCGGTATCCCTTCTCCACCAACCGAAGCGCGGTGACGCTTCCGCCGAAGCCCGAACCGACGATCAAGACGTCGTAATCCGTTGCGCGAACAGCTGAACCCATGGTGACCTCCGCTACATCCGATGCTGTCGAACAGTATGCACACCCCCATGTGACTACCGCCACAACCGATTCTAGCTGTTACGAGAGGTATCACCAACCCAGGGTCGGCTTACGTGGACGACACGCAACAGAAAGGGCGCGCACCCCGGTGTGAAAGGAGTGCGCGCCCTGCTGGAGCAGACTTGATCAGGCCCTGACGTTCAGGCCCACTTTCTGGAATTCCTTGAGATCGGAGTACCCGGACTTCGCCATCGATCGACGCAGTCCGCCGACGAGGTTGATCGAGCCGTACGACTCGCGCGACGGTCCGTTGAGCACCTGATCCAGGCTCGGACGGTCCCCCGCAGACATCGGCAGCAGCGCGCCGCGCGGCATGGACGGGTGCGCCGCGGCGGACGGCCAGTACCAACCTCCGCCGGGAGCTTCCGCGGCGACGGCCAGCGGAGCACCGAGAACCGCAGCATCGGCCCCGCAGGCGATGGCCTTGGCCAGGGCACCGGAGGTGGTGATGTCGCCGTCGGCGATGACGTGCACGTAGCGCCCGCCGGTTTCGTCCAGGTAGTCCCGGCGCGCCGCGGCCGCGTCTGCGATGGCGGTGGCCATCGGAACGCCGATGCCGAGCACCTCACCGGTGGTCGTGCCACCTTCGACCGAGCCGTAACCGACGATGACGCCTGCCGCGCCGGTACGCATCAGGTGCAGCGCGGTGCGGTGATCGCTCACGCCGCCCGCGATGACGGGAACATCGAGCTCCGCGATGAAGGTCTTGAGGTTGAGCGGCTCGTCCTCGCCGTGAGCAACGTGCTCAGCGGAGATGATCGTGCCCTGGATGACCAGCAGATCCAGGCCCGATGCAACGAGGGCAGGCGTGAGCGAGCGAGCGTTCTGGGGGCTCACTCGAACGGCGACGGTCACCCCGGAGTCACGGACCTGACCGACCGCTGCGGCCAGCAGATCCGGCCGGAGCGGCGCGGCGTGCAGTTCCTGCAGGAAGGCGATCGGCGCGTCGGGATCTAGATCGGTCTCGGCGATGTGGATCAGCTGATCGATCTTGGCCTGCACGTCCGAGTGGCGCGCCCACAGTCCTTCACCGTTGATGACCCCCAGCCCACCCTGTCGGCCCAGCTCGATCGCGAACTCGGGCGAGACCAGAGCATCGGTCGGATGCGCGAGAAGGGGAATGTCGAAGCGGTACGCGTCGAGCTGCCATGCCGTCGACACCTCCTTCGACGACCGAGTCCGACGGGACGGCACGATGTCGATGTCGTCCAGCTGGTAGGTGCGGCGGGCTTCTCTGCCCATGCCGATTTCAACGAGGTCGCGCACGCGCGCACCTTTCTACTTCGAGAGCGAATCGCATCGGCCGAGAAACGGCCGAAGCGACTATCGGGTGGTGTAGTTCGGGGCCTCAGCGGTCATCGTGATGTCGTGCGGGTGGCTTTCCTTGAGCCCGGCCGCAGTGATCTGCACGAACTGAGCCTTCTGCAGGTCCTCGATCGACGTCGATCCGGTGTAGCCCATCGCAGCACGCAGGCCACCGGTGAGCTGGTGGATCACCTGGTTCAACGGTCCGCGGTACGGGACGCGACCTTCGATGCCCTCGGGGACGAGTTTGTCCTCGGCCAGCACATCGTCCTGGAAATAGCGGTCCTTGGAGAACGACTTCGCTCCCCCTCGTCCCTGCATCGCGCCGAGCGAACCCATGCCGCGGTAGCTCTTGAACTGCTTGCCGCCCACCAGAATCAGCTCGCCCGGGGACTCCGCGGTTCCGGCCAGCAACGATCCGAGCATGGCGGTCGAGGCACCGGCAGCGAGCGCTTTGGCGATGTCACCGGAGAACTGCAGACCTCCGTCGGCGATGACCGGCACACCGTGCGGCTTGCACGCGGCGACGGCTTCGAGGATGGCGGTGATCTGCGGAGCGCCGACGCCTGCGACCACGCGGGTGGTGCAGATGGATCCCGGTCCGACGCCCACCTTGACCGCGTCCGCACCTGCCTCGACGAGGGCGAGTGCGCCCGCGCGGGTGGCCACGTTGCCGCCGACGACCTGTACGCGATCGCCCACCTCGGCCTTGAGCTTGCTGACCATCTCGAGCACCTGCGAATTGTGACCGTGCGCGGTGTCGACGATGATCACGTCCACGCCGGCGTCGGTGAGTGCCATGGACCGAGCCCAGGCATCCTGCCCGACGCCAACAGCGGCACCGACCAGCAGACGACCGTCACGGTCCTTGGTGGCATCGGGGTGCTGCTCGGTCTTGACGAAGTCCTTCACGGTGATCAGGCCGGTGAGTGCGCCCTTGCCGTCCACGATCGGCAGCTTCTCGATCTTGTGGCGACGCAGCAGGCCGAGCGCCGCTTCCGCGGTGACGCCTTCCTGTGCGGTGATCAACGGGGCCTTGGTCATCACGTCGGCGACGCGGCGGTTCTGATCGACCTCGAACCGCATGTCGCGGTTGGTGATGATGCCGACCAGCGCGCCGGTCTCGTCGGTGACGGGAAGACCGGAGATACGGAAGCGCGCACACATGGCGTCGACCTCGGCCAACGAGTCGGTGGGCTTGCAGGTGACGGGATCGGTGACCATCCCGGCCTCCGAGCGCTTGACCGTCTCGACCTGGGACGCCTGATCCTGCAGTGACAGGTTGCGGTGCAGCACGCCCATACCGCCCGCGCGGGCCATGGCGATGGCCATCCGGGCCTCGGTGACGGTGTCCATGGCGGAGCTGACCAGCGGCACCCGCAGGCGAATCTCGCGGGTGATCTGACTGGACGTGTCGACCGAGCTGGGAATCAGGTCCGAAGCGGCCGGCAACAGCAGGACGTCGTCGAACGTGAGGCCGAGCATCGCGACCTTGTTGGGATCGTCGCCGCCTGTGCGGACGTGGGCTCCGGGACTACTCATGCGAATCTGGCCCTCCCTAGAGCCTGTGTGCAACTCGGCGCAGCGTGCGGCCGGTGAGAGCTCGCAGGCGCACCGCGGTGCGGTGTTGGAGAACGGATGGAGTTTCGGCACTTGCACTCATCTGTTCAGCGCCGTGAACCATGGTATCGGCTAGGGCACAACCAGTGCGAATGCCTCCCGCTGTGGGTGGCCGTCGAGCACCGAAATCCCGGTCCGCAGCATCGTCGGCGACGAACGCGTCCGGCATGTCGCATTCGAACGGCTGGCGCAGACCCACCAGTCCTGCGTACCGTGGAGGCGTGCGCGATCAACTGCCTCCCGGTCTACCCCCGGATCCGTTCGCCGGAGACCCCGCCGACCCGTCGGCCGCCCTCGACGCCATCGAGCCAGGCCAGCCCCTCGATCCTCAGGAGCGGCTGGCCGTCGAAGAAGACCTGGCGGACCTGGCTGTCTACGAGGCGCTCCTGGGCCACCGCGGCATCCGCGGCCTCGTCGTGTGCTGCGAAGACTGCCAGCAGGACCACTACCACGACTGGGACATGCTGCGCGCAAATCTGCTTCAGCTGCTCGTCGACGGAACGGTCCGGCCGCACGAACCCGCCTACGACCCCGTACCCGACGCCTACGTGACCTGGGACTACTGCCGCGGCTTCGCGGACGCATCCATGAACGACGCGCTGCACGGCGACGGATTCGACAGCTGACTCCCGACACTTCGTACGAAGAAGCCCGACACGTTCATCGTGTCGGGCTTCTTCCTTGTTCGGGCGGGACCGGAGAACCCTGTCAGCTGCCGCCGGATGGGACCGACATGCGGTCGCGGTTGTCCGACGAACTGCTGCCACCGGCGGTCGCCGTCGGCTGATCGGGCTCCTGAAGCACCGTCGGCGTGACGTCCGTCGTCGTCGAGGGACTCGGAGTCGTCGTCGTGGGCGGCACCTCTGGCGTCGTTGTGGTCGGAGCCGGCGTGATCGGAGCACCCGTGGTGTCGGGCGTGACCGGATCCACCGGAGCCGGCGGTAACAGGGCCTCGGAGCTGGGCACCGGAGCCGGGACGACCTCGGCCGGGAGCGGAACAGGCGCGGGCAGCGTCAAAGCCTGCAGCTCCTGCAGTAGACGCGCCAGCCACTGATCGAGCTCGGCGCGCTGCCCGTCGTCGAGCACGGAGGAACTGCTGTTCGACGCGCCGTCGAGCAGTGCGCGAGCGGCAGTGGTGTTCCCTGAGGACAGGAGATTCTCCGCCTCTTGCAGCTTGGACGTCGTGTCGATCTGCGCCACGGTCGAATCGGCCTGTTCGGAGAACACGACCGACTTGACGCTCCACAGCGGATCGTCCGGTGTCGAGTTGTACGAGATGACCACCAGGCCACCCATCACGACCGCGATCGCGGCTGCGGCACCGGCGATGGGACGCAGCAAACGCATCCGTCCACCGCGGTCGGCCGAGCTCGAGCGCGCCATGTCGGCGGCGAGCTTCTCGCGTTCGACGGAGGCGACGACCACATCGAGCGAGGGGCCGGCCGGCATCGCCGGGGTCATCACGTCTGCTCGCCAATTGGCCAACAGAAGGGCGAGTTGGTACTCGTCTGCGTCATCGGTGGCAATCGGTCCGTCACCACTGATCGCATCGATGAACGCATCGTCACGACGTACGGCGACGAGGTCCACAGGACCACCGTCTGCGCCGATGTCGGCATAGGGATCGTTCTGCTTCGGTCCAGTGGGGTTCACGTGCCCACCGATTCGCGAGATTCCGCGACGCGGCGTCTCACCGGGGCCACCGTGACCATTGTCCCTAGCCATACATTTCACCTGCTCTCACAACTTCGTTCTTCAGTTTTGCGATAGCTCGGTGCTGAGCCACGCGGATAGCGCCTGCAGTGCTGCCGACGGCGGCTGCTGTTTCCTCGGCCGACAATCCGACGATGAGTCGGAGCACCAGAATTTCGCGGTGCTTGGCGGGCAAGGTGTCCAGCAGTGCAGTCATCTGTCGACTCGACTCGGATTCGAGAGCGCGTTGCTCCGGTCCGTGCTCCATCGACACGACATCTGGTACTTCGGCGGCCGGGTCCGATTTGTTACGCGAGGCGCTGCGATGGGCGTCGGCGACCTTGTGAGCCGCGATGCCGTACACGAATGCCATGAACGGACGACCTTGATCCTGGTATCGCGGCAAGGCGGTCATGACTGCCAAACAGACCTCCTGCGCCACGTCGTCGGCCGACAGCTGACCGCGCTCAGCCGAACCGACCCGTGCCCGGCAGTACCGAACGACGAGTGGTCGGATGAATTCCAGGACCCGGGACAGAGCCAGTCGATCGCCTTGCGCTGCGGCAACGACGAAAGAGTCCAACTCCTCACCCGCACTGTTCATCGTCGACAATTTTCCCCGCGTTACAGGTACGCACCCGCCTGGGAGCGCTTCCACGTGGTGGTGGAACGAGACCAAGGATAGCGACACCACCGAGTCACAACCGAACCACTCGGTCCGCCTTCGACCCAGGTCCTGGTCAACCGACCGTCGAACCACCCCGACGATCGATGTCGGCGGCCAGGTCTGCCGACGCCACCATCCCGGCGTCGACGCCGCCTGTTCCCTCGCACAGCATCGTGGCGGCCCAGCGCAGGGGCAGCAGACCGGCCATCTCCGCAGCGCAGGCCACCTGGACGGCCGACTCACGCGCCCGGTCGGTCTCACCGATGCAGCTCAGCGCCGCCGCAACCACCAGGTCGGTCTTGACGATGTGGCGTAACGAATCGGCATCGTCGGCGAGAGCTCGAGCGGCCTCGGCGTGTCGGATCGCCTCGGGGCCGTCGCCGCGCATCATCGCCAGCTCGGCTGCCACCCACGCCGCCCGCAGTGCCGGACGCCACAGCCCCCGACCGACGGGGCCCTGACGCTGCTCCGCACTGCGGGCCAGCAGGGTGTCCGCGAGGTGAAAACGTCCACTTCCCAGTGCATCCGCGGCGAGACCGATCAGCGCATCGCTACGGGCCTCCACCGAGTCCCTGGACGTCGGCGGTCCCACGAGTCCGACGAGAGAGACTGCGATGCCGTCGAAGCGCCGGGCCCGCTCGTGTCGGCCCACCTGACGCAACCACGACGCTCTGGTCGACGCGTGCAGTGACCGGAGTTCCGGGCTGGTGGGTCGATGCCGCCGGAGCTCGGTTACGGCGGCGCTGTACCGCCCCTGGCCCGCCAACGCGACACTGCGAAACCAGCTCTCCCTCGGATCGGCGGCTGCGGGAAGCGGAAATCGGCCCGGGTTGCCGCCGAAAGCCGCGTCGGAGAGTTCGGACTGCGTCGCGGTGAACAGCGAGCTCGGCTCTGTTGGCACGGACGCAAGGGTAGGGCCTTCTCCGATGACGAACTGCGCGTGAGTCCTACCGATTCGAAGCGACGCAATTGCACGGTCGAATTCACTATCGGTCCGAAAGGAGCATCAGCGCGTCGTTTCGCTCGCCCAGAATGCAGTTTTCAAGGAATTAACAATGTGAACTCGGGCCGACTCGAAGTCGAGAATCTGAACGCTGTGTGGCGAATAGGTTAATCAGCGCACTCGATCGAACAATCGGCCACCGAGGCGTCGCCTGCCGTCCGTGCGCCCGCTCGACCGTTGCCCGGCGATCGACGCGATCGCGTCGAGCACCTCGTGCCTCCTGGACCGAATGCACCGACGTCGAATCCGACGCGCGGAACCGAACAGTTTTCGACATCACGCCAACTGCTCTGATCAGCGGAAACGCCGACCACGGCGGCCCGGTTGGATCGAACGGCATCACTGTCGACCGATGCCGGTCCCCTCCGTTCCGCCACCCCGCATCTGCAGCCGGAAAGCCGGTGCACTCCCCATCGTCTCGCGTGTCGACGGATTCTTCAACAGGAAGGACACGCATGCGGGTGAGTCGAAGTAAATATCGCCCGTGTTAATTCTTTGCCCCATAACTATGTATTTGCCCACGACAGAGAACTATTGACTCGATTTCGTCGATCCACATAACGTTGTCGGCATTCGGATCACGAATCCGAGAAGCCACACCACCCTAGGAGTTTCCATGCCGCAGCCGAATCACCTCCCTGGGCCGAACGCCGACATTTGGGATTGGCAGATGCACGGCCTGTGCCGTGGCGTCGACTCGTCCATGTTCTTCCACCCGGACGGCGAGCGGGGCCGCGCACGAGCACAGCGCGAGATGCGAGCCAAGGAAATGTGCCGCAGCTGCCCCGTACTCGCTCAGTGCCGTACACACGCTCTCAACGTCAGCGAGCCCTACGGGATCTGGGGCGGGATGTCCGAGACCGAGCGAGAACTGCACGCTCGTCACAACCGCCGCCGCATCGCGGTGTAGTCACCCGAACACGCAAGAAAGCCCCCAACCCTTTCGGGTTGGGGGCTTTCTCGTGTCACCGAACGTCAGTGAGCGTGTCCGTGACCGGCAGCAGGCTCGGAGGCCTCTTCCGGCTTCTCCACGATCGCGCTCTCGGTCGTCAGGATCATGCGTGCAACCGACGCAGCGTTGACCACGGCGGAGCGAGTCACCTTGACCGGGTCGACGACGCCGTCGGCCAGCAGGTCGCCGTACGTCAAGGTCGCGGCGTTGAATCCGTGACCCTTCGGCAGTTCTGCCACCTTGCTGACGACGACGGAACCGTCGATGCCGGCGTTGGAGGCGATCCAGAACAGCGGTGCGTTGAGCGCGGTACGCACAACGGCAACACCGGTGGCTTCGTCGCCGGTCAGGCCGAGGTCGTCGGCCAGAGCCAACGCTGCCTGAGTCAGAGCCGAACCGCCGCCGGGGACGATTCCCTCTTCGACGGCAGCCTTGGCCGCAGCCACAGCGTCGTCGACGCGGAACTTGCGTTCCTTGAGCTCGGTCTCGGTGGCAGCGCCGACCTTGATGACCGCGATGCCGCCCGAGAGCTTCGCCAGACGCTCTTCGAGCTTCTCGCGATCCCACTCGGAGTCGGTGTTCTCGATCTCGCGGCGGAGCTGACCGACGCGCGCATCGATGTCGTCCTGCGTGCCCGCACCGTCGACGATGGTCGTGTCGTCCTTGGTGACGACGACGCGACGAGCGCGACCGAGCAGCTCGAGGCCGGCTTCCTTCAGACTCAGACCCACATCGGCGGTGATGACCTGCCCGGCCGTCACGACCGCGAGATCGTCGAGGAACGCCTTGCGGCGATCACCGAAGAACGGTGCCTTGACTGCCACGGCCTTGATCGTCTTGCGAATGGAGTTGACGACCAGCGTCGAGAGAACTTCACCCTCGGTGTCCTCGGCGATGATGAGCAACGGCTTGCCGCTCTCGGCAACCTTCTCCAGCAGAGGCAGAAAGTCCGGAAGCGAGGTGATCTTCTCGCGGTACAGCAGGACGTACGCGTCCTCGAGAACTGCTTCCTGTGCGTCGACGTCGGTGACGAAGTACGGCGAGAGGTAGCCCTTGTCGAACTGCACGCCTTCGGTGACCGAGAGCTCGGTGAGCAGCGTCGAGGACTCCTCGACGGTGACGACGCCGTCCGCGCCGACGCGAGTGAGCGCCTCGCCGACGAGTTCGCCGATCTCGGGGTCACGCGAGGACACGGTGGCGACCTGAGCGATCGCCTGCTTGCCCTCGACCGGGGTTGCGGCGGCAAGCAGAGCCTCGGCGACCTTGTCGGCCGCCTTGGAGATGCCGGTGCCGAGCGCGATCGGGTTGGCACCTGCGGCGATGTTCTTCAGACCGCCGCGCACGAGCGCCTGCGCGAGGACCGTCGCGGTGGTGGTTCCGTCGCCTGCAACGTCGTTGGTCTTGGTAGCGACGCTCTTGACCAGCTGCGCACCGAGGTTCTCGAACGGATCTTCCAGGTCGATCTCACGAGCGATCGAGACACCGTCGTTCGTGACGGTCGGACCGCCGAAGGCCTTGGACAGGACGACGTGGCGTCCCCGCGGCCCGAGCGTCACCTTGACTGCGTCGGCCAGCTTGTCGACGCCGCGTTCGAGTGCGCGGCGCGCTTCCTCGTTGAATTGGATTTGCTTTGCCATGTTTCGGTGTTACTCCTTCGAGTAAAGAAACTCGATCGAACGCACACCGCCCCGGGACCGACACGAAAATCGGATACCGGGGCGGGATGCGTTGTGGCCTACTTGGCGATGACAGCCAGCACGTCGCGTGCCGACAGAATCAGGTACTCCTCGCCGGCGTACTTGATCTCGGTGCCGCCGTACTTGCTGTAGATGACGGTGTCACCTTCTTTGACGTCGACCGGGATGCGGTTGCCCTTCTCGGTGACACGGCCTTCGCCCACGGCGACGACGGTGCCCTCCTGGGGCTTCTCCTTGGCTGTGTCGGGGATGACCAGACCGGAGGCGGTCGTCGTCTCGGCCTCGTTGGCCTGGACGAGGATCTTGTCCTCGAGCGGCTTGATTTTCACGCTCGCCACGTTGAGCCCTCCAAAGTTATGGGGTACGCGTCCGGGGTCGGATCCCCGGACAGCTGTGTGTAAGTACTTCTCGTGCGGTTCTGACAATCACGGCCTGAACTCGTTCCCGTCGTCGCGGGTGCCGGGACTTCGCTCGGTGCCAACTAGCACTCTATACACGAGAGTGCCAGCACTCAAGGGCTGGGTTCGCCAGGTTCGCGACACGGTGGTTGCGCGCGTGCGTACAAGAGTGATCACGCACCGTCCTGCTCGACCACGGAGATCCGAAAACGGGCGAATTCGGGTCCGAAACGCCGAACACCGGAGCCTTTTCTCGCCGTTTTCCCGGCATCCGCGACACCGCCGTACGCACTGGTGAGAGGCCATGAACACTCAGGAAGTAACCGACCGAGCGGCTTATTACGTTCGCGCCGGACCGCGAAGTAACGTTACGATAACGGAGCTGTCCGAACGATAACGATCGACAGCTGTGCCGCGACACGGCACACAGAGCAGTCGATTCCGGACGGACACACAGGGGCGGGAGGTGCAGCATGCGGGTAGGAGTGGGCATATCCACCGGATCCGAGGTGGTGTGCGCAGCCCTCGTCACCGTCGACACCGACGGTAGTCGCACGGTGGAGTACCGCACCGTCTCGACCGATCGCCAAGCGAACACCGACATCGGTGATCTGGTCACCTCGGCCATCGAACTCATGGCCTCGCTCATCCCCGGCCACCGGGCCCCCGACGCGATCGCCGTCACCTACCGCACCGAGGAGCACGCTGCGGGTATTCGCGCAGCGCTGGCCCACACCACCCGCGATGTCCGACTGGTGCCCGAGTCCGCAGCCGCGTCCGCGCACCTGGCGACCACCGGCCTGATCGATCGGTACGACACGATCGCGCTGGTCGATCTCGGTGCCTCGGGCATGTCGGTCACCGTCACCGATCGGACCACCGACAAGGTACTGGCGCACGGCCGATCGGACGCCGTCGGCGGCGACGCACTCGACGTGCTCGTCAAGAACCTCGTGCAGGACATGACCCGCGACAACCTTCGGGACGACATCCGCGACGACCGCGGAATCGGGTCTGCACGGTACCGATCGATCAAGGAACAGCTCTCCCGCGAGGACGAGGTCCGCATCGAGCGGTACAGCGGAATCCCGCTGACGGTCACCCGTGACGCGTTCGATGCCGCCGTGAGCCCGATCTTCGACACCGCCGCGCAGTTCGTCCGCGGGGTGTTCGACGAGAGCACCCACGAACCCGAGACCATCGTGCTGATCGGCGGTGGGGCACACATTCCCCTGCTCGCCGCAACGCTCACCGACGTGTTCCACGCCCCGGTCGTTCGACTGTCCGAACCCGATGCCGTTCTCGCCGTCGGCGCTGCTGCCGTCGCCGCATCGGCCGTCGGCAGCGACTACCAACTCGTCTCGGCCACGCGCAACACCGCAAGCCGAATGAGCCGATACTCCAGCGCGATCGCGGCCGCCGTCGTCGCAGGTGGACTGGTACTGGCCTACGGTGTGCAGACGATGACGCCTGCCGACGATGCCGACGTCTCACCGGCCGGAAGTGCCGCCCGATCCGCGACCGCGTCGAACGATTCCGGTACACCGGTCACCGAGGGCTACTCCCCCGACGAGACCCCACCCACGGCCGGGCTCACTTCTGGCGATCGATCCGACCCGACGGCAACGTCGGTCGACGCCACCGGATCGTCGACGCGGTTCACGACCACCGCTCCGCCGACCAGTACCCCGACGCTGCGGCCTGCACCCGACCTCCCGCGGATCGACTGGCCGGTCGACCCCACGTCGAATCCTGTGTCACCCGGCGTCACCACCGCAATCCCGGTGGAACCGCCGACCTCGGTCACCACGACTCCGGTTCGGCCTTCCGAACCGATCGAGCCCTCGGACCCGAGCGATACGACCGAGATCGTCCCGAGTCCGACGCCCGAGGTCACACCCGAGTTCACTCCGGTACCGACCGAATCGATCACTGTGCCGACCACCGATGTGAGCGGTTCGCAGCCCACGCCGGAACTGACGGCACCACCGACGGTATGGTCACCGCCGGTTGCAGCTCCCGAGGTGTCCGAATCCACGACGGACCCACTGTCGGCAGCCGAGCCGTCGGCTCCGCGTTCGTCCTCGACCACCGCGGCAACGCAGAACGCTCAGCCGGGCACCTGACTGGTCGCGACCGAGAGGCCGGGATCGGTCACGGCGGTCAACGCCGAGGGCTCGGCTCCGCCTGCCACGAGGTGAGCGCCCAGTGCGGCGATCATCACCCCGTTGTCGGTGCACAGTCGCGGCTTCGGAATTCTCAGCGTCAAACCCTGCTCTGCGCAACGACTTTCGATCAGCGAACGAATGCGAGAGTTGGCGGTGGCGCCCCCACCCAGAACGATCGTATCGACGTCGACATCGGTTGCCGCACGGACGGCCTTCATCGTCAGTACATCGGCGACGGATTCCTGGAACGACGCGGCGATGTCCGCAACAGGAATCGGATCTCCGGCACGGTGCCTGGCCTCGACGAACCGAGCGACGGCCGTCTTGACCCCGGAGAACGAAAAATCGTAACGGGCATCGCGCGGACCGGTCATTCCCCGGGGAAACGCGATCGCGGCCGGATCACCCTCGCGCGCAGCATCATCGAGGGCCGGGCCACCGGGATAGCCCAATCCGAGGAGCCGCGCAACCTTGTCGAAGGCCTCACCGGCCGCATCGTCGACCGTGGTCCCGAGCTCGGCGATCGGCCGGGACAGATCGTCGACGTGCAGCAGATGAGTGTGACCTCCGGAGACCAGCAGCGCCACGCACGACGGCATCGGGCCGTGCTCGAGCGTGTCGACCGCGACGTGGCCACCGAGATGGTTGACCGCGTAGAACGGCACGCCCCAGGCCGCGGCGTACGCCTTCGCAGCGGCAACCCCGACCAGCAACGCCCCGGCCAGCCCCGGCCCGATCGTCACCGCGACGGCGTCGGGACGCTCGATGTCAGCGGTCGCCAGAGCCCGCCGCATGGTCGGCACGATGGCTTCCAGATGCGCGCGCGACGCCACCTCGGGCACCACTCCGCCGTACCGCGCGTGTTCGTCGACGCTGGAGGCCACCTCGTCGGCCATCAGCTCGCACGTCCCCGCCCCGCCCCACCGGACGATCCCGACTCCTGTTTCGTCGCAAGAACTTTCGATACCCATGACGATCATCGGGCTGATCCTTCCGTCTTCTCGGACCGACGCATGGTGAAGGCGTCGGCCCCGCTCGGCTGGTAGTACCCGACCCTGGTACCGACGATCTCGAACCCTTCGCGTCGGTACAACTCGATGGCGGGCTCGTTGTCGGTACGTACCTCGAGGAAGACCGGCCCACCGTGCTCGTCGGCCACTCGGAGCAATTCGTCGAGCAGTCGCCCGCCGATTCCTCGGCGGTGATGCGACGGATCGACACCGATGGTGTGCACCTCGGACTCACCGACGACGAACGCGCCGCGACTGGGCTGCCCCAGCAGGGAGATGCCTGCGTAGCCGACGACCTCGCCGTTCTCTCGCGCCGTGACGTAATGATTGTGTGGCGCCGCCAGTTCCGCGATGAAGGCATCCTCCGCCCACGGGTCGTCACCCGGGAACAGCACGGTCTCGAGATACGCGCACCGAGCAGCGTCCGCCGTCGTCATCGACTCGATCGACACCGTCACTTCGAAGCCTTCGCTGCGGCGCGCTCGTCGAGCGTCTTGGCGTCGGGACGACGCAGGTACAACGGGACGAGCGGGCCCGGGACGATCCCGCTGCCGATGTCCGCAGCGGCAACGGCGACCAATCCGGCCGGAGACGGTGCCTGCACATCACGAATCGGAAGCTCGAATGCCGCAGCATGCGGTGCCGATCCGGCGACCGCGTCGACTCCGACACGATCCAGTTCGGCCGGGGCGACAACGTCGGGCCCTGCAACCCGAACCCCGGCTTCGTAACGCGCCCAGTAGATTTCGCGCCGGCGCGCGTCGGTCACCACCAACAGAGACCCGGGCTCGGAGACATCTGCGGCGATGGCGTCGAGACTGCAGACGCCGTACACGGGAAGACCGAGCGCGTCACCGAATGCCGCAGCTGTCGCCATGCCCACCCGCAACCCGGTGTACGGGCCGGGACCGACGCCGACGACGACGGCTCCCAACTCGGCCGCGGTGATTCCGGCCTCGGCCAAGCACTCGAGAATGTTGGGCGTCAAGATTTCTGCATGAGATCGCGCGTCCACCCGAACCCGTGTGGCGAGGGTCGTGGCCACTGCATCGGCGCCGGGCTCGGTCAGGCTCACCACACCTGCGGTGACGGCGGGGGTCGAGGTGTCGACGGCAAGTACAAGCACGATGTTTCAGATTACCCGTCTTCAGGGATACGACCGCGCACCCGGTACCCGGTCAGCGTCGTTCTCGGTGATCCGCTCTGCTGTTCACCCGACCCGCCGTCACGCGCCGAACATCGGAATCCGGATCACGCGTCAGACGCACCGACACATGGCCGTCCGTCAGCTTCTCCACCAATCCCTCGCCCCACTCGACCACAACGACGGCGTCGGTGAGGTCGGTATCGAGGTCGAGGGCATCGAGTTCGTCGACCGCCGACTGCCCCGTCATGCCGAGCCGATAGGCATCGACGTGGACCAGCGCAACCGGCGGTAGTCCACCGGGCCGTGACCCGGCCCGGTGCTCGCGGGCGATGACGAACGTCGGCGAGGTGACGCGGCCCTGGACACCGAGTCCGGCCGCAATCCCCTTGGTCATCGCTGTCTTTCCGGCCCCGAGCGGGCCGTCGAGAATCACCAGATCGCCGGCGACCAGAACGTCGGCGAGCCGTGCACCGAACTCGGCAGTGTCTGCGGCAGTGACCAATTCGACGTGCACCGGCAAGGTCAGCGGCTCGTCAGACAACGCCCCACCGTCGCTTCTTGCCTGCGGCCTCCGTCGCCCGTGCCACGAGCCGCTGAATCGCGCCGTTGACCTGTTCGGGAAATTCGAGTTGGACCAGGTGCCCACCCTGGCGCACACGTACCGTCTCCGAACGCGGCAGGGCCCGAGCCAGAGCCTCCGAGCTGGCGAACGGAATGATCCAGTCCTCGTCGCCACACACTACCGACACCGGGATGTTCTCGAATTCCAGCAGGGCCTCGGACTCGTCGTGCAACTCGAGAGTCTCGAGGAAGTTGACGATCGTGACGACGGAGGTGTCGTCGATCATCGACTGAGAGAACGCCACCAGCCGCGGGGAGACCCTGGTGCCGTAGGACGCCGCCCGCAGTATCGGTGAAATGAGCGCACGCACGGCACCGCGACCGAACTGCACGAAACCGGGCGAGGTCCGCACCGCGAGCCGGAACGCGTCGACCGCCGGATTCTGCAGACTACGACCCACCCCGGACTGCGCGAGACCGGCCGCAGTCGTCGAGATCAGAACTGCGCCGATGACCCGCTGGCGCAACACGTCCGATCGTTGCCGCGCCATGGACAGGATCGACATCCCGCCCATCGAGTGCCCGACCAGAACGATGCGGCCCTTGGGTACCACCGAGCGAATCACCGCGTCGAGATCGAGGCCGAGTTGACCGATGGTGCAGCTCTCCGGGCTCGGCACTCCCGAACGTCCGTGACCGCGCTGGTCGTAGAAGACCATGCGTACCGTCGAACCCCACTGCTGTTCGAGCGCGCGGCGCTGAAAATGCCACGACGACATGCGCAGGCAGTAGCCGTGCACGAAGATCACGGTGGTCTCGGCGTCACACGGACCCACTTCGCGGACCGCAAGCGGTACACCGTCGTCCGCGGTGACGATACTGCCGCGATCGGCATCCATCAGGTCGAGGTTCTCGGTGGCCAACGGATCCTTGTTGGACCGAAACGCCGTCTCCCGCACCACAATCGCAATACTCTCCAGCAATCCGAGCATGATCTAGACCGTCGCCTCCCCTACGCGAGCGCCGACGAACCGTCGTCGGACGCGTCCACGAACGCCGGTGACGACTTCGTAGCTGATCGTGTCGAGCGCATCCGCCCAATCCTGAGCGTGCGCCTCTCCCCTGTCCCCTGATCCGAACAGTAGCGCCTCGTCGCCGACCGCGACACCCGAGCGGTCACCACCGAGATCGACGACGAACTGGTCCATGCACACTCGCCCCACCGAGGGGTAGCGACGACCTGCGATGGTCACCTCGAACCGCCCGCTGAGGCGGCGAACGACCCCGTCGGCGTATCCGAGAGCGACGAGTGCGACCACGGTGTCGGCAGGAGCGGTCCAGGTGTAGCCGTAGGACACAGATTCACCTTCGCTCACCTTCTTGATGTTCGCCACCTGCGCCGACAGCGTCATGACCGGGCGCAACCCGAACGTTCCCAGCTCGGGCACCGGCGACAAGCCGTACAGAGCAATACCCGGGCGGACCATGTCGAAACCGAGATCGGGTCTGGTCAGCGTGGCTGCAGAGTTGGACAGGTGCACGACGGCGGGAGGCGTTCCGCGCCGGGTCGCGCGCCGCACCGCGTCGCGGAGCCGCTCGGCCTGGGCGTCGTTGGCGGGGTGCCCCGGTTCGTCGGAGCAGGCCAGATGCGAGAACATTCCCGTCAACCGCACAGTTCCCTCCGCGACGGCGGCCGCCGTACCGTCCAGGACTGCATCGAGATCCGATTCCGGGACCCCGTTGCGATTGAGTCCGGTGTCGATCTTGAGCGAGAGATCAGCGGTGGAACCGACTCGGCGTGCCGCTTCGACCACAGCGTCGAGCTGGGCAGCCGTGGACACCCCGATCCCTACCTGCCCGGTGATCGCCGCAGCGAAATCGGAGTCCGTTCGGTGCAACCACGCCAACACCGGGACCGTCACACCCGCAGCGCGGAGTTCGAGGGCCTCACCGATGGTGGTGACGCCGAGCTCCTGTGCACCGGCTGCCACTGCGGCGTGTGCGACCTCGACGGCACCGTGGTTGTATCCGTCTGCCTTGAGGACCGCCATCACGGCGGCGTCCCCGGCGAACTGCTGCAACACGCGGACGTTGTGAGCCACCGCGTCGAGGTCCACGGACGCCACAGCACCCGAACCCGTCCGAGGATCGGTCCTCTCGTCGCCGCAGCCGATACTCACAACATTCGATAGTGCCATCCGAGCCGCCGATACGACGGATCAGGGTGCCACAACTCGTGACACACCCGGCATCGGACGTGGGCCACGCACGACCACGGTCAGACTGTGAGCGAGCGCACGGTCCGGATGGCGTCGGGGATGGACTCACACAGTGGACTCGCAGAAATGGGCGCTGCGAACTCTCCGTCCGATCCGTGAGCCGCACGGGCCGCGGCCAGTGCGTGAACCTTCGCGCCGCAGGCAGCCGCAGTGGACGGTGCCATTCCCGACGCGAGCAGCGCCCCGAGAATGCCCGACAGTACGTCGCCCGAACCGGCGGTCGATGCAGCCGATCCCCCGGCATCGCTGACGAACGTGGTGCCGTCCGCATCGGCGACGATCGTCGCTCGCCCCTTGAGGAGAACGGTGAAGCCCCAACGCGCGGCGAGATCTCGAACCGATCCCACTCGGTCGGGTGCGGGGTCGGATCCGGTCAGGCGGGCGAATTCCCCGGCATGCGGGGTCAGCAGAGTCGGTGCGGTGCGTCCGGCGACCCAGCGTTCGTTGCGTGCGAGGATCGTGAGCGCATCCGCGTCGACGACGACCGGCAGATCCGTCTCCAGCACTCGACGCACGATCTCCGCCGAATCCTCGTCGGTGCCGAAACCGGGACCGACCACCCACGCCTGCACCTTTCCCGCCGCGTCGAGGTCCGGGGCGGCAACGACCTCCGGACAGTGCGAAACGACTTCTGCCCCTGCGCTTCCCACGTAGCGGACCATTCCGGAGGTGGCCGCGACCGCCGCACCGACACAGAGCAGTGCGGCACCGGGGAACGTGGCACTACCGGCCAGGACACCCACCACGCCCTGCGAGTACTTGTCGTCCGAGGCCGACGGGATCGGCCACACCCGTCCGACGTCGGACGGCTCGAACGACGCCATCGCAGGCGCCGGCAGATCCAGGCCGATGTCCACGAGTTCGATTCGGCCACACCGAGGTACGGCCAGCACGTGAACCGGCTTACGGGCACCGAACGTCACCGTCACCTCGGCAGTCACCGCCGGCCCCGGTGCGGCACCGGTCTCCGCATCGACTCCACTGGGAACGTCCACGGCCACGATCGGTGCGGTGATCCGCTCGACCACCGCAGCAGCATCGGGCCGCAGCGGGCCCTTGCCGGAAATCCCCACGATGGCGTCGACCACGATGTCGGCGGGTCCGCACCGAGTCACCACGCGCCCGCCCGACGATCGCAGGGCCGCGAGACCCTCGGCGTGCACCCGCGTCGGATCGAGCAGCAGAGCCGACACCGAAACACCGCGTCGACGCAGATACGCCCCCGCCCACAGACCGTCGCCGCCGTTGTCTCCCGTGCCCACCAGAATCGTCACGCGGCGTCCCGCGACGCCGCCCGTGCGCGCCGTGAGCTCGGCTGCCACCACAGCGGCCAAACCATAGGCGGCGCGACGCATGAGAACGCCGTTCGGCAGGGAATTCAGTAGCGGCGCTTCCGCATTCCGAATCTGCTCGGGTGTGTAGTAGCCGCGCATGCCGAGCGCTATTCGACGGTGACGGACTTGGCCAGGTTGCGTGGCTTGTCCACGTCGTAGCCGCGCGCCTGAGCCACCTCGGCGGCGAACACCTGCAGTGGGATCGTCGACAACAACGGCTGCAGCAGCGTCGACGCAGCCGGGATCTCGATCAAGTTGTCCGCGAAAGGCCGCACTGCCTCGTCGCCCTCTTCGGCGATGACGACCGTTCGCGCACCACGCGCCTGGATCTCGCGAATGTTGCTCAGCATCTTCGAGTGCAACACCGCCCGACCCTTGGGCGAGGGCATCACGATGATCACCGGCACACCGTCCTCGATGAGCGCGATCGGACCGTGCTTGAGCTCGCCGGCCGCGAAGCCCTCCGCGTGCATGTACGCCAGCTCCTTGAGCTTGAGCGCACCTTCGAGAGCAACCGGATAGCCGACGTGTCGGCCGAGGAACAGAATCGTCGTGGCCGTCGAGAGCTCTCGCGCGAGCGCCCTAACCGGCTCGACAGTCTCGAGCACCCGTTGCACCAACTCGGGCATCGCTTCGAGTTCGGCGAATTCACGGGCGACCTCGTCGGGATACTTGGTGCCGCGAGCCTGCGCCAACGCCAGCCCGACCAGATAGTTCGCGGTCACCTGGGCGAGAAAGGCCTTGGTCGACGCAACGCCGATCTCCGGACCGGCCCGCGTGTAGAGGACGGCGTCGGCCTCCCGCGGAATCTGCGAGCCGTTGGTGTTGCAGACCGCGAGAACACGCGCCTTCTGATCCTTGGCGTGCCGAACGGCTTCGAGGGTGTCCGCGGTCTCGCCGGACTGCGAGATGGCCACGACGAGGGTCGAACGATCGAGAACCGGGTCGCGGTAACGGAATTCGCTGGCCAGTTCCACCTCGACCGGCAACCGAGTCCAGTGCTCGATCGCATATTTGGCAAGCAGGCCCGAGTGGTACGCGCTACCGCAGGCCACGACGAACACCTTGTCGACGTCGCGCAACTCCTGATCGGACAGTCGCTGCTCGTCGAGCACGATTCGACCGTTGTCGAAGTGACCGAGCAACGTGTCCGCCACAGCGGCTGGCTGCTCCTGGATCTCCTTGAGCATGAAGTAGTCGTGGCCGCCCTTCTCGGCGGCTGCCAGATCCCAGTCGATTCGGAACGGACGCCCCTGCGCCTCGTTGCCCTCGAAATCGCTGATGTCGTAGCCGTCGGCGGTGATGACGACGACCTGGTCCTGGCCGAGCTCGACGGCGTCGCGCGTGTGCTCGATGAAGGCAGCCACGTCCGACCCGAGGAACATTTCGCCCTCGCCGACACCGAGTACCAGGGGCGTGGAGCGACGAGCCGCGACGATCGTGTCCGCGTGATCGGAATGGGTGAACACCAGAGTGAACGCACCCTCGAGACGACGCAGAACAGCTTTGGCGCTGGCCACGAAGTCGCCCGCGGTCGGACCCTCGGCGTAGGCACGCGAGACGAGGTGCACTGCGACCTCGGTGTCGGTATCGGACAGGAACTCGATCCCGACGGCTTCCAACTCGGCCCTCAGCGGTCCGAAGTTCTCGATGATGCCGTTGTGCACCACGGCGACGGTGCCCGACGCATCGCGGTGGGGGTGAGCGTTGCGGTCGGTCGGACGGCCGTGCGTCGCCCACCGGGTGTGACCCATGCCGGTGGTGCCGACGAACGTGTCGGTGCCGATGTCGTCCAATTCGGCTTCGAGATTCGCCAGGCGACCGGCCTTGCGCTCGACCGCCGTCGCTCCCGCGCCGTCGAGAATGGCGATCCCCGCCGAGTCGTAACCCCGATATTCCATACGCCGAAGCGCCTCGACCACCACACCCAGCGCTGGGCGGTGGCCGACGTAACCCACGATTCCGCACATGGACAATCAGGGTACTCGGCGGGGCGCGCACGACCCATTCGCTCGGGTTGACGTGTCCGGTGTCCCCCTGACGCGCCGCAGTTCGGTAGCGTCATCTCTCGTGGCGAAACCGAAGAAGCTGGCATCTGCTCTCTCCAAGCGCGGCCCGCACAAGGTGCTCCGAGGCGACCTGGCCCTCGCCGGGCAACCCGGTGTCGTCTACACCCCCGCCGAGGGCTTCGGCCTGCCCGGCGTGGCCTTCGCACACGGCTGGATGCTGCGTCCCAGCCATTACACCGACACTCTGAAGCACTTGGCGTCCTGGGGCATCGTGGTTGCGGCACCGGACACCGAACGCGGCCTCGTACCCTCGCACCGCGGACTCGCGACCGACCTGGGCACTGTGCTCGACATCATGACCGGCGTGCGTCTCGGCCCCGGCAACATCAGCGTGCATCCGGACAAACTCGCCACAGCAGGCCACGCGATGGGTGCCGGGACCGCTGTTCTCGCAGCCTCTCGGCGAGCGGACATCAAGGCCGTAGCCGCACTGTTCCCGGCACCGACGGCACCGTCGTCCGAGGAGGCAGCCGCCGGACTTGCCATCCCCGGGCTCGTCGTGGGCGACAACTCGAACGCCGATTCGCTCACCGACAACTCACTCGCTCTCGCCCAGTCCTGGCGTGGACCGTCCGTGCTCCGACGAATCGACGGCTCGACGGCAGACGGATTCGTCGAAGGCAGGCGGATCCTCGGCGCACTGGGCATCAACAAGCCCGACCGCAAGACCCAACAACGCACCCGTGCCGTACTCACCGCGTTTCTGCTGTTCCACCTGACAGGTGACTCCGACTACGAGGAGTTGGCCGGATCGGCAGGTGAGATCGACGGAACCAGAGCGGTCGATCCGCACGCGCCGCTCGACGCGCAGCCCAAGCCCAAGGCGTCCGCGTCGATCAAGGCCCTGCTCGGCCGGGGCTAGTCCCGTTCGTCACCGACCGGTGTCACACCAGCCAGGACCTCGGCCGTTCGTCGGGATCGGTCTCGACGTGCGGTGTGGGTGCTCGCCGGTCCAGGTGAGCCGGTTGCAGCACCGAACCCGACATCGACTCGACGTCGGAGTCCGCTCCGCTCGCCGTCGCTGAAATCCGTCCGCCTCGGTCCACTGCCGGGGCCTGTGCCCGACTCAACTCTTCGGCCGCCCGCGCCATCGCGATCCGGTGCTCATCGCGTATTCGATGCAACTCCCGACGCCACGCACTGTCGGTGCTCACAGCTCCCCTGCTTCACTCAGGCCTGCACCGCTACCCGTGTCGGCGGGTTGCGGATCGGTGACCGGTCGATCCGCAACTACCGGATGCTGCACAGCAGGCTGCTCGGTGTCGGGTGAGCACTGCGCCTGTGCATCCGAAACGGATTCGGACGGCGACACAGGTTCGGTCGCAGGCTCAGGTTCGACCGCAGGAACCGGCCCGGAGGCAGGCTCCGGTTCGGCAGGCGGCACGGGTTCGGCAGGCGGCACGGGTTCGGTAGGCGGCACGGGTTCCTCTGCCGCCGCGGATTCGGCCGCGGGCACCGGTTCGGTCGGCAACGGTGCAGCCGAGGCCGGTACGTCCACCGCGTCGGCGATGCCGGGAACTTCGACGATCTCGGGTAGGCCGAACGGTCCGATTCCGAGCTCGAACGAGCGCGTTCCGAGTCCAGGAGTCTCGAGTTCGAGGGACACCGTGCCGTCGTGTTCGAGCGCGATGCGGGCCCGATGCCCGTCGAGCTCGGCCTCGAGATGGCCGCGCTCGTCGGTGGCCGCGGTCCACGACTGCTCGGGCTGCGGCAACGGAGTCGGTTCGGGTCGCTGGTCGCCACTCCCGTCCGGAGAAGCCTCCTCGGGGTTGCCGTCACCTGCCCGACTGTCGACGGCAGTGTCACCGGAGCTTTCGAGATCTCCGCCGTCGATCGTCTCGGTCAACGCGTTGTCGACTCGGTCGATGATCTCGGCGACCACTCGATCCACGAGCCCGTCGAGAGAATCCCCCAGCTCCTCACCCACACCACCGTCGACGGTGAGAGATCCGGCCGGATCCACGCTGTCTGCTCCGACGAGTGCGTTCTCGCCGGGCAGTGTCGCCACCGGTCCGGTCGCTGCGGGCCCGACAGCCGCCGGTGCGACAGCCGCCGGTGCGGCTCCGAAAGCGGAAGGCGTGGAACCGATCCCGGCAGGATCCGGGTCTGAGCAAGAGCCGTCGGGCCCCGGCCACATCGCTGCTGCACCGGGTTCCATTGCCCAACCGCGCTCGTCGAGTTCACCGAACGACGGCTCGTGGACGCTGCCCAGAACGTCCACCACCAACGCCAGACAGTTTCTGACGGCGATATCCGTAGCGGTGCACGCTGCCAGGACTGCCTCGCACGTACCCTGCACCCGCGGAACGAACTCGGTGTCGATCCAGCGCCTGCAGAGTTCGGTCACCTCGGCGGCGAACTCGTCGGAGACATCGACGCTGCTCGCCCCGTCGTTCAGATCCTCGAACGCAGACGCCAATCGTGGGAACACCGACTCTCGATCCACCGGCAGGCACTCGATTCCCGACGCGAGCAGAATCGCATCGATCCGGTCCATGTCTTTGCCGTCCACCAGGTCGATGTCGAGGCCGCCGACGAGCTCTGCCTTGTCGGTCACTGCGTCACGGAGAACGTCGACGGCCGCACACATCGTCTGATGGGAATCTTCGATCGACGCGAGGAACTGGGACGCCTTCTCCTGTTCGGCCGAAAGATAGGTCTGCACTGCCTCCCCTGCGTCACCGTGCCAGCGCAACTGCAGAACTCGGCGAAGTTGAATCTGTTCCTCGAGTTGATCGGCGAGTACTGCGGACACCGCCCCGACGGCGTCGGCATCGTTACCGAGCGCACCCAGGTTCAGTCCGCGCTGCTCGTCGTACCTGGCGCACATGTCCTGATACTGCGGAACTTCGACGCCCGGGACACGGCCGACCAGCGGCAGGAAACGCTCGAAGAACAGCAGTCCTTCTGCGTTCGCATCGAGAATCTCGTCGATCGACGCCCCGTCACCGGACGAGGCCGAAGGAAGTGTCACCGGGGTGTCTCGATCGCGTATGCGGTGGCGTCGTCCTGTTGCTCGTACTCGTTCATCGCGGTGGTGAGGGCACCGGCAATGTCCTCGACCGAGGATCTCCATGCCCCGACTGCACGCCCGAGCCCGAGGTGCGCCTGGGAATAGGCAGCGCCCAGGTCGCCGTAGTTCCGTCCGGCCCCGGCTGCGCCGAAGCCCGCGTCGGCGACCGAATCGGCGGCATCACCGAGCGCCTCCGCCGACGACGCCAATGCATCTGCCACCCCGCGAACTCGGTCCGCGTCCACCCGAACTCCGTCGCTCATACGTTCCCGTTCCCCCCTCGAAGTGCCCCTATCTCACTATGACGTGCGCCGACTCACATCGGTTCCCCAGGGAGCGGTAACGTCCCGATGTGAAATGTCCGTAACAGGTACCTGAAGTGGCTGCACCAGCTGCTCACCGAACGAGGAGTCCCATGCACATCGGAACGATGCTGAATTACAGCGGTGGTTTCAACGAGACCGTTGCCGAGGTCGCCGAGCTCGAGAAGGCAGGTCTCGACATCATTTTCGTGCCCGAGGCCTACTCGTTCGACGCCGTCAGCCAACTCGGATTCCTCGCAGCCAAGACGAGCACGATCAAGATCGCGTCCGGCATCTTCCAGATCTACACCAGGACACCGTCACTGACCGCCATGACCGCGGCCGGTCTCGACTACGTCTCCGAGGGTCGATTCGTACTCGGGCTCGGCGCATCGGGACCGCAGGTCGTCGAAGGTTTCCACGGCGTCAAGTACGACGCACCCATCGCCAGAACCCGCGAGGTCATCGAGATCTGCCGCCAGGTCTGGCGTCGTGAAAAGGTGCAGTATCAGGGCAAGCACTATCAGATCCCGCTGCCGGCCGACCAGGGAACGGGCCTTGGCAAGCCGCTCAAGCTGATCAATCACCCTGTGCGCGATCGCATTCCGGTCGTCATTGCCGCTCTGGGCCCGAAGAACGTAGAGCTGACCGCCGAGATCGCCGAGGGCTGGCAGCCCATCTTCTACTTCCCGGAGAAGGCCGCCGACGTCTGGGGCGACTCTCTCGCGGCAGGCAAGGCCAAGCGTGATCCGTCGCTCGGCGAACTCCAGGTGTTCGCAAGTCCCACGCTGGCGATCGGCGAGGATGCCGAGAAGTACCTCCCCTGGGTCAAGCCGCACCTGGCGCTGTACATCGGCGGCATGGGAGCCAAGGGCAAGAACTTCTACAACTCCC
The DNA here is from genome assembly GCF_002259145.1 of Rhodococcus sp. 15-2388-1-1a. Taxonomy (NCBI): domain Bacteria; kingdom Bacillati; phylum Actinomycetota; class Actinomycetes; order Mycobacteriales; family Nocardiaceae; genus Rhodococcus; species Rhodococcus sp. 15-2388-1-1a. The sequence continues at coordinate 282,648 of NZ_NPFP01000039.1, read as the reverse complement.
TGGCTCAGCGATACGGGTACGAGGCCGAGGCCGAGAAGATCCAGGACCTGTACCTGGCCGGAAAGAAGGAGGAGGCCGCTGCGGCGGTTCCCGACGAGCTCGCTCGCGCGGTCAACCTCATCGGCCCGGAGAGCTTCGTCAAGGAGCGGGTCGCAGCCTTCGCCGAAGCGGGTGTCACCACTCTCAATGTCGCGCCGCTGGCCGAGAACACCGCAGGCCGCGTCGCGCAGCTGACCGCACTGCGCGAACTGACCGCCTGAGACGTCAGACCGACGCGACCCGGCCCGCCAGCTCTTCGGCGAGTCGGGTCGCGACGTCGAGTTCCGACGCTTCGACCATCACTCGCACCAACTGTTCGGTACCGCTGGGGCGCAACAGAACTCGACCCGATTCCCCGAGTTCCCGCTCGGCCGACGCCACGGCGTCCGATACCGACGGCGCCGACGCCACCGCCGCTTTGTCCGACACACGGACATTGATCAGCACCTGCGGCAGCGTCCGCATGGCCGACGCCAGATCCGCGAGGGAACGCCCGGTCTGCGCCATCCGCTCCATCAGTCGCAGTGCAGTGGCGATCCCGTCTCCGGTTGTTCCGACTGCGGGCAGCACAACGTGTCCACTCTGTTCACCCCCGAGTGCGAAGCCGCCGCGGCGGAGCTCCTCGAGCACGTAGCGATCTCCGACGGCGGTGGTGCGCAACGTGATTCCGGCCTCGCGCATCGCAATGTGCAGACCGAGGTTGCTCATCACCGTGGCGACCAACGTGTCGTCGGTCAGGTGGCCCGCGTCGTGCATCGCGATGGCCAGCACCGTCATGATCGCGTCACCGTCCACCACCGAACCCGCCGCGTCGACGGCGAGACATCGGTCGGCGTCTCCGTCGTGCGCGATACCGAGGTCCGCACCGTGCTCCACGACGGCCTTCTGCAACCCCTCCAGGTGCGTCGACCCGCAACCGTCGTTGATGTTGATGCCGTCGGGTTCTGCATTGATCGCCACGACCGTCGCACCGGCACGTCGGTAGATCTCGGGCCCGACGACCGAGGCGGCACCGTGCGAGCAATCCACCACGACGGTCACGCCGTCGAGTCGATGTGACACCGATCCGGCGAGATGCTCGGTGTAGCGGGCTGCCGCGTCCTGTGCGACGCCGATACGGCCGATCGCGGCACCGGTGGCGTCGTAGGGCTGTGCGCCGTTCCGGGAGCGCCCCTCGGGATCGAGGGCAGCTTCTATCCGGTCTTCGACGTCGTCGTCCAGCTTGTGCCCGCCTGCGGCGAAGATCTTGATTCCGTTGTCGGGCATCGCATTGTGCGATGCCGAGATCATCACACCGAGCGCCGCGTCGTATTCGGCGGTGAGGAAGGCGACTGCGGGTGTGGGCAGCACGCCGACATCGATCACGTCGACACCCGATGCGGTGAGTCCGGCGGACACGGCTGCGCTGAGCATCGCGCCACTGACACGCGGATCACGACCGACCACTGCCACACGCCTGACGCCGTCGACATTCGGTGCCAACACGGCGGCTGCGGCGCGCGCGATTCTCAACGCCAGCTCAGCGGTCAGAACCCCGCCCGCCAGTCCCCGAACTCCGTCGGTGCCGAACAATCGCGCCATGAACCAAGAACCCCTTCGAGCGGAGAGAATGTGGTGTGAAATGCCTCGAGGGCAGGCGTCCGATACTGCTGGATGCCTGCCCTCGAGGATGAAGCGGGTAAGACGCGTCAGCGCTTGGAGTACTGCGACGCCTTACGGGCCTTCTTCAGGCCGTACTTCTTGCGCTCGACTGCACGCGCGTCACGCGTGAGGTAGCCCGCGGCCTTGAGCGGCGGGCGATCGTCGGGTGCGAGTTCGATCAGCGCACGCGAGATGGCCAGACGCAATGCGCCTGCCTGTCCCGACGGTCCGCCACCGTGCAGCAGCGCGACGATGTCGAAGGACTCCGCGCGGTCGACCAGAACGAGAGGAGCCTTGATCAGCTGCTGGTGCACCTTGTTCGGGAAGTAATCCTCGAGGGTGCGGCCGTTGAGCTTGAATCCGCCGGTGCCCGAGGACAACCGAACACGAGCGACGGCTTCCTTACGGCGTCCGACGGTCTGGATCGGGCGATCGAACACGATCGGGGCCGGAGCGGCTGCAGCTTCGATGTCCGAGACGACCTCGGGATCTTCGACTGCCACGAACTCGTCGGCGGCGATCTCTTCGATGTTCTCCTGCGACGTCACGTCATTTCCCTCCGGCGCCGTCACTGGGACACCTGCTTGATCTCGAACGGAACGGGCTGCTGAGCGGCATGCGGGTGATTCGGTCCCGCGTAGACCTTCAGCTTGCTCGCGATGGCACTACCGAGCTTGTTCTTGGGGATCATGCCGACGACGGCCTTCTCCACGAGACGATCGGGGTTGCTCTCGAGGACCTGACGGGTCGAGCGCGACTTCAGACCGCCCGGATGGCCGGAGTGGTGGTGGTGGAACTTGCCGTCGAGCTTGTTGCCGCTGATGGCAACCTTCTCGGCGTTGATGATGACGACGAAGTCGCCGCCATCGACGTTGGGTGCGTAGGTGGGCTTGTGCTTACCGCGGAGCAGAGTCGCGGCCTGGACGGCGAGGCGTCCGAGCACGACGTCCGTGGCGTCGATCACATGCCACGTCCGGGTGGTGTCCCCGGCCTTCGGGGCGTAAGTAGACACAGAAAATTCCTGTCTTCATGATGTCGCTGCTGGCCAAGACGAGTGGATGCCCTCGGCGGCCAGTTGAGACCCGAGGACAAGAGCTCGATACGCACAGGAGTGCGCGGCGAGCCCATACACGCCAACGGGGAACGATACCGGGAGCGGACGCCCAGGTCAAAACGCCTCCGCTCGTCGGGGCCTGAACTCGTCGACGTCGTCAGCGCAGGCGCACACACTGCATGCACCGACGGGCAGCGGGCAGCGCCTCGAGCCTGATCGCCGGGATCTCGCCGCCGCACCGCTCGCAGGTACCGTACGTCCCGGCCGAGAGCCGTGACACCGCCGCGTCGATCTCGCGTATCTCGGATTCGGTGTCGGTGATGAGCGCCGCGATCTTCGCTCGCTCGAATGCGATCGTCGACCCCTCGGGATCGTGCTCGTCGTCGTCGGTCGTGAACCGCGATCCTTCGATCACCGACGCCAGTTCTGCTCGCAGGGACACCAGTCGATGCTCGGCACGAGACCGTTCGGCCCCCAGTACCGCTGCGAAGTCCGTCACCGGACCAGTAGACACCCCGGCCGGCATCGTGAACAGGACGCAGGGCCCCAGACGCAGCGGATGCCCCGACCGATGTCTCGGTCGGGGCATCCGCTTTCGTGACGATGGGTCAGCGAGCCATCCGCGCCTTGTTGGCCATCTCGACGCCGTGCATCGTCTCGCCACCGGTGCGGGCGGCCGCGACGAGGCTCGACAGAATGAGGTTGAGCTCGTCGGATGCGGAGTTCCACTGACGCTGCAGCTCGTAGTAGGACGTCATCGCGTCGCCCTCCCACGACTGGTAGAGCCGCTTCGCGGTGCTGTCCACGTCCCCGAGAAGGTCCTTGGTCACGTTCGCCTGCTTGTTCATCGCCTCGGTCAGCGCCGCGATCTGCGCGAAGTCGTATTTCATGTCGGATCGGTCTCCTTGGTCGAGCATGGTCGTGTGGATGGTCGTGTGGTCACCGGATGCGGCGTCACGTGAACGAGGACAGTCCCGAGTTCAGGGATCCGGCCACCTGGTTCACGGCCGACACGTTGTCGTCGTCGGCGTCCGAGTAACCGTGGCCGTTGGTCTTGATGTCCGCGGAGATCTGCTCGAGCGCACTCCGCATCTTCTGCGCACTGGTGTCCCACTGGGCCATGACGTCCTGAAACGACTTGCCCGCCTTACCGACCCACGCCTCGGCGGTCTGCTCGACGATCGATCGAACGGCCGAATTGGACGCGTTGATCGACACGCTCAGGCCTTCGATCGTCGCTCCGGCAGCGACGAGCTCCTGCGGTGTGACCGTGACGCCGTTCGACGAACCCGTAGCTTCCGGTCCCCCTGGATATCCCACTTCGACTCCTTGTCTTCGATACTCGATTCACGTGCACCCGCGGCACACGTGCTGCTCGACCGAGAGGCCGCTGTCGGCCCGCTCACTCCCCTACATCTCCTTTGACGCAACGACCCCTCGATTCGGTTCCGGCCGTGCGCGAAAAACTGTGGGCGGCTCTCACGACGCCGGGACGATCTCCAACGTCTGCGTTGCCTGCCCGCATTCGGCGTCGATCACCGACACGTCGCCTCCCTCGAACTGGCAACCGATGCTGACCTGTAGGTCGGACTCGACGAACACACGCCAGAGCACCGTCGAGTCGTCGACCGGCCTCTCGGTGTAAGCGATTCCGACGCGGCCGCCGAAATCGCGTGTGGATTCGAAAGATCCGATGGTGGAATCCGGCCCACGAGCATCGATGGCCGACCGCAGCTCGTCGGCGACCTGCTCCTGTGCCGTACCCGGCAACAGCTCTGCCACGGTGACGACGATCCGACGCTCGGGCGGGTTCGGCGGAATCAGCACCATGCGATCCGGGTCGTCCACCTTCGTCCAGGTACCGGGCAACCGCATCGAGACGCGCCCGGACACGAACGTCACCGTCTCGACCGGCGTCGGCGCGTCGGCGATCGTGGTCGGTGGCGGTTCGACGACGGACGACGACGTAGTGTTCGGGGCCGCGACAGGCGAAAAGGGTGGTGCCGCAACGACATCGGAACCACCCGAAGACTGTCCGGCGAAATACACTGCTGCGCAACCGAATACGACAACCGCTGCCACGACACCCACGGCCGCGAGCATCGGGGGACGCCGCCTCTGCCGGGACCGCGGCGGTGCTGTGACGTCGTCGAGCCATGCCGCCGATCGCGTCGTCGCGGCACGGACCGACGGTGCCGGAACGAGATCCGCCCCGGCTCGCCGGTACAGCGACCTGGCGATGTCGAGGCCGGTCAACCACTGTGTGGGGTGATCGACGACGGGATCCGCCCCGGCGCTGGTCGCCGCCACCACGTACACCTCGTCGGGGCAGCGCGTGACCGACGACCGAACGTAGTCGCCGACCGCTCGTCGCCACGCGTCGTCGTCACCCGTACCGAACGGAAGTATCGCGCCGGTGTCTCCGCCGTGCGCCCCCGACTCGTCGAGGACGACGACGGTCGTGTCGAGAGCTCCGACTTCGACGACCACCGCGGCGGACGGCGCTCGTTCACCCGACCACGACAGGGCGGCCTCGGCCGTCTCCACGAGCACCACCTCGTTCGCCGAGGTCGCAAACAGTGCCCGAACGATGCCCGAGCGTTGCTCGCCCCAGGTAGACGGATACGCGATCTCGAGCACGTCGAGTCGGTCGTGCACTCCGGCGCTCTGCAGGGCCGACCACACGATTCCGTGGAGTACCGCCTCCCGGTCCCACACCGTGGCCCCCACCGGGATCGACGCATCGTCGATACAGAGCAGGGGCGGAATCTCGTCTTCGGCCGGGCCCCGGCCGAACACCAGACGGCCACCCTCCACCGTGGCGAACGCCGATCCGACGCTCTCTCTCGGGCCCTCGAATACTCCGCCCGTGGCAACGACGGAAATCTCCGTGTAGCCCAGATGCACTGCGGCATAACGCCACGAGGTGCCCGTCAACTCGAATGTCCGAGCTGAACGAGTGACTGGCCGGAGCGGTCGACGAACACTCCACGTCCGGGCGGCATGGCACTCGGACGTACCGTCCCGAGCAGGTTCCCCTCGTCGCGGCTTCCGCTCATGACCAGTCCCGGAGTCACCAGATCACGCAACCGCCCGATCACCGGGTCGAACAGCGCCCGACCTGCCCCGCCCGAACGACGCGCCACGATGACGTGCAGCCCGATGTCCCGGGCATGGGGAAGGTGTTCCACCAACGGGGCCAACGGATTTCCCGACGACGTGGCGACCAGGTCGTAATCGTCGACGACGACGAACACCTCGGGGCCGTTCCACCACGACCGCTCACGAAGCTGCTGCTGGGTCACGTCTGCACCCGGCATGCGATCGGCCATGCGGCCGGCGAGGTCGACGAGCATGGCCGTCAGCGTCGCCTGCGAAGCCGCATACCCGGCCAGATGCTCGGAATCGACTGCGCCCAGGAGAGTTCGGCGGTAGTCCGCGACGATGAGTTTGACGCTGTCGGACGAGTTCGCCTCGACGAGCGATCGACAGATTCCGCGCAACAGAGAAGTCTTGCCGCACTCGCTGTCGCCGAACACGACGAAGTGTGGATTCTCCGCGAAGTCGACCACCACGGGCGCCAACTCGGCCTCGTCGATGCCGATGGGAACTCCGAGCTCAGGGATATCGCCACGGGTTCGTGGCCACGCATCACCGAGCTGATCGAGTACCGCGGATCTCTCGAGCAGCTCCGGCAGCATCCGCACCGGCGGCGCTTGGGTTCCCGCAGATGCCGCCGCGATCGCGGCGACCGACCGACCGACTGCGCGAGACAGATCGTCGACGGAGCAGACGTCGTCCACCCGTGGAAGTGCGATCAACAGATGCAGACCGTCCCTGGTCATGCCCCGGCCCGGCCGGCCCTCGGGAACGCTCGCCGCTTTGGCGCGCCCCATGTCCGAATCCGACGGGTCGCCGAGCCGCAGTTCCAATCGGGTACCGATCAGGTCCTTGGTCGCAGGCCGAACTTCCGCCCACCGCGACGCGGTGAGGATCAGATGCAGACCGAAAGCGAGGCCCTGAGTCGTCAAGGTGGCGATCTGCTGTTCGAGACTCTCGAAATCGGACCTGATGGACGGCCAACCGTCGATGACGAGAAAGACGTCGCCGAACCGATCCTCGGGGTCGACGGGTTGCGTTGCACGTCGCCGTCGGAACTCGGCCATCGAGTCGATCCCGCGATCACGAAATGTCCTCTCTCGCTGCCGAACGACACCGGCGACCTCGGCCACGGTCCGCCGAACCCGATCGACATCGAGGCGGTTGGCCACCGATCCGACATGTGGCAGATCGGCCAGCCCGGCCAACGTTCCGCCGCCGAAATCCAAGCAGTAGAACTGGACCTGTGCCGGCGAATGCGTCATCGCGAGAGCCAGGATCAACGACCGAAGCGCCGTCGACTTACCCGATTGTGGGGCTCCGACGATGGCGACGTGGCCCGCAGCACCGGACAGATCGACGGTCAGCAGATCGCGGCGCTGATCGAAAGGCCGGTCGATGATGCCGATCGGGGCCCGCAGTGTGCTGAGCGGACCGATGCGCTCGGTCGGAACCGACCCGGGCAGCAACCGGTTCAACGTGGGTGAGGTGTCCAACGGTGGCAGCCACACCTCGTGGGCCGGCATTCCGCGACCCCGAATTCGTCCGACGACCACGTCGAGCACCGTCGCACCGGTGCTGTCGGAGTCGACCGGATCCGGTTCGGCCTCCGGCGCACCGGCAGCCTCGATGCGGCCGAGATCGATGGAGTCGAGCGGTACCGTGTACGCGGTGAAGGGTTTCGGCCTGATGTCGCCCCCGAGCGAGGGCCGAGCGCCGGGACCGGACCGCGGCGGCGAGTACGGACCGGAGACGTATGCCGCAGCGAACCTGACGATCTCGGCCGAATCGCACTTGAGGTAGCCCGCACCCGGCTGCGCGGGAAGGTGATAGGCGTCGGGAACTCCGAGCACCGATCGAGACTCGTTCGCGGAGAACGTTTTCAGGCCTATGCGGTACGACAGGTGACTGTCGAGACCGCGCAATTTCCCTTCTTCGAGGCGCTGGCTGGCGAGCAGCAGGTGCATGTGCAGCGAACGTCCGAGCCTGCCGATCGCGACGAACAGCTCGGCGAATTCCGGTTGCTGGCTGAGCAATTCCGAGAACTCGTCGACCACCACGAACAGCGCGGGCATCGGTGCCAGATCCGCTCCCGCGGCTCGCGCCCTCTCGTAGTCGGAGACGTTCGCGAAGTTGCCGGCCGAGCGCAGCGACTCCTGCCGTCGGTTCATTTCACCGGCCAACGCATCGCGCATTCGATCCACCAAGGCCAAGTCCTCGGACAGGTTGGTGATGACCGCGGCCACGTGCGGTGCCGATTCCAGGCCCGCGAACGTCGCGCCGCCCTTGAAGTCGACGAGCACCAGGTTCAGCTGTTCCGGCGAGTGAGTCGACACCAAGCCGAGCACGAGTGTGCGGAGGAACTCCGATTTTCCGGAACCTGTTGCTCCGATACACAATCCGTGAGGTCCCATGCCGTTCTCGGCGGATTCCTTCAGGTCGATCTCGACGGCGCTGCCGTCGGGGGCGACACCGATCGGTACCCGCAGCCTCTCGCGTCCGCGCCGCATCGTCCACGCTCGATCCGTGTCGAGTGCGCCGACATCGGCGATACCGACCAGGCTGTTCCATCCCGAGATCCGGACTCCGTCGTCGTCGACCACATCGACGACCGACGAGGACGACGGCACACGATACGGCGACAGGCGTCGAGCGACGGCGTGCGCTTGGGTGGTGCTCATCGAATCCGCGACGGCGAACACCTCGACCGTGGTTCCGCTGACCGCGCCTATCGATCCGTTCTCGGCGAACAATCGGAGTCCACGCGACGCGGCGAGTCCTGGGCACATGCCGGACAGATCGATGATCGTGACGGAATCGAGGCCCGTGTCGGTGAGGTCGGTCGATCGGTTGTCGAGAAGCCCGCCGTCCACCACGATCACCAACTGCACGACGCCTGCAACCGGCACAGCTCCGCGCGCGAAGCGATTTCGCATCGACAGCACGTCGCCCAGCGCGCTTTCGAGTTCGAGAAAGCTGCCGAAGATCATCCGAGCGGACCCGGCCCCGTCGCGCAGAGCGTCGTGCTGAGTGTGCGGCAGCCACTTGGCCCACTCCCACTGCTGCACGGTGTCCGGACCGCAGACGATCGCGACAGCGACGTGATCGGGTCCGTGAAAGCTGCACAACGAGGCCAACATCGCGCGCACCATCGCGCGGGCTTCGTCGCGGCCGCCCGCTACGGACAACGCCGCAAATCCCCTCAGCGACACCGCAGTCGGCAGCGCGGCCACCACCGAATGCGCCCGCACGAATCGACGTAGAGACACGGCCGAGACGGGTTCGAGTTCTTCCACCGGCCCCGTTTCCGGCGGAACCAGTCGAGTGGCAAGCCGCTGATCCCCACGGCCGACTCGTACGTGTGCGAAATCCGGATCCGACAGTCGCCGTTCCCACATGCGCTCGGTTCCGGCGATCGACCACAACGTGTCGGGGGCCGGGTGACTCCATTCGAGGGCTCGGCGTTGCGCTCGCTCGGTCTCGGCGACGTCGCGGCGGAGCTGATCCAGATAGCGGAGGTAATCCTTGCGGTCCTCGTTCGCCTCGGCCGTGCGCGCTCCGCCGGACTTCCCGCCGCCGGCCAACATCCCCACCATGGACATCAACATCATGGCCGGGAACATCAGCATCATCGGGTTCGCAGCTGCCCCGGAGGTGAACATCAGCGCGACCATCCCGACCATCGCGGCGACCATCACCAGCGGCATCAGCTTCATCAGTAGATTGCCCGGCACCGCGCGCGGAATTTCGGGCGGCGGCTGCAGCGTGACTTCACCGCCCGGAGATCGAGGTACTTCGCGTCGGGCACCGCGAACGAAGCGCACGGTACTCATCGATCCGCCCCCACGGCAACGCCCCCAGAACTGCATCGCGGCAGCCTCCCCCCGAGGCCGCAGGTCGACAGGCTAACGCATCGAAGACCGGGCGGTCCACAGCTGCCGTCTCGTAGGACGGACCGACGGGACCACCGGTCCGTCCGACGAGAAATAGAACGCTGCCCGACGCCGTTGCACCTGAATGCGGCTCCTCGCCGCGCGCTCGACGAACGAAAGGCTGGCCCCACCGTGTCCGTACCCTTGTCCATCCTCGATCTCGCTCATGTGGGCGAGGGCGAAACAGTCCGCGACAGCTTCGATGCAAGCGTCACACTCGCTCAGCATGCCGAGAACTGGGGATACCGACGCATTTGGTACGCCGAGCACCACAACATGAAGACGATCGCGTCGTCGGCCACATCGGTTCTCATCGGCCACGTCGCCGCCAACACCGAGCGAATCCGGCTCGGATCCGGCGGGATCATGCTTCCCAATCACGCGCCGTTGACCATCGCCGAGCAGTTCGGCACCTTGGCGACGCTGCACCCGGGACGAATCGATCTGGGTCTTGGCCGCGCCCCCGGCAGCGACCAGGTCACGATGCGGGCGATGCGGCGCGATCCCGCGTCGGCCGATCGCTTTCCCCAGGATGTCCAGGAACTGCAGGGCTACCTGTCGACGGAGTCCCTGGTCCCCGGAGTGAGCGCGACTCCCGGCGCAGGTACCGAAGTACCGCTGTACATCTTGGGGTCGTCGCTCTTCGGCGCGCAGCTCGCCGCTGCACTCGGCCTGCCCTATGCTTTCGCCTCGCACTTCGCACCCGACGCCCTCGAGCAGGCCGTCGAGATCTATCGGCGTGACTTCCGACCGTCAGCGCAATTGTCGGAGCCGCACCTGATCGTGGGTGTCAACGTGATCGCGGCCGATTCGCTCGCCGATGCACAGGCGCAGTTCCTCCGCACCAAGCGCAGTCGCGTCAGCCTACTGCTCGGCCGCGGCCGGACCTTCACCGACGAGGAAGCCGACATGGTCCTCGAAGCGCCTGCGGGCCAACAGATCGCGAAGATGACCAAGTACTCGGCCGTCGGTACGCCGGACATGGTGAAGGACTACCTGGATCGATTCGCCGAACGCACCGGGGCGGACGAGCTGATCGTCGCGTCCGGTGTGTCCGACCGCGCATCGTGGCTTCGCTCGTTCGAGTTGCTCGCACAGGTGAGTGACCTGGTTCCTGCCTGAGAGCTGCGCACTCCGCCGGCAGATCCCGACGAGCAATGGCTTGTCGCCGCGATGTCGTAAGGTTTGGACACCGATGCCCACTGGGGCGGGCATCGGAACGCGAATCGAACGTATCCGGGGGGATCTTCATGACACGCGCCGACAGCCGTCCATCGGCCGGCATTGTGCCGTCACGCACGGCACCTGCCGATCCGACACAGTCACCGAGTGCAGCGGACGCGAGTAGGCGAGCATCGGGCGCGCAGTCCGTCTTTGCCCAGGAAGTCTGCCGGGTGACGGTGTTGGCCAGGTCCACACAGGTGGACATGGCGCTGCCGGTCGACGTTCCGGTTTCGCTTCTCGTTCCGGGGATCGTCGACATGATTGCGGCGGGAGTGGAGCCTGCGGAACGACCTGGGAGAGCGGGAGATCCCGGCGACGAGGATCCCTCGTCGGACGGGTTGCCCGTGGCATGGACGCTTGCGCGGATCGGGTGTCCACCGTTGTCGCAGACTGCGACGTTGGCCGAGTTGTCGGTGCGCGACGGGGAGTTGCTCGTGTTGGGTGTGGCCGAGCGGCCCGCGCCGGTTCCGCTGTTCGACGACCTCATGTATTCCGTTGCGCGATCGGGTAGTGACGATGTTGCGCACTGGACTGCGCGTACGGCGCGCACGGTGGGTTCGGTCGTCACCGGAGTCCTGGTGTTGTCGGCTTGCGCGGTCGTGTTGCGCGGGCCGATCCGGGCGGGAGCCGAGTACGTCGGCAGTCTTGTCGAGGGACTCGCTGCGGTCACCGCGTCGATTCTCTTCGCGATCGCGGGGGTGATTCTGGGGCGGGTCTATCGCCAGCACTCCGTCGCTGTCCTCTTCGGTGGGTGTGCCGTCGCGCTGATGTTCACCGGCGGAACTGTGCTGGTACCAGGGCAGTTCGGTGCGGCTCAGCTGATGCTGGGTTCGGCCATGGCAGGCGCGATCGCCCTCCTGTCCCTTCGTATCGGCGGGACCGGGTTCGCACTGTTCACCGCTGCGATAGTGCTGTCACTTCTGACGTTCGGTGCCGCGGTGTGCGCACTGTTCACCACCATCCCGCAACCGGCGATCGGCACTGCCGCTGCGCTCACCGGCCTGGCCGGAATTGCGCTCTCTGCCAGAGTGTCGATGATGCAGGCCAAGTTGCCGCTTCCCCCGGTTCCCACTGCAGGCGCACCGTTGGACACTGTGGAGGAAGCCGAACTCGACGCGATCTCGTTTGCCGATCTGCAGATCGCCGCGGCCGGAGCGCGTAGCTACCTGACCGGTCTGCTGTCGGCGTTCACCGTCGCGGTGGTGGCGGGCGTGCTCGTCTCGGCGGCAGCCGATTCCGACGGTGGTGTCCGGTGGCCTGCGGTCGCGCTCGCAGCGCTGTGTGCGCTTGTCCTGCTGCTGCGCGGACGCACGTATGCCGTTGTGACGCACGCAGTTCCGCTGGTCGCAGGCGGAACGGCGATTCTGCTGGCGCTATTCGCCGGTGCGGTCGTTGCATCACCCGAATACGCTCTCGCCTTGTTCGGTGTGGCACTGGCAGGCGCGGTGACGGCATCGACCTTCGGGGCCTTCGTGCCCACCCGCACGTACTCGCCGGTGATGCGGCGATCGGCCGAGCTGCTCGAATATGCCACCATCGCCCTGGTCATTCCGATCGCAGTGTGGGTGTGCGGTCTGTACAGCGTCGTCCGCGGGCTGTGACGCCGCGCAAACAGCGAACGATCGTCATCGCGGCGTTCACTGCTCTTGCCCTGTCGTCGAACGCCGTCATCGGCGTGTATCCGGCACTCGCCGAACGTCCGCTGATCGACCCGTTCCAGCTGCCTGCACCGAGTCCTCCCGGCCCACTCGAACCCACCGAACAGAAGAATGCCTGCGCCCTTCCGTCCTCGACCGCCGATGCCCAGGACGTCCCGACCGCGCAGAAGGCACTCGACTTCGCATCGGTCTGGCCCATCACCCGTGGGGCAGGTCAAGTGGTTGCCGTCATCGACACCGGAGTCACCGCTCATCCGCGCCTACCGGGCTTGATCGCCGGCGGTGACTACGTCAGCGCAGGCGACGGGTTGTTCGACTGCGACGCGCACGGAACGATGGTCGCCGGCCTGATCGCCGCGCAGACCGCGCCGGGCAGCGGATTCGCCGGGGGCGCACCCGACGCACGCATACTGTCGATTCGTCAGTCCAGCAATGTCTTTCAGATCGTCGACAACAGGCCGGAGGAGGAGCAGGGGGCCGAACCGGAGAATGCCGCGGGCTACGGCAACGTACGCACGATGGCGATGGCCATCCGCACCGCGGTGGACTCCGGTGCCTCGGTCATCAACATCTCCGAGGTCGCCTGTGTGCCTGCGGGAGGCGGTGTGGCCGACGGTCCGCTCGGTGCGGCCGTGCACTACGCCGTCCGAGAAAGAAATGTCGTCGTCGTCGCAGCAGCCGGCAATCTCGGCAGCGCTGCCTGCCAGGCACAGAACCCGATGACCGACCCGCTTCGGCCCGGTGCCGACCCGTGGGCATCCTTCGCGACCATCGCCACTCCGGCGTGGTTCGACGACGTATTGACTGTCGGTTCGGTCGAGTCGGATGGCACACCGTCTCCGTTCGGCCTGGCCGGTCCGTGGGTCGACGTCGCCGCTCCGGGCTCGAATATGACCTCGCTGTCGCCGACTGGCAGCGGACTGGCGAACGGCACCCTCGGCACCGATGGCGTGCTTCCCATGACGGGAACGAGTTTTGCGGCACCGCTGGTTGCGGCGGTGGCGGCGCTGGTGCGCGCTCACCGGCCCGAGCTGTCGGCGCTGGAGGTGGTGGACCGGATCGAACGAACGGCGCATGCGCCGGCCGAAGGGTGGAATCCCCTCGTCGGCCACGGCATCGTCGATCCGCTTGCAGCGGTGACCGATTCGGTGACGCCTGCTCCCCTCCCGGTCCCTGCGGACAGTGTTGCGATGAGTGCGCCGTTGCCGCCGCCCACTCCGGATCATCGCCCGCGGACCACAGCGGTCACCGGTTCGGTGCTGGTGGCGGTGATCCTGGCACTCGGGCTGGCACTGTCGGTGCCTCTGCGCCGACGCGGCAGACTCGACTGAGCCGGACGCTACTTCGTCGGAAGTGCCGCGGCCTGCGGGTCGGGAGCGACACCGTCGTGCATCGTCAGGGCCTGGCCGCGCCCCAGAGTGGGCCCACTGCCGAGCAATTGGAGTATCTGCCAGGGCGCGGGTGCCGGCGGTCCGAACCCCAGCGCCGACGCGGCCTCGGCACCGTCGACGCCGTAGCGCACTCCGGTGTCGGCCACGAAGAAGACACTGCCCTGACGTGTACTCGACGTGGAGATTCCGGTACTGCGCACGAACCCGCCGCTACCGGGTGCCAGATAGACCTGGTCGACGGCGTCGCCGCCGCCATCTGCCTGAGCCAACGCAACCGGTTGGGAACCGGTCTCGAGCGGCAATCCGCGACCGGCGGACTCGATCAGTCGAGCCGACGGTCCGCCGTCGGCAGCTCCGAGTGGCTCCCACGTCAAGCACCCGACAGGGCGCTCACCGGTATCGACGATCGCAGGAGTGGTCGCCGGAAACGTCGAAACCTCCAGTCCTGAAGAGGTTTTGGGAGCGTTCGCGAGCAGGTCGGGATTGACGGCGGCAATATCCGGACTGCCCTGCGAATCGGTGAATTTGATCAGCAGTGCCGCAGTTTCGTTGATCGCCTGGATTCCGTCCTCGAGAACCACGTAGTACCGAACGTCGCGACCGGCGACCTGCACGACCGAACCGATCGTCCGGCCGTCGAACGGGAACGCAGGAGCCTCACCCGCTCGGGGAACGAACGGTGCTGCGACCGGCGGCGATTCGGGCACGGAATTGAGCAGACCCGCACTGACCGGGGACGGTGTCGCATCCTCGAGTCCGAGTGCGCGGACCACTGCCCTGTTGTTCAGATCGACCGGCGATTTGGTGCCGTTGTGCACGAGATACGCAGTGCCGTCGGATGTCCAGAGGAACGCCTCGGAGTCGGCGAGCGCAGCCGTGCTTTCACCGTATCGAGGATCGCCCACCACAACCGTTGTCGAGGTCACTCCTGCGATCGGGTCGACGGTGTCGCAGACGGTCCACGTTTCCGCGCTGCCGTCACCGTCGTACGGCAGCGCAGACGGAGCACCGGGAATACCCACCAGCGCGCCGCGGGGTCGCGACGACAATTCGGATTCCTTGACCGTCAGCGGGTTGTCGGGCTTGCCGACGATCAAGCGAGCCGACGCGAGATTGAGCACCGGATGAAACACGTCGTCCACTTTCACGAACATCGCGGCCGAGTCCTTACCGACCACGATCGACGCGTCGCCGATCTTGTCCTGTGGCCGAAACAGTGCCAGCGCAGCGCATCCCGCCAAACCGATGCAGGCGATGACGACACCCACCAGCAGTGCCCGCGACTGCGACTTCATCGGATCGTGCAGCATCCGAACGTCGCGTCTGATCAGTGCGTGTTCCATTCTGCGGACGAGAAAGCGGTAACCGCCGACCTGCCACTTGGTTGTCGGCGTCGACGCCATGATTCCTCCCCAGGATTGTGCAGACGACCCGATCCCCATTCGGGTCACGCGTCACAGTACAGTTCCTCCGCACACCTCGGCGACCGCGTTGGCGGTCATCGATGGGGCACTGCGACCTTCGGGGGGAGGGTTTCGATGACGCGTATCGGTTGGGCAGAGCGTGGGCGCGCCGCCGTCCCCTTCGTCGCGCCCACGGTCCGGCGGGTGATCGTGGCCGAGACCGCAGCCGTGGCGATCAGTCTGGCTTTGTATGCGGCACAGGTGCGGACCGGATGGGCTCTGCTCGCCGCTGTGGCAGTAGCGCTCGTTCCGTTCGTGGCCGTTCGGCGTAGACCGGTCGTCGACTGGGTCCGGGCCATCTGGAGGTTTCTCGCCGATCGCGCCCCCGATGTAGGCGTGACCACGGAATACACCGACACCGCAGGCGGCCCGGTCGGGGTCCACTGGCAGCGCGACACCGTCACCTGCACCATCGAGATCGTCCCGCCCGAGCACGCCACCACGGTCCTCGGCAGGGCGAGCGCCGAGACGCAGTACGCGCTTCCTGTCGACGCGTTGGCGTCGTGTCTGACCCAGCACGACATCGAGGTCTGCTCGATCGACGTCGTCGCCCTCGGTTTCCGCAGCTCGGCAGGTTCTGTCGCCACCGAGGTGTACGAGGGACTCATCGGTCCGCTACCGGCCGTAGCGGTGCGAACCGTCTGGGTGGCAGTCACTCTCGACCTGCGCGCGAATGCTCGGGCGATCGAGGTCAGAGGCGGAGGCAGAGCCGGCGCAGCCCGCACCGCTGTCGTCGCGACCACGCGTGTCCTCCGCGCTCTGCACGCGCACGGTCTGTCCTCGCGACTGTTGACGAGCTCCGAACTTCGGTCGGCCGTGTCGCAGCTCTGCCGGGGAGTGAGCACCGACGACCTGACTCAGACATGGTCGACGGCACCCATGCCGGGTGCGTCGAGTACGGGGTTCGGAATCGATTGCAGCGCAATCACTGCCGAGGACATCGCCACCCTGTGGGCAACACCGTCCCTCGGAACGACGATGTCCTTCCACCTGCAGCCCACCCGCGACCCAGGAAAGGTGCGCGTCCGTGCGTCGTGCAGATTCGCCGCCCGGACACCGATCACGAAGCCTCGCGTACGCGCGTTGACCTCGATGAGCGGAAGTCAACGCGACGGTATTCTCGCCCAGCTTCCACTGGCCGTACCTGCACCGAAATCGTTGTCTCCCAGCCGAATCCTCGATGTCTCGACGGTGAACGAGTTGATGCTCCCGGTGAGTGGCTGCGGCCAGCTGCTGGGATCCGACGCCCGCGGACACGGTGTCGCGGTGCGGCTGTTCGGGCCTGGACTGACGCGAGTGCGCATCGTCGGAGAGCTCTACCTCGCTCAGCAACTGCTGTTCCGCGCCATCGCCACCGGTGCCAGGGTCCTCGTCCGCACCGATCGCCCCCACGCCTGGCGCGCACTCCTCGACGCCATCGGGGATCCCGATCGACTACTGGTCGACGGCACCACATCCCGATCCCGTCCCTCGTACGACGTGATCCTCATCGACTTCGCCGACGGTTCGGCACCGCCTGCGCAACAGGGACCGTCGGGCGTCACCGTGATCTCGTTGTCCGAGCACCTACCGCGGACCGGCCGCCCCGAACAGGAGCGAAGCATGCAGCGCTCGGAGGCGGATCTGACGATCGTCCAACCCCACGCGTCGGGTGATCGAATTCGAGTCCGGTCCGGTCCACTCGACGTCGAGTTGACTCTGGTCACCATTCCGCAGGAAACGGCCTTCATCGGACGGCCCAGAAGTCTGCGCCCCGCGGTTCGAGCATGACCGATTCTCAGCCGGGGTAGTCGGCACGCCCACGAGCGCCGGCCACCGCGTCGGCCCACCACTCCAGTTGGTCGAGAAGACGCCCGAGAGCGTCGACGGCGGCTGCATCGTCGATGCCTCCCGATTCGTCGAACCGCTTGCGCACCCGATGCAGCGACACCGCGTCTCGAACGGAGACCATGTGCAGTTCGGCGGTGATCTGCCGCAACTGTTCGGTGGCTCGAACTCCCCCGCCGAGCCCGCCGTACGAGACGAACCCCACCGGCTTGCCGCGCCACTCGTACTTCACCGTGTCGAGCGCAGTCTTCAACGCACCGGGTACGCCGTGGTTGTACTCGGGGGTGACGAACACGAAGGCGTCGGCGGCACCGATGATTCCGGTGAAGCGTTCGGAGTCCTCGCACGGAGCCAGGGAGTTGGGCAACTCGAAATCGGCCAAGTCGACGTCGACCACCTCGACGGTGGTGCGTTCGGCTGCAACACCTCGAACCCAGGCCGCGACGGTCGGTCCCACTCGACCGGCACGCACACTACCGACGACGACGGCGAGCTGTATCGGCTGCATCGCTCCGACACTAGACCCGGTGACGCTCGGTCAGCCCTCTCCCCCACAGCAACTGTCATCGGGGATCGCCGTGCGCACTTCTCGGGTGGACGCGTTCCTGGCAGCCAGCTCGTCGGCCGGCGGGTAGTCGACTCGAACCAAGGACAGGCCGTGCGCCGGAGCCACCGCCACCTCGCTCGCCCTCTCCCGGCGAGTCAACAGCGACCGCGCCCAGTCGGGAGTTCGGCGCCCTTCCCCCACGGCCTGCATGGCACCGACGAGGCTACGGACCATCGACCAGCAGAACGCGTCGGCGCTGACGTACGCGGTGAGACGGTCGCCGTCGCGCTCCCAGTCGAAGCGCTGCAGTTCCCGAACGGTGGTGGCACCGTCACGTCGCTTGCAGAACGCGGCGAAATCGTGCAGGCCGATCAATCCCGCGGATGCCTCGCGCATCGCGTCCAGATCGATAGGCCTGGGCCAGGAGACGACACCGGCGACATCGAGGGGGTCGACGCCGTAGAGCGCAGTGCCGAAACGATATTCGTAATGCCTGCGGTACGCCGAGAATCGCGCGTCGAAATCACCGGAGACGGCGCTGATGGCACGCACGCGAACGTCGGTGGGCAGAAACCGTGCCATTCGGCGGACCAGTCGGTCGAGATCGTCCGGAACGTCGACGGCGTCGAAGTGCGCCACCTGTCCCGCTGCGTGGACTCCCGCGTCGGTTCGCCCCGCCACGGTCAGCTCTATCGGTTGCCGCAGCACCGTGGAGAAAGCTTCTTCGAGCACTCCGCACACGGTGCGAATGCCCGGTTGGCGCGCCCACCCGGAGAAGCTCGTGCCGTCGTACGAGATGTCGAGCCGAAATCTGGTGGGTACCGAAAAAGCGGGCCCGCCCTCCCCGGAGGGAATGGCGGGCCCGCTTCGATCGTGCTCGGAGCTCAAAAGGACTAGTCCTTCTTTGCTTCCTCGGCCTCGGGGGCGTCCGACGCGTGTGCGTCGTTGTCCTCGATGCCGTCGATGACTGCGTCGGCGTTGGCAACCTCGGCGTCGGTCGCGTCGGCTTCGACAACCTCGACGACGTTCTCGTCGGTCGCGTCCTCGGCCGGAGCCTCGGTTGCGGCGGGAGCAGCCTGCGAAGCCTTCACGCGGCGAGCGCGATCGGCTTCGTTGGACACCGTCTGCTCGTTGACGAGCTCGATGATGGCCATCGGCGAGTTGTCACCCTTGCGGGGGACGGTCTTGATGATGCGCGTGTAGCCACCGTCGCGATCGGCGAAGAAAGGCCCGATCTCGGCGAACAGCTTGTGCACGACATCTTTGTTGTTGATCGTCTTGAGAACCTCACGACGATGCGCCAGATCACCCTTTTTCGCATGGGTGACGAGCTTCTCGGCGTGGGGACGAAGGCGCTTGGCCTTCGACTCGGTGGTGGTGATGCGGCCGTGCTCGAAGAGTGACGTCGCCAGGTTGGCCAGGATGGCCTTCTGGTGCGACGCCGACCCGCCGAGACGGCGGCCCTTGGTGGGCTTGGGCATGATGAATCTCCTAGTAAGAGCTCCAGCGAGCTGATTACAGCTGTTCTGTCTCGGCGTAGTCCTGCTCGGCACCTTCGGTGTCGCTGAAGGAGCCGGCGTCGGTGTCACTCCACGTGCCCGTGGTGGCGTCGTAGCCAGGCACGGTGCTCGGATCGAACGACGCGGGGCTGTCCTTGAGGGAGAGGCCGAGCGAATGCAGCTTGACCTTCACCTCGTCGATGGACTTCTGCCCGAAGTTACGGATGTCGAGCAGATCGGACTCGGTACGACCAACCAACTCGCCGACGGTGTGAACACCCTCGCGCTTGAGGCAGTTGTAGGACCGGACGGTGAGGTCCAGATCCTCGATGGGGAGTCCGAAGGAAGCAATGTGATCGGCCTCGGCGGGCGAGGGTCCGATCTCGATGCCTTCTGCTTCGACGTTCAGCTCACGGGCGAGGCCGAAGAGCTCAACCAGGGTCTTGCCCGCCGAAGCGAGCGCGTCCCGCGCGGTGATGGAATTCTTGGTCTCCACGTCGAGAACGAGCCGATCGAAGTCGGTGCGCTGTTCGACGCGGGTGGCCTCCACCTTGTAGGTGACCTTGAGCACGGGTGAGTAGATCGAGTCGACCGGAATACGGCCGATCTCGGCACCCGATGCCTTGTTCTGAACGGCGGGGACGTAGCCGCGACCGCGCTCGACGACGAGCTCGATCTCCAACTTGCCCTTGTCGTTCAGGGTCGCGATGTGCAGATCGGGGTTGTTCACCGTGACGCCGGCCGGAGGCACGATGTCGCCTGCGGTCACAGCGCCGGGGCCCTGCTTGCGGACGTACATGGTGACCGGTTCGTCTTCTTCGGAGCTCACCACGAGGCCCTTGAGGTTCAGGATGATGTCGGTGACATCTTCCTTGACTCCGGGGACGGTGGTGAATTCGTGGAGGACGCCGTCGATACGGATGCTGGTGACAGCAGCGCCGGGGATCGACGACAGCAGGGTGCGGCGGAGCGAGTTGCCGAGTGTGTAACCGAAGCCGGGCTCGAGCGGCTCGATGACGAATTTCGAGCGGTTGTCGGCGATGACCTCTTCGGTCAGCGTCGGGCGCTGTGAAATGAGCATTGTGTGTTCCTCCTGTACGGGCGTCCGCTATTTGACGCCCACGTGTGGAGGCGAAGACGCATGTGAGCCTCGCGGGGAGACTCACATGCGTGCTGCGCCTTACTTCGAGTAGTACTCGACGATGAGCTGCTCCTGGAGCGGCACATCGATCTGTGCGCGCTCCGGCAACCTGTGCACCAGGATGCGAAGACGGTTGGGAACGACCTGCAGCCACGGGGCGACGGGACGGTCGCCGTAGCTTTCGCGGGCGATCTGGATCGGCAGCGTCTGTGCTGACTTCTCACGGACATCGATGATGTCGTACTGCGAGACGCGGTAGCTGGGGATGTCGACGCGCTTGTTGTTCACCAGGAAGTGACCGTGCGTGACCAGCTGACGGGCCTGACGACGCGTACGTGCCAGTCCGGCACGGTAGACGACGTTGTCGAGACGACTCTCGAGGATGGTCAGCAGGTTCTCGCCGGTCTTGCCGACGGTCCTGTTGGCTTCCTTGTAGTACAGACGGAACTGCTTCTCCATGACGCCGTAGGTGAAGCGAGCCTTCTGCTTCTCCTGCAGCTGGAGCAGGTACTCGCTCTCCTTGATCCGCGCGCGGCCGTGCTGGCCGGGCGGGTAGGGACGACGCTCGAACGCTTGGTCGCCTCCGACGAGGTCGACGCGCAGACGACGCGACTTGCGGGTGATAGGACCGGTATAACGTGCCATTTTCTAAACCTTTCCTTCCCGCTAGACCCGACGCCGCTTGGGCGGACGGCAGCCGTTGTGCGGCTGAGGGGTGACATCGGAGATGGTGCCGACCTCGAGGCCAGCGGCCTGAAGCGAGCGGATCGCGGTCTCACGGCCGGAGCCGGGACCCTTGACGAAGACGTCGACCTTCTTGACGC
Organism: Rhodococcus sp. 15-2388-1-1a; assembly: GCF_002259145.1. Lineage (NCBI taxonomy): Bacteria > Bacillati > Actinomycetota > Actinomycetes > Mycobacteriales > Nocardiaceae > Rhodococcus > Rhodococcus sp. 15-2388-1-1a. The sequence goes on along the minus strand of NZ_NPFP01000039.1, from coordinate 261,309 downwards.
CGTGCTCCTGTGCCTTGCGCGCAGCGTTCTCGGCTGCGAGCTGTGCGGCGAACGGAGTCGACTTGCGCGAGCCCTTGAAGCCCACGTGTCCCGAGGACGCCCACGAGATGACGTTTCCGGCGGGGTCGGTGATCGACACGATCGTGTTGTTGAACGTGCTCTTGATGTGCGCAGATCCGTGCGGGACGTTCTTCTTGTCCCTGCGACGCGTCTTCTGCGCCTTCTTCGGACCGGTACCGCGTGCTTTGGGGGGCATTACTTCGCCTTCTTCTTGCCGGCAATGGTGCGCTTGGGTCCCTTACGGGTACGCGCATTGGTCTTGGTGCGCTGTCCACGGACGGGCAGACCACGACGGTGGCGAAGACCCTGGTAGCAGCCGATTTCGATCTTGCGACGGATGTCGGCCTGCACCTCGCGGCGCAGGTCGCCCTCGACCTTGAGGGACTCGTTGATGTAATCGCTGAGCTTGCGCAGATCGTCGTCGCCGAGATCCTTGCTTCGCAGGTCGGGGCTGACGCCCGTCGCTGTGAGGATTTCCTTGGAGCGGGTACGGCCGACGCCGTAGATGTAAGTCAGTGCGATCTCCATGCGCTTTTCGCGCGGCAGATCCACACCTGCGAGACGTGCCATGTGGCATTTCCTTTTCTTGTCCGGAGGTCTGCTCCCAGTCCGTCCCCTGTGTCCTTCTCACCGCTGGGGTGTGAAGCGTCTTTCAACAAACTCAGTGGGGCCCCGGCCTCCGTGCCGGGGGTATGCCGCGACGCGTGTGTCGCGGTTGGTGCTGGGAGGTCATCTTCTAGCTGTTGCCAAGCCGACGTGCGAAATGCTCGGTGGTTATCCCTGACGCTGCTTGTGACGCAGGTTGTCGCAGATCACCATGACGCGTCCGTTACGACGAATCACCTTGCACTTTTCGCAGATCTTCTTGACGCTCGGCTGAACCTTCACGTCGTTGATCTCCTGTGTGTAGCTCGGCCCCGCTGCATGCAGTGGCCCCGAGCATGGTTCTCCCCGACCGGACGTGGCCGGGGAAGCTGTTACTTGTAGCGGTAAACGATGCGTCCACGCGTGAGGTCGTAGGGCGAAAGCTCCACAACGACGCGATCCTCGGGAAGGATGCGAATGTAGTGCTGACGCATCTTTCCGCTGATGTGAGCGAGTACCTTGTGGCCGTTTTCGAGCTCAATGCGAAACATCGCATTGGGCAGCGGTTCGACAACTCGGCCCTCTACCTCGATAGCACCGTCTTTCTTGGCCATATCCTCCGCGATCCTGGCTCTCACACCTGGTTGATTGCATCTGTTTCCGTTACCGTGATGCCCACTGACCGACCCGAATGAACGGGACGATGTGTCACCGGAACGGTTCGCAGCCCACCAGGGCACGCGAACATCCGGTACGCAGGGCGCACCGTCGATCCATGTTACCGGGTAAAGCACGTCTGGCCAAATGCGTCCCGCGTCCATGCTCCAGGTCATCGTTTGCCCCTCGTCGATTTCCTGGACTACCGTTCTGCCGGGCTGCATCACAGCCGCACAACTTCGGGCCGTCCCGCCTGCGCTCGCAGCGGCGGCCGTCTCCGCGACGACGACTACAAGGCACCCCTCTTGAAATCAGACACGCGCGCCGGAAACCCGGTCGTATCCGTCATCATCCCAGTCCACAACGCCAAGGATGTTCTCGACGATCAACTACGAGCTCTCGCTCGACAGGACTACGAGCATCCGTTCACGGTGATCATCAGCGACAACGGGTCGACCGACGGCCTTCGCGAACACATCGAGAACCATTGCCTCCGTGGTGCCCTGGACCTGAAGTACGTCGATGCCGAAGGAAAACCGGGCGCATCGTTCGCTCGTAACAGGGGCGCAGACGCCGCCCGCACCGAACTGCTCGCATTCTGCGACGCGGACGACGCGGTGCATCCGACCTGGCTCCGACGCATCGTTGCAGGCCTCGACGAGTACGGCCTGGTGGGTACCGGTTTGGAGACGGAGACACTGAACTCCGTTGCCACGCGAGCATCGACCCCCTTCGCACCGCCGTCGGACCAAGGCAAGTCGACGTTCCTCCCGTTCGCCATCGGTGCCAGCATGGCGTGCCGCAGATCGACCTACCGTGAGCTCGGCGGCATGCTCGAGCACGTACACGCGAGCGAGGACATGGAGTTCTCGTGGCGCGCACAGCACGCCGGCTGTCGATTGCACTTCATCGCCGAACCGCTGGTCTCGTACCGACTGCGCACCGGCCACCGGGAGAACTGGAAACAAGCAGGCGCTCTGGGGTACGGATCGGCTCACGTGCGCGGCCTCTACCGAGCACAGGGCTGCCCGCCCTTCCGGGCCCGATCGATCTCCGTCGCCCTGCTGATGCTCGGCGTACGGAACCCACTGCTTCCGACTGCGGTGACCAAGATGCCCACTCGGCTCTGGCTCCGTCTGGTGGCTGCGCACCTCGGCCTGGTCCGCGGCGGTCGACGCTACGGATCGTTGGCCTGGTGACCTGGCCGGGTCGGACCTAGCTGGGTCGCAGGGTCAGAATGCGGGGCCCGTCCTCGGTGACGGCAACGGTGTGTTCCCAGTGCGCGGACCGGGATCCGTCGGTCGTCACGACCGTCCACCCGTCGTCGAGGATGTCGGTGTCGTACGTACCGAGAGTCAACATGGGCTCGATCGCGAGGGTGGATCCGACGACCAGCTCCGGTCCCTTGCCGGGGGCACCCTCGTTCGCGAGGAACGGGTCCATGTGCATTTCACGGCCGATTCCATGACCGCCGTATCCGTCGACGATTCCGTACTTGCGTCCGTGCGCCTGCTCGGCCGCATGGGTTCCGGATTCGATGGCGTGCGAGACGTCGGTGAGCCGGTTGCCGGGAAGCATCGCGGCGATGCCGGCTTCCATCGACAGCCTCGTCGCCTCACTGAGCATGGCGTCGGCCTCGATGATGTCGCCGACACCGAATGTCCATGCAGAGTCTCCGTGCCAACCGTCGAGAACCGCCCCACAGTCGATGGACACCAGATCGCCCGCGACCAAGAGCTCGTCTGCCGACGGAATGCCGTGCACCACACGGTCGTTCACCGACGAGCAGATACTGCCGGTGAAGCCGTGGTAACCGAGGAACGACGGCACGGCACCGGCGTCACGAATGACCGCCTCGGCCACTCGGTCGAGCTCGAGTGTCGAGACACCGGGTACCGCCGCTGCCCGGACGGCAACCAGAGCAGCGCCGACGACCGCGCCGGCCGCAGCCATGGCGTCGAGTTCGCCGGCACTGCGGAACGGCACGACCTTGCGTTTACGGCCGAACGCCATTACTTGCCGTGGTCCTCGATGGACTTCAGCGCGCGAGCGTTGACCTCGTCCACCTCACCGATCGCGTCGACCGTGACGAGTTGACCCTCGTAGTAGTCGAGCAGCGGCGCGGTCTCGTCCCGGTACACCTTGAGCCGGTTCCGGATGACGTCTTCCTTGTCGTCCTCGCGTCCACGCGAGAGCATGCGTTCGACGACGACGTCCTCGTCGACGACGAAGGACAGTACGGCGTCGAGCCTCGCGTTCAGATCCGCCAGGATGCCGACCAGTGCCTCGGCCTGACCCACCGAACGAGGGAAGCCGTCGAGCAGGAAGCCGTTGACGGCGTCCGGCTCGGAGAGGCGGCTGCGGACCATGTCGATGGTCAGCTCACTGGGAACCAGATCGCCGGCATCGAGGTACTTCTTCGCTTCGAGTCCGAGGGCCGTCTTCTCACCGATGTTCGCGCGAAACAGGTCGCCGGTGGAGATGTGCGGAACGCCCAGCTTCTCGGACAGGAGAACGGCTTGGGTGCCTTTGCCGGCACCGGGGGGACCGAGCAGAACAAGTCTCACTTGAGGAACCCTTCGTAGTTACGCTGCATCAGCTGGCTTTCGATTTGCTTCACGGTGTCCAGGCCGACGCTGACCATGATCAGCACGGCGGTGCCACCGAAGGGGAGGTTCTGTCCTCCACCCGAACTACCGATGTCGAGGAACAGGTTCGGGAGCACGGCAATGGTGCCCAGGTAGACCGCGCCCGGCAACGTGATGCGACTGAGGACGTAGTTCAGATAGTCGGCGGTCGGCTTGCCCGGACGGATGCCCGGGATGAAGCCGCCGAACTTCTTCATTTCGTCGGCGCGCTCTTCGGGGTTGAACGTGATCGCCACGTAGAAGTACGTGAAGAAGACGATCAGACCGAAGAAGATCGCGATGTAGACCGGGTTCGCGGGGTTCACCAGGTACTCGTTGATGATGCGCTGCCACCAACTCGGATCGACCGCGGTGCTCGCCGAGGTGAGCTGGGCGATGAGGTTCGGCAGGTACAGCAGCGAGGACGCGAAGATCACCGGGATGACGCCGGCCTGGTTGACCTTGAGCGGAAGGTACGTGGACGAGCCGCCGTACATCTTTCGACCGACCATGCGCTTGGCGTACTGGACGGGAATTCGACGCTGACCCTGCTCCACGAAGACCACGCCGGTGATGATCAGGAACGCTGCGAAACAGACGAATCCGAACACCAACCCGCCGCGGCTCTCGAGGATCGAGTTGCCCTCGGACGGGATACGCGAGGCGATTCCGGCGAAGATGAGCAGCGACATGCCGTTACCGACGCCGCGCTCGGTGATGACCTCACCGAACCACATGACGACGGCTGCACCTGCGGTCATGACGAGCACGATGATGACGAGGCCGAAGATGGACTGGTCGGCGATGATGTCCTGCTGGCATCCCTGAAGGAGCTGCCCACGCGAAGCGAGGGCCACCAGGCCGGTCGCCTGCAGGATGGCCAGCGCGATCGACAGATAACGCGTGTACTGCGTCATCTTGGCCTGCCCCGACTGCCCCTCCTTGCGGAGTTCCTCGAACTTCGGGATGACGACGGTGAGCAGCTGCACGATGATGCTGGCGGTGATGTACGGCATGATGCCGATCGCGAACACCGAGAGCTGTAGGAGCGCTCCACCGGAGAACAAGTTGATCAACGAGTAGATGCCCGCCGAGTCTCCACCGGAGACCTGGTCGATGCATGCTCGGACATTGGCGTAGTCGACACCCGGCGACGGCAGTGTTGCACCGAAGCGATACAGGGCGACCAGACCGAGCGTGAAGAGGATCTTCCGTCTCAGGTCAGGAGTCCTGAGGGCCGACACGAAGGCGGAAAGCAAAGATCCTCCTGGCACGACTGCATTGACGCTGCGAGTGCATCGTCGGGAGCGCAACTGCTGCTCCCGTGAGCCTCACGAGCATGGACTGCAAGCGACATGCGTCGCCCGCATCGAAACGAACTTCTGTGAACTCTAGAACTCTAACAGTGCGTATCGAACCGCCCGACGGTCAGTGTTGGACCCTGTCCGTTCGGTCGACCTCGGCACGTGGTGCCGAGGCAACGATGGCCGCAGCTCAGCTGCGAGAGCTGTGGCTGCGGCCATCGTCACGAACTGCTGGTCGATGCGCTACTACTCAGCACATCGAACCGATGCTCATACCTCGGTTGCAGAACCGCCGGCAGCGGCGATCTTTTCCTTGGCGGAGCCCGTGAACTTGTTGGCCGAGATCTCGACCTTCACGGTCAGGTTTCCGTCGCCGAGAACCTTGACGGGCTCGTTCTTGCGAACGGCGCCCTTGGCGATGAGCTCGGGGATACCGATCTGACCGCCCTCGGGGAACAAACGCTCGATGTCGCGCAGGTTCACGACCTGGAACACGACACGGTTGCGGTTGGTGAAGCCCTTGAGCTTCGGGAGCCGCATGTGGAGGGGCATCTGGCCACCCTCGAAGCGTGCCGGCACGTTCTTGCGTGCGCCGGTTCCCTTGGTACCGCGACCTGCGGTCTTGCCGCGCTTGCCACCTTCACCACGGCCGACGCGAATCTTCGTCGACTTGGATCCGGCTGCGGGGCGCAGGTGGTGCAGTTTGATGGTCATGGTTAGACCTCCTCAACAGTTACGAGGTGGCGCACCGTGTTGACCAGTCCGCGGTTCTGCGGGTTGTCCTCGCGGACGACCGTCTGGCGGATGCCCTTGAGCCCGAGAGTACGCAGGCTGTCACGCTGGTTCGCCTTCTGGCCGATGGTGCTCTTGATCTGGGTGACCTTCAGCTGAGCCATTACTTCACCGCTCCTGCCTGTGCGCGTGCGCGCAGCATTCCGGCGGGTGCAACCTCTTCGAGGGTCAGGCCGCGGCGAGCCGCAACTTCCTCGGGACGCTGCAGACCCTTGAGGGCTGCGACGGTCGCGTGCACGACGTTGATGGCGTTGTCGCTACCGAGCGACTTCGACAGCACGTCGTGGACACCGGCGCACTCCAGCACGGCACGCACAGCGCCACCGGCGATGACGCCGGTACCGGCGCTGGCCGGACGCAACATGACGACGCCGGCTGCGGCTTCGCCCTGAATGGGGTGCGTGATGGTGCCGGCGATCATCGGGACGCGGAAGAAGCTCTTGCGAGCCTCCTCGACACCCTTCTGGATGGCCGCGGGAACTTCCTTGGCCTTGCCGTAGCCGACGCCGACCAGTCCGTTGCCGTCACCGACGATGACCAGGGCGGTGAAGCTGAAGCGTCGACCACCCTTGACCACCTTGGAGACGCGGTTGATCGTGACGACCTTCTCGATGAAGTTCGACTTGTCCGCAGCGTTGCCGCCACGGCCGTTGTCACGACGGTCACGACCGCCACCGCGGTTGTCGCCGCGCTGGTTGTTGTCGCCACCTGCGTTGGGGCCACTGTTCTGTCCGGCGGGGCCGCTTCCGCCGTCACGCCGTTGACGTCCCGGCATCAGGCTGTCCTTCCGTTGTCAGTCATTGTCATCATCAGAACGTCAACCCGCCTTCACGGGCTGCGTCTGCGAGTGCCGCGATGCGGCCGCTGTAGTTGTTGCCGCCGCGGTCGAACACGACTGCCTCGACGCCGGCTGCCTTCGCGCGGCTGGCGATGAGCTCGCCGACCTTCGCGCTGACGGCCTTCTTGTCGCCCTCGAGGGCGCGCACATCGGCTTCGATGCTCGACGCGCTGGCCAGCGTGTGGCCGGCGAGGTCGTCGATCAACTGCACGTGGATGTGACGCGAGGACCGGTTGACGACCAAGCGGGGACGCTCGGGCGTGCCGGAGATCTTCTTGCGAAGGCGGAAGTGACGACGTGCCTTCGACAGGCGACGCTTCGTCGAGACGTCGGTGCCACGCGGAGTGCGCTTGACGACGTTCGCCTTGTCTGCTGTTTGCTGGCTCATATCACTTACCCGTCTTTCCGACCTTGCGGCGGATCACTTCACCCTCGTAGCGGATGCCCTTGCCCTTGTACGGGTCCGGACGCCGCAGACGACGAATGTTGGCAGAGATCTGACCGACCTTCTGCTTGTCGATGCCGACAACGGTGAATCGCGTGGGCGACTCGACCGTGAACGTGATGCCCTCGGGTGCTTCGATCAGCACGGGATGGCTGTAACCGAGTGCGAACTCGAGGTCCTTGCCCTTGAGTACGACGCGGTAACCGACGCCGTGAATCTCCATCTTGTTGGTGTAACCGTTGGTGACACCGGTGATGAGGTTCGCGACGAGAGTGCGCGAAAGTCCGTGCAGTGCACGGCTCTTGCGCTCGTCATCGGGCCGGGTGACGGCGATGGTGCCGTCGTCGGCGCGAGCGATCTGGATGGGCTCGGCGACCGTCAGGCTCAGGGCACCCTTGGGGCCCTTGACCGCAACGTTCTGGCCGTCGATGGTGATATCGACTCCAGCGGGGACCGGTACCGGCAATTTTCCAATACGTGACATGGTGGTGGCCTCCCCTACCAGACGTAGGCGAGGACTTCTCCGCCCACACCCTGCTTGGCCGCCTGACGCTCCGTGAGCAGACCTGTGGACGTGGAGATGATCGCCACGCCCAGGCCGCCGAGAACCTTGGGCAGATTGGTGGATTTTGCGTACACCCGGAGACCGGGCTTGGAGACGCGTCGCACGCCGGCGAGGCTGCGCTCACGGCTCGGGCCGTACTTCAGATCGACGATGAGGGTCTTGCCCACCTCGGCGTCTTCCGTGCGGTAGTCGGAGATGTAGCCCTCGCGCTTGAGGATCTCGGCGATGTTCGCCTTGAGCTTCGAGTGGGGAAGCTTCACCTCGTCGTGGTACGCCGAATTGGCGTTACGCAGACGGGTCAAGAAGTCTGCAATTGGATCGGTCATCGTCATGGTGTGACCTGTGCACCTTTCTCGCAGCGGTTCCCATGCAGCATGCGCGAGCTGGTGCCCCTGGATTCTCGAGAACCCGGCGGGCCTGGCTCGTCACATCGTGGGCCTACAACGAAGTGAACATGTCCTGACCGACTGTTGCCGGTCAGGGGTTGCGCTCCAAGCAATGCATCGCTGCACTGCCAGGTGTTTCGAGCTTCCGCATTTCGATGCTGACGTACGGAGAACTCGAGGTTGCGTTTCTATTGCAAGGACTCGCGTGCAGGCACGACGAAGCCCGGGCAACCGCTCTAGTGTAGGGAACCGGGTGCCGTTCTCAAAATCGGGCGTGGTAGCGCTCGACGAACACCATGCCGGAAGGACGGGGCGGGTACGGCCGAGCCAGTCGGTTCGGTGCAGTAGTCTTCCGACATCATTTCATCGCTCCGGGGGGTTCGATGCGCACAACCGATTCTGTTGCCAGGACGGTCGACGTCCCACCATGGCCGGGTTCGTCCCGCACGACCCTGTGAAAGCCGATCCCGATCGGATCCGCCGTGCCTCTGCTCGGATGTCCGGCCTCGCCGACGTGTTGTGGGATGACATCGATATCGTCCGTCTCGCCGCAGAGGAATTGCTGGAGACCTCCTGGACAGGCGCTGCGGCCGATTCCCATGCAGTTCTGTGGGCGGAGTGGGTCGATTCGGCTCGGAAGATATGCGGCGCGCTCACCGAGGACGCGTGGCTGCTCGATGGCATTGCGACCGAATATGCCGCATCGGACAACGTGATCGATGAACACGTGGTGGATTCCGGCCTTCGGTTGGACCGTTGACGGCGCGCTACGTCGCCGACGTCGAGCAGATTCTCGCTCTTGTCGATCGCGCACACATAGTTGGAGCCACGATCGAATCGGCTATCGCCGATGTGGAGCGCGAGGTGAACGATCTCGGCATCGAATGGGAGGGCGAAGCGGCTGAGGCTCACCGCTCGAAGCACGAGCTGCTCCGGCAGGAATTGAACGATATGCGAACCGCGCTGGCGCAACTCGGCACGCTGGCGCGAGGCGCCCATGATCGCTACCGCGCAGCCGTCGACCACAACAAGCGAATGTGGCCCTGATGGCCCCGATCAGCGTCGACCCGCACATCCTTGCCGATGCGGCCTCCCAGTACAGCAGCGCCAAGACCATCTCGAGCGGCGCGATAGCGGAACTCGCCGCGGAACTCCACCGGAACTGGGGCTGCGCAGGCACCGACAACGCCGGAAAGTCTTGGGCAGACAGCTACGACTCCGCGGCATTCGACGCAGTCACCGCGGGGACCGACATCGCGAATGCGTTCGGCAAGCTCCACGACCTGCTTGCAACAACCGGCGTCAACCACGCCAACGCAGAGAATGCGAACACTGTTCCGCCGACCCCGCCGCTGCCCGCTCCCCCACAACTTCCTCATACGAGTACACCGCGGTTCAACGGTTCCTACGGCGGCGACACCGACGCCCCGATGGGGTGGGGGCTGATCACGCGATGGCTTCAGGGCCACATGTGGCCCAACGGTGATCCGGAGAAGTTGCGGGGTCTCGGAAGCGCGTGGCGCACCGCCGCCGAAGAGCTGAGACGAGCGAGCGACGCCACGAACTCCGCGTGGACCGACATGGAGGAACTTGCCTCCGACGAAGTGCCGCAGGCCCTCGCCCAAATGGACGGTGTCTACAGCGCTGCGCACAACGTCGCCGACCAGTTCGACACTCTCGCGAGCGCTTGCGGCGAATGGGCCTCGACCATTCAGGACGCTCACCAGAGCGTCATCGATATCGTGGGAACAGCCATCGTTGCCGGCACGATCGCCGGTGCAGTTGCCGGCTTCTTCACCCTCGGTGTGGGAACGGTCGCCGTTACCGGCGCGACGGGCAGCGTAATCGCCGGAAGTGTCATCGCCGTCCTCACCGGAGTGGAAGCGGCGTCCGCAATTGCCGTCGGTGTCACCGTGGCAACCGGGGCGGCGGCCATCGGAATTGCGATGGACGTGCAACCGCTCCTACAAGCAAGTCCGACGACCTTCAACGCAAACACTGGTGGGGGAAATTGGCACTACCATCCCGCGCCCCGGGGCGGTCTGCCAGGCTTTCCAAACGCCACACGAGGAAAACCGCTCAACCGCAGAACGCGGTGGACTGACGACAAAGGGAACATCTACGAATGGGATAGCCAACACGGCGCAGTCGAGAAATACAGCAAGAACGGCAAGCACTTAGGCGAATTCGATCCGAATACCGGAGCACAAACCAAGCCCCCAGATTCCACTAGAAAGCCTGGTCGATGACCAACCGAGGCCCGACATCTTGGTAACTCGAACCGGAGACGACGCCGGTTCACGACCGCTCGAGAATAAGGCAGCACGGTCTGACTACTACCAACAAGGAGAGGACAATGTGGTACTTGGAATCATACGATAACCAAACCGATTTGATCGCGGACAGCTATCCCCTGACTGCTATCACCGGAGACGAAATCAGAGAACTGATTGACGTCGATGAAAGTGAACTTCCACTAGAAATGGGACCGTACCCAGTCCCATTGGCCGACGTGCCGAAGTTCGCCAAGTACATCGAGGGCGATTTCAGGATCAGCTCCGATAATGAGTACTTCATCGGCCTGTTCACCGACTGAGGAAGGGCAGTCTGGCACCTGGAGGCCAGCTGTAACGCGACTGAAAACCGGCCCGAAATTCACGTGCTCGGGAGCATGACTGTCGACAACCAGTAACTGTCATTCGGCACCTGACATCACAACGCGCCCTGACACGGTCCGGAGGTTCAGATGCAGGCCTCGGGCACGCTTCAACCTCTTCCAATGTCGTCCGTGAGACTCACCGCCGCGTCGACGCCGCCCTGGGCTCAACCGCAGAGACGATGAAGCGCGGGCAACCGCTCAGTTTCCGCGTAGCCAAGCCTTTTCGCAACCCGCAGGCCCAGTTGGACACCCCGACGAGCACTTCTTCGCTAACGTCGGACCATGACGGACTCGAAGGCTGTCGACATCGACCACCTCACCCACACTCTGCGCGACCGCAACATCGTCGGGGTCACCATCGGCTGGGTCGACAACAACGGCATCGTCCGATCACGCACCGTGCCCACCGCAGAATTGACGGCAGTCGCGCGACGCGGAGTAGGAGTCACCGCGGTGTTCGCGGTGTTCGATTCGCACGACGGGATCACGTTCGCCCACGATGGACTGTCGACGCCGTCCGGCGATGTGCGGTTGATTCCGGTGATCGACAACGCGTCGAGCGTGGTCGCACTGGCCGGCCAACCAGGCTTGGCCTGGGTGCACGGCCGGCAGCTCTCGGCGGACGGCACTCCCTGGCCCTACGATCAACGCGCTGTTCTCGAGCGGCAGGTGCAACTGGCGGCCGATGCCGGTTTCGAGGTGCGGGCCGGATTCGAGATCGAGTTCGCGCTGACTCGCGAATCGGACGGCCTGTCCGCTCATCGGGGACCTGCCTACTCGGCGAACGCAGTACGCGATGTCGACGAATTCGTCGTTCTGTTGCTCCAGGCGCTGTCTGCGAATGGCCTCGACATCGGTCAGATTCATGCCGAGTACGGCGGCTCGCAGCTGGAGATCGCATTGAGTCCACTCGACCCACTTGCTGCGGCCGACGCGCAAGTACTCGCGCGGCAGACCATCCACTCAGCGGCGAAAGCTCAGGGCCTGCGGGCAGGCTTCGCTCCCCTGCCGTCGTCGAGCAGTGCAGGGAATGGTTGGCATCTGCACACGTCGCTGGTCCGCAACGGTCACAACGCGTTGACCGGGGACGGAGAGCACGGATTGTCCGAGACCGGGCGGTCGTACATCGCTGGCCTGGTTCGAGAACTCTCGGGACTCACGGCCATCACGGCACCGAGTTCGGGGTCCTTGCTGCGCCGTCGACCCGGCTATTGGGCCGGTGCCTTCGGATTCTGGGGCGTCGAAAACCGGGAGGCTGCAGTGCGACTCGTGCCTGCCACTCCCCTTCTCGGCCCGGAACACACCAACGTCGAGTTGAAGGCGTGCGACGCGTCCGCCAATCCGTATCTGGCGCTGGCCGTCACGATCGCGGCCGGCCTGTCGGGTGTGGCAGATGGCGCGCAGTTGCCGCCACCGGTTCAGGAAGATGTGGGCAGCTGGGATGATCCCCGACGCGACGCCGCTGGCATCTCCCCACTCGCGACGACCCATGCTCAGCAGCGGGAGAACCTGCTGTCGTCCGAACTGATCGCGAACGTGTTGGGCGAGGATCTTCTGGGCGCGTTCGTTGCGTGCCGGGACGCCGATGCAGCGTGGGCGGACAGTCACACGGAGGACGAACTGCTCGAATCGTTGCGCTGGATCTACTGACATGCTGCGACGGTTCCCCGGCGCAGGTGCGATCGTCTCTGCACTCGATCGTGTTCTGCCGCAACCGGATCAACTCTGCGGACCGTTCTCGGCATCGGTAGCGCTGACAGCCGTCATCGGCGACGACGCACCGGACGTCACCGCACTTGCGATCGCATCGGGATCCGCGATCTGGCCGGGCGAGATCGAGTCGGCCCGTCCTCCCGGAACGCCCCGGCTCACCGATGGGTGGGATGTGTTGCCGAGGGCCGTATCGACCGATACGGCCGGAACCACAGCGGCAGGTCTCGCGGCGGGCATCGAGACGGCGACCGATCACCGCGTTGCTGTCGTTCCGATCATGGGGCCCGGTGCCGAGGGATTGCGCCTGTTACTTGCTCGCCTTGCCGACGCGCCCTTCCGATTCGGCCTGGTGGCGAATGTACACACCGCCGAACTGACCGAATTCGATTGGAGCGTAGGACATTTCGTGACCGTCTGGGGCTTCGATCCGGTCGCGGACGTAGTAGCGATTGCCGACACCTATCGGGAACTCGGCGACTCGGATATGCCGCCCGGATGTAGGACCGTCTCCGCCGACGCCTTCGCGTCGGCGATGTCCGAGCGTGGTCTGCTGCTGATCGTCGACAACGAGGTTCATCATGCGGCGGTAGGTCTGGTCCGCTCGCTGGAGCTACGACACGACCTGTGGTCGGTATGAGTCGGGAGCCCTGAGAAACACGAAATGGGCGTGGGTTCCTGTCGGAACCCACGCCCATCAGCGTGGTGTGGTGAAGCCCGGAGGCCTCAGATCACCAGGAGCTCTTGCGAACTCCGGGAAGCTCTCCGGCGTGTGCCATCTCGCGCACGCAGATACGGCAGAGGCCGAACTTGCGGAACACGGAATGGGGACGGCCGCAGCGGTTGCAGCGAGTGTATGCACGCACCGCGAACTTCGGCTTCTTGTTGGCCTTGTTGACCAATGCCTTCTTCGCCATGGACTCAGTTCTCCTTGAACGGGAAGCCGAGGTGCTTGAGCAGCGCGCGGCCTTCTTCGTTGTTGGTTGCGGTGGTTACTACGGTGATGTCCATGCCGCGCGGACGGTCGATCTTGTCCACGTCGATCTCGTGGAACATCGACTGCTCGTTGAGGCCGAACGTGTAGTTTCCGTTGCCGTCGAACTGCGTGCCCGAGAGGCCGCGGAAGTCCCTGATTCGGGGAAGGGCAATGGAGACCAGACGGTCGAGGAACTCCCACATGCGGTCGCCACGGAGGGTGACGCGTGCGCCGATGGGCATTCCTTCGCGCAGCTTGAACTGTGCGATGGACTTGCGAGCCTTGCGGATCTCCGGCTTCTGGCCGGTGATGGCAGCGAGGTCGGCAACTGCACCGTTGATCAGCTTGGCGTCACGGGCGGCGTCGCCGACACCCATGTTGACGACGACCTTGACGATGCCGGGGATCTGCATGACGTTCTCGTATGCAAATTCGGTGTTCAGGGCGTCTTTGATCTCGGCGCGGTAGCGCGCCTTGAGGCGGGGCTGTTCGCCCGCGATGTTTTCGGTGGTAGTCATCTCAGATGTCCTTCCCGTTCTTGCGGGAAACACGAACGCGCTTGCCGGATTCCTCATCGGTCCGGTAGCCCACGCGAGTGGGGTTTCCGTCCGAGTCGACCACTGCGACGTTCGATACGTGGATCGGGGCTTCCTGAGTGACGATGCCACCCGAGGATGCGCCGCGCTGGTTGGCGGAGACCGCGGTGTGCTTCTTGATGCGGTTCACACCCTCGACCAGAACCTTGGAGTCAGCGGGGTAGGCCTGAATGACCTTGCCCTTGGCACCCTTGTCCTTGCCTGCGATCACGAGAACGGTGTCGCCCTTGTGCACCTTCATTTACAGCACCTCCGGGGCGAGCGAGACGATCTTCATGAACTTCTTCTCACGCAGCTCACGGCCGACCGGGCCGAAGATACGAGTTCCACGGGGATCGTTGTCGGGCTTGATCAGCACCGCAGCGTTCTCGTCGAAACGGATGTACGAGCCATCCGGACGGCGACGCTCCTTGATGGTGCGGACGATGACGGCCTTGACGACCTCACCCTTCTTGATGTTTCCACCGGGAATGGCGTCCTTCACCGTAGCTACGATGATGTCGCCGATTCCGGCGTAGCGACGTGACGAACCACCGAGAACGCGGATGCAAAGGATTTCCTTCGCGCCCGTGTTATCAGCGACGCGTACTCGCGACTCCTGCTGAATCACTAACTTCTCCTTGACCTGGATGTACGTACGTGCCGGATTTCCGTCCCGACACGCGCGGTCGGCTGCCGGGAGCGAGCGCACGAAGGCACACCGCTGCCACAGGCAACCGGTCAAGTGTAGGGGAACAGGCCTTCAGGATCCAAATCGCCATCGTTCGAGCACCGGCCGTCGCCTGCGAACACAGAACTCTCGGTACGGTTTCGGAGATGGGACATCTTCGGATCAGCGGGGCGCGGCGATGACGTCGACGGGCGACAACGGTTGGTGGTCGAGTCTGCCACTGGATCGGGTCGTCCGACTGCACGGTGCCACCGAGCGGGAACTCGCCGAGTCCGTGAACCCTCTGCCGTCGGACGCGCCCTCGATCGTGTTCTTCGCGGTCGATCCCGCGACGGCGAACCGTGCCGTCGATCTCGTCGACGTGGTGGTCGCAGAACTCGAGAAGGCGGCAGTCGACTCGGTTCCGCTGTTGCTCACGGAATTCGACCACCACGAAGGCTCGTCGACGTTGGATCGGCGCGCTGCACGCGTCGCTGCCGTACGGTTCGCCGGCGGCACAGCGCACTTCGGTCCGTACGTCGGGGCCCTCGCCGACGCCGCAGTCGCGGGGCGGTCGCCGCGTCGAACCGCATTCACCGTCGAGACCAGAGCCGCAGGGTCGGCTCGAGTACTCGCCTCCGCTCAGCAGCGAAGCACTGCTGCCCTCGTGTCGGTCGTGCCCTTCGGAACGGACGCCGGAGTCGTCGCCGCAGCAGCGGAATGGTTGTGCACGCACGCCGAGATGGCGGTGTGGGTCATCGGAGACGGAGCGTCGGGCATGGATCGGTTCCCGTCGGTGTCGGTGCGTGCACCCGCAGTGCCCACCGGCGTCAGCACGGTTCTCGATCGCTTTCGCCCACTGAGCTATCCACCGATCGCCGGACATCCGCACCCGGCCAGTGATCCGGAGAAGCGCTTGTACCGAGCGCTGGACGTGCACGAGTGGGCCACCGGAAGGGAGCACAATCGCTCGATTCGGCTCGGCGAGCTCAGCAGACCGTTCACCGTCGACGTACTGTGGCGCACCGAGAAGATCGTCGTGGAAATCGACGGCAGCGAACACCGCGCACCCGAACGTTTCGCCGAGGACCGCGTCCGTGACAACGAGCTGCAGACACACGGCTACATGGTGCTGCGCTTCACCAACGCTCAGGTGATCGACGATCCGCAACGTGCAGTCGCTACCATCCGCGAGGCAGTATCGAGAAGACGATCGAAGGGGGATCCTCGATGAGTACCGAAGACCTGAACGGGACCGAAGCGGCTGTGCTGCTCGTCCTGATGGCCGAGGCAAGTCCGGTCAAGAATTCCGAACTCAGAGCGATGGGCCCCGAGCTCGCGAAGCCGTCCCGCGACAAGCTGAAGAACGCCGGTCTGATCGAAGTGAATTCATCTGTGCGCCCGATGACACTCGAACTCACCGACAAGGGGTGGCGCACCTGCGGCGACCTCATCGGCGGTGAACCTCCGGCTCGATCGACCGGCGCAGGCAAGGCGATGTTCACCGTATTGGCCGGGCTGCGTCGATGGCTCGATCGCACCGACAGCCGTCCGGCGGATGTGTTCTCGCCCCGCGAGGACGCGCCCGCACCCGCCGACACATCCGAGAAGTCCGACGAGACCGTCGACATCGAAGCCTCGATTCGCGCGGCCTACGCACGGCTCGCGCGCGAACCCGGCAGCACTGTCCGACTCTCCAGGCTGCGAAACGAGTTGCGGGACATACCCAGAACCGATCTGGACGACGCACTGGCGCGCCTGCGCCGCGCTGCGGACGTGGCGTTGATTCCCGAAGAGAATCAGAAGACTCTGACCGACGAAGAGCGCGCTGCGGCCGTCGTCGTCGGTAACCAGCAGAACCACCTTCTCTCGATCGAACCATGATGGGCGTTGAGTCGACGATGACGGACAACGAGCAGATCCGAGCTCTCGAATCGGTGCGGTTGAGCTGGGCACCGACACCCGACGACGTGTGGCGTTCGCAGTCGAACGTGCACGTGCCGGGAATGCACGAACGTGTGTTCCTCGAGGTGATGAATGCCTACGACGACGCGGACGCCTCCGACGACGCCAGTCCGCTGGGCGTCGTCGTGCGCGGCCCGGCCGGTTCGGGCAAGACGCACCTGCTCGGCCAGGTACGAGAAGAAGTGCAGCTCAAGGGCGGCTACTTCTTCCTGATCAGGTTGCTCGACGCCGCTGGATTCTGGCGCTCGACGCTGATGGGGATGCTCGACGACCTGATGCGTCCGTCCGGCCGCGGATCGGACAGCCAGCTCGCACTACTCCTCCGACGCCTGTGCGAGATCGGCGAGATCCCCGACGATCAGCGCGCAAAGATCATGGGCGAGAACATGATCGACGCGGACACGTTGAACGACTTCGTCACTGCGGTCTACAAGGTCCACCCCCGCCATCGACGGACGTCGCAGCACACGTTGCGCGCGCTCGTGCTGTCCATCGCCCCCGACTCGGCCGTTCAGGATCTCGGTGACGCGTACCTGCAGTCGATCGACGACGTCGATCCCGACGAGTTCTCGGCCTGGGGCATTCGCCGGGCCGAGCTCGGCCATCAGGGCATCGCCGAGAACATCTCGCGCCTGCTCGCCATCACCGGTCCGACGATTCTCGCGATCGACCAGATCGACACGCTCGTGGCGCAGTCTCGTACCGGATCGGATCAGGAGTTCGCCGACGCGCAGGAAGACAAGGTCGTCGAACAGCTCGCGCACGGTTTGATGTCGCTGCGCGAGACCCTCCCTCGCACAGCCTCGGTGCTCTCCGCGCTGTCGAGCGCCTGGGAACTGATCGCCGCGCGCGGAGTCGCGCCGATGCGTGACCGTTTCCGAGTCACTCAGTCGCTCAAGCCGATTCCCTCGTCGGACATCGGACGCCTGCTTCTCGGACGACGTCTGGCAGCATGCTTCCTCGAAGCCGGGTTCGTCCCTCCTCACCCCACGTGGCCGGTCGCGCCCGACGCGTTCGAGCAGGCTCCGGACTTCACTCCGCGCCAGCTTCTCATCGCCGTCGACCGGCACATCAGGCACTGCCTCGACACCGGCGTCGCGTCGGAGTTGGAGAGCTTCACCGACAGGTCGGGTCCGACCGATGCGCCGGACCTACCCCAGGCACGGGTCGACGAACTCGACATCCTCGACGATCGCTACAAGCAACTGCGCGAGCAGGTCGACGTCTCGGTTCCACTGCGACCCGACAGCGAGGACTCGATCGTTCCGGCACTACTGTCGGCGGGATTGACCGCGTGGATTCACGAGCATCAGTCGTCCGACGACAGCCTGGCCCAGGACCCACCGCCGAGCGGCAAGCCCGCGCTGCACGCCCGCCTGCGCCACACAGTCGACACCGATACCGACGACGAGGAGCACTGGTGCTTCCGCGCGGTCACGTCCGGCAACGCCCGCGCCGCGCTGGCACGAGTCGAGCGAGCAGTGACAACGGCGGGCCTACGCATCGACATGCCGAGGCGACGGTTGATCCTGATCAGAAACGAGCCGTGGCCGAACGGCGCGAAGACCGAGCAGACGATCGCGGCCTTGCGCCGCGCCGGAGGCATCGTGGTGCCCTTCGGCGACGAGGACCGCAGGGCGCTGGCGGCGTTGTCGATCCTGTTGGCCGAGAACTCCCCCGCGCTCACGTCCTGGCTGCTTGCACGTAAGCCGGCACACGATGTCGAACTCTTCGGGGCTGTTCTTCCCGCTGTGAGTGTCGTCGACGACGACACCGCCCTCATCGAACCCGAGATTCCGAGCGTTGCCGCGCAGCCCGCCGCGGCGCGGCGACCGTCCATCGTGGTCGGTGCCGAACTGAGCACCGGCGCGGACGTCGCCATTCCACTCGAAGCGCTGCGCAAGCACACGGCGATCTTCGCGGGGTCCGGCTCGGGCAAGACGGTTCTGATCCGCCGATTGGTGGAAGAGTGCGCCCTGCAGGGTGTTTCGGCGATCGTGCTGGACGTCAACAACGACCTCGCTCGGCTCGGCACCGCATGGCCCGAGGACGAGAGGACCTGGCCACCGGGTGACGAGGCCAAGGCAACGGCGTACCTGCGCGACACCGACGTCGTGGTGTGGACGCCGCGCAAGTCCGCCGGTCGTCCGCTCAGCTTCCAGCCCCTTCCCGACTTCGCCAGTGTCGTGGGTGACGCGGACGAGTTCGAGGCCTCGGTCGAGTCCGCCTTGGCCTCGCTCGAACCGGCCGCAGGTGTACTCGGCACGTCGCAGAAGGCCAAACATGGTCGAGCAGTACTGAAGTCGGCCCTCGATCAGTTCGGTCGTCGTCCGCAGGGCGGGGATCTGTCCGACTTCATCGACCTGTTGGAAGAGTTCCCCGAGGACGCGAGCGAGATGCGCGACGCGGTCCGCATCGCTGCCGGTCTGGCCGAGAACCTCAAGGCCGCCGCCGCGAACGATCCGATGTTCGCCGGCGCGGGCACGCCGGTCGATCCTGCTGTTCTGCTGACTCCGGCCGAGGGTAAGAAAGCCCGGGTATCGGTGATCAACCTCGCGGGCCTGACCACCGACGAGCAGAAGCAGAGCTTCGTCAACCAACTCCAGATGGGGCTGTTCGCCTGGATCAAGAAGAACCCCGCCGGCGACCGGCCCCTCGGTGGACTGTTCGTCATGGACGAGGCGCAGAACTTCGCGCCGTCCGACCGGAGCACCGCGGCCACCCACAGCACCCTGGCCCTGGCGTCACAGGCACGCAAGTACGGACTGGGCCTGGTGTTCGCCACGCAATCCCCGAAGGGCCTGCACAACCGCATCGCGGGCAATGCGTCCACTCAGTTCTACGGCCTGCTCAACAGCCCATCGCAGGTCGAGGCAGCCAAAGAGATGGCGCGGGTGAAAGGTGGCTCGGTTCCCGACGTCGGACGCCTGCCCGCCGGCCAGTTCTACGCGGCGGTGGAGGGCGCGGAATTCCGACGCACGGCCACTCCCCTGTGCCTGTCCTACCACCCGAAGAGCCCGCCGACCGAAGAAGAAGTCATCGAGTTGGCTCGGCAGTCCTGACGCCGTGACAGTGGCACACTGGGTTCGATGAAGACCCTCGCTCGCGGGGAGAACTGCCCCGCTCCGGCCGGCCCCCTGACGGTGACGCTCGCGGCGTCGACCTCGGTCGACGTCTCCGCGCTGCTGCTGGGGCCGGACGGCCGGGTGCGTTCTGACGCGGACCTGGTGTTCTACAACCAGCCCACCGCCCCCGGCGTCGAGTACCGCCGCGTACCGACCGGGCACCAACTGATGTTCGACGCCACCGCCGTCCCGGCCGGCGTCGATACCGTCGCCGTGGCGGCGTCCCTCGACGGAACCGGACCCGCGACGTTCGCCGCTGCAGGCCCGACGGCGGTGACGGTGTCCGATGCGTCGGGCACCGCGCTGATCGGATTCACCGCCGATGCGCTCGGAGACGAGAGCGCGCTGGTGTGTCTCGAGTTCTACCGGCGCGGCGAGCAGTGGAAGATCCGCGCCGTCGGCCAGGGATACGCCGATGGACTCGCGGGGTTGGCCACGGCGTTCGGTATCAGTGTCGAGCACGACGAGCCGACGCCCGACACCCCGCACGAGCCATCACCGACCACCACCTCGCCACCCGTGCATTCACCCGTCCATCCAGGAGTTCTGGCCATGAGAAGCGAACTGTTCACGCCCGCCCACGCCGAGGTTCCCGGTTCGGGTATTCAGAAGCAGGGCAGCAAGATGTGCCGCATCGGGATGAACGGCGACGTGATGGCCCGGGCCGGTTCGATGGTCGCGTATCAGGGCAATCTGCAGTTCGAGGCCAAGGGCTCCGGTGGCATCGGCCGGGCGCTCAAGCAGGCGCTCTCGGGCGAGGGTGTCCCTCTGATGAAAGTCACGGGTCAGGGCGACCTCTTCCTCGCCAATGCCGCACAGGACGTGCACCTCATCGATCTGGACGGTACCGACGGGTTGACCATCAACGGTGCCAACGTTCTCGCCTTCGAGAGTTCACTGAGTTACGACATCAAACGTGTACAGGGAGCTGCAGCGGGCGGTAACGCGGGCTTCTTCAACTGTGTCTTCTCCGGGCGCGGTCGGATCGCCATCACGACCGACGGGATTCCGGTGGTGCTGAACGTCGACCAGCCCACCTTCGCCGATCCGCAGGCTGCGGTCGCATGGTCGTCTTCCTTGCAGACGAGAGTCAAGAAGAACGATTCGTTCGGCCTCGGCACACTCATCGGGCGCACCACAGGAGAAAGATTCACCCTCGAGTTCGCGGGTCAGGGATTCGTCGTGGTTCAGCCGTCGGAGCAACCGCCGGGCGGACTGGTCGGCGGCAGCGGTAGCGGTGAACAGGCAGGTGTCGGCGGGGCGCTCGGCGGCTTGCTGGGCAGATAGGCCGCGCGGCCGAAACACAAAATGCCCGCTCCCAGGAAGGGAGCGGGCATTTGTGGTGCAGGTACTACTTGGCCTTTTCGAGAACCTCGACCAGTCGCCAGTGCTTCGTGGCGGACAGCGGGCGGGTCTCCATGAGCTGAACGCGATCGCCTACGCCGGCGTCGCCCTTCTCGTCATGTGCCTTGACCTTGGTGGTGCGACGGATGATCTTGCTGTAGAGGGGGTGCTTGACCCTGTCCTCGAGCTCGACCACGATCGTCTTCTCCATCTTGTCGGATACGACGTAGCCGATCCGAACCTTACGGTTGTTGCGCTCTTCAGTCACAGTCTTTTCCTCGCTCATGCCGCGTCACCTGCAGTGTCCTCGGAAGGACCAGATGCCAAGCCGAGCTCACGCTCGCGCAGGACGGTGTAGATGCGCGCGATCTCGTGACGGACGGTGCGCAGTCGACGGTTGTTGTCCAGCTGGCCGGTAGCCATCTGGAAACGAAGGTTGAACAGCTCTTCCTTCGACTCACGCAGCTTGGTGACCAGCTCTTCACCGGTGAGCTCGCGGAGCTCTGCGGCTGGGGTTCCGGTAGCCATCAGAACTGCTCCTCCCTGGTGATGATGCGTGCCTTGATGGGCAGCTTGTGGATGGCGCGAGTCAGTGCCTCACGCGCGATGGTCTCGTCGGGGTACGACAGCTCGAAGAGCACGCGACCCGGCTTGACGTTGGCGATCCACCACTCGGGCGAACCCTTACCGGAACCCATGCGGGTCTCGGCAGGCTTCTTGGTGAGCGGGCGGTCCGGGAAGATGTTGATCCAGACCTTGCCGCCACGCTTGATGTGGCGAGTGATCGCGATACGAGCGGACTCGATCTGACGGTTGGTGATGTAGGCGGGCTCGAGAGCCTGGATGCCGTAGTCACCGAATGTCACCTGAGTTCCGCCCTTGGCGGCACCCGAACGCTTCGGGTGGTGCTGCTTGCGGTGCTTGACCCGGCGGGGGATCAACATGCGTCAGCCCTCCTGAGTGGGTTCGGTCGAGGCCGGAGCCTCGGTTGCGGATGCCGCGCGGCCGGCCTCGGTGCTGGTCGCCGTGGTGCCCGAGGCACCGCTGCGACGCGGACGAGTGGGACGCTCACGACGGGGACGGTCTGCACCGGCGGCCGGAGCCGCAGCGGCAGCGAGTTCACGCCGTCCACCGACGATGTCGCCCTTGTAGATCCAGACCTTCACGCCGATGCGGCCGAAGGTGGTCTTGGCCTCGTACAGCCCGTAGTCGATGTCGGCACGGAGCGTGTGCAGGGGAACGCGTCCCTCGCGGTAGAACTCCGAGCGAGACATTTCGGCACCACCGAGACGGCCGGAGCACTGAACACGAATGCCCTTGACGTTCGGCTGACGCATGGCCGACTGGATGGCCTTACGCATCGCGCGACGGAATGCGACGCGGTTGCTGAGCTGCTCGGCAACACCCTGGGCCACGAGCTGAGCCTCGGACTCGGCGTTCTTGACCTCGAGGATGTTGAGCTGAACCTGCTTGCCGGTCAGCTTCTCGAGAGCTCCGCGGATGCGGTCGGCCTCGGCGCCACGACGACCGATGACGATGCCCGGACGTGCCGTGTGGATGTCCACGCGAACACGGTCACGGGTGCGTTCGATCTCGACCTTCGCGATTCCTGCGCGCTCCATGCCGGTGGCAAGAAGCTTGCGGATCTCGACGTCTTCCTTGACGTACTCCGAGTACTGCTTGTCTGCGTACCAGCGCGACTTCCAGTCAGTGGTGATACCCAAGCGGAAGCCGTGCGGGTTGATTTTCTGACCCACTACTGAGCCCCTTCCTTGGACGCCTGGCCCTTACGACGGTTGCGAGACGTTCCGCCGGTCTTGGGCAGGCTTTCGACGATCACCGTGATGTGGCTGGTGCGCTTGCGGATCCGGAATGCCCGGCCCTGAGCGCGCGGCTGGAATCGCTTGAGGGTTGCACCCTCGTCGACGAATGCAGTGGCGACGATCAGCGTGCTGGGATCGAGATCCAGGTTGTTCTCGGCGTTGGCCGCTGCGGAGGCGATCACCTTGGCGACCGGCTCGCTCGCTGCCTGCGGCGCGAACTTGAGGATGTTGAGCGCGTCCTCGACGGAGCGCCCGCGAACCAGATCCACGACGCGACGTGCCTTCATCGGCGTGACGCGAACGTGCTTCGCTACGGCCTTGGCAGTCGGATTGGCGGTGGGGGTGAAGTTGGTCATCGCCTCTTCGCCTTCCGGTCGTCCTTGATGTGACCCTTGAACGTGCGGGTCGGTGCGAATTCCCCGAGCTTGTGGCCGACCATGGAGTCGGACACGAACACCGGTACGTGCTTGCGACCGTCGTGGACGGCGAAAGTGTGACCGATGAAGTCGGGCAAAATTGTCGATCGACGGGACCAGGTCTTGATGACCTGCTTGGTTCCCTTGTCGTTCTGGACGTCAACCTTCGCGAGGAGGTGATCGTCTACGAACGGGCCTTTCTTCAGGCTGCGTGGCATTCTGAACTCCCTCCTAGCGCTTGTTCTTGCCGGTACGACGACGACGGACAATCAGCTTGTCGCTCGCCTTGTTCTTGCGGGTACGGCCTTCCGGCTGTCCCCAGGGGCTGACCGGGTGGCGTCCACCGGAGGTCTTGCCCTCGCCGCCACCGTGCGGGTGGTCGACCGGGTTCATCACGACACCACGAACTGTCGGGCGCTTGCCCTTCCAGCGCATGCGGCCAGCCTTGCCCCAGTTGATGTTCGACTGCTCGGCGTTGCCGACCTCGCCGACGGTTGCGCGGCAGCGCACGTCGACGCGACGGATTTCACCGGACGGCATACGCAGCGTGGCGTAGGGGCCTTCCTTACCGAGGAGCTGAATGCTCGCTCCGGCGGAGCGGGCCATCTTCGCGCCACCACCCGGACGGAGTTCGACCGCGTGGATGGTCGTACCCGTCGGGATGTTGCGCAGGGGCAGGTTGTTGCCGGGCTTGATGTCGGCGTTGGCACCCTGCTCGATCGGCGAGCCCTGGGCGATGCCCTTGGGTGCGACGATGTAGCGCTTCTCGCCGTCTGCGAAGTGCAGCAGTGCGATGTTCGCGGTGCGGTTGGGGTCGTACTCGATGTGAGCGACCTTGGCCGGCACGCCGTCCTTGTCGTTACGACGGAAATCGATGAGACGGTACGCACGCTTGTGACCGCCACCCTTGTGCCGGGTGGTGATACGACCGTGTGCGTTACGTCCACCGCGACCGTGCAGCGGGCGGATCAGCGACTTCTCGGGGGTCGAACGCGTGATCTCAGCGAAATCGGAAACGCTGGAGCCACGACGGCCCGGGGTTGTCGGCTTGTATTTACGGATTGCCATGAGTCTTCTCGTCCTCTATATCCGAAGAGTCCCAGTCGCTTACGCGACCGGACCTCCGAAGATCTCGATGGGCTTGCTGTCGGCGGAGAGCGTTACGAGCGCGCGCTTGGTGTCCTTGCGCTTGCCGTAACCGAACCGGGTCCGCTTACGCTTGCCCTGACGGTTCATCGTGTTGACGCTGGTCACGGTGACGTCGAAGATCTTCTCGACGGCAATCTTGATCTGCGTCTTGTTCGAGTCCGGGTGCACCAGGAACGTGTAGGTGCCCTCTTCGATCAGTCCGTAGGACTTCTCGGAGATGACCGGTGCCAGCAAGATGTCGCGGGGATCGGCGATCGTGGTCACTTGCTTGCCTCCTCGTTCTTTGCAGGCCCAGCGATGAAGGTGTTCAGCGCTTCCACGCTGAAAACGACATCATCGGCGTTGAGCACGTCGTAGGTGTTGAGCTGGTCGGGTGCAATGGGGTGCACGCCGTCCAGGTTCTGAACGCTCTTCCAGGCTGCGATGTCCTCGCGGCCGACGACGAGCAGGACCTTCTTGCGGTCCGAGATCTCGGCGAGGAACGTCTTCGCACCCTTGGTGGACGGAACCTGTCCGGCAACCAGTTCGGTGATGACGTGCAGACGCTCGCTGCGGGCCCGATCGGAGAGGGCTCCGCGCAATGCGGCGGCCTTCATCTTCTTGGGGGTCCGCTGGCTGTAGTCGCGCGGCTGCGGTCCGTGGACCGTGCCACCGCCGACGAACTGAGGAGCGCGGGTCGAGCCCTGACGGGCGCGGCCGGTGCCCTTCTGCCGGTACGGCTTCTTGCCACCGCCGCGAACCTCGCCACGAGTCTTCGTGGAGTGGGTTCCCTGACGAGCAGCTGCCAGCTGTGCGATGACGACCTGGTGCAGCAGCGCGATGTTCGCCGGAGCGTCGAAGATCTCCGCGGGGAGATCGACGGTGCCGTTGGTCTTGCCGCCGGCTTCCTTGACATCGAGCGTCAGCTTGGTCTCGATGTTCTTCTCGAGGCTGGTCATGCCCGTGCACCACCCTTCAATGCAGACTTGACGATCACGACGTTGCCGCGACGGCCCGGGATCGCTCCCTTGATCAGCAGAAGACCGTTCTCGCTGTCCACCTTGTGGACCGAGAGGTTCTGCGTCGTGACGCGGTCGCCACCCATACGTCCGGACATGCGCATTCCCTTGAAGACGCGACCGGGTGTTGCGCAGCCACCGATGGATCCGGGGCGACGGTGCACGGCCTGTGCGCCGTGGCTCGCGCCCTGACCCTTGAAGCCGTGACGCTTCATGGTTCCGGCGAAGCCCTTGCCCTTGCTGGTGCCGGTGACGTCGACGTATGCGCCGTCCTCGAACACTGCAGCGGTGAGCTCCTGGCCGACCTCGAACTGCGAGGCGTCGGCTACGCGAATCTCCACGATGTGGCGACGCGGCGTGACACCTGCCTTCTCGAACTGGCCGGTGGTGGGCTTGTTCACCTTGCGCGGGTCGATCGCACCGAATGCGACCTGGACGGCGCTGTAGCCGTCACGTTCCTGGGTGCGGATCTGGGTGACCACGTTGGGGCCTGCCTTGATCACGGTCACCGGAACGACGCGGTTGTTCTCGTCGAAGACCTGGGTCATTCCGAGCTTGGTGCCCAGAATTCCTGTTGCAGGCCGGTTCTTGTTATCAGTCATCGTTGTCTCCGCGCTCACTGGATGTTGACGTCGACACTGGCCGGGAGGTCGATGCGCATGAGCGCGTCCACCGTCTTCGGTGTCGGGTCGAGGATGTCAATGAGCCGCTTGTGAGTACGCATCTCGAAGTGTTCGCGCGAGTCCTTGTACTTGTGCGGCGAACGGATGACGCAGTACACGTTCTTTTCTGTCGGCAACGGCACCGGTCCGACGACGCGGGCACCCGTACGGGTGACCGTTTCGACGATCTTGCGCGCTGACGCGTCGATCGCCTCATGGTCGTAGGCCTTGAGCCTGATGCGGATCTTTTGTCCCGCCACGCTTAGTGTCCTTTTCTTGCCGCTTGGTCGTAGAACGGGCCGTTCGGCCTGCTCCACCTCGTCTGCACAGTCCCCGAGCCGTGGGAAACCCACCGACTCGAACTGCCTTCGTGCACACACGACAGTGAAAAACGTTGACGACCAGGCGTGACCTGATTCCGTTGCCGCTCTTCATCTGTCATGGTTCTCCGGTCCACGCGGTCGGGCGTGTCGCGATTCCGCTCATTCTTCTGCGCTGAAACTTTCGCCTCAACCATCCGAATCGAACGAAATCCGCACCGATCGAGCTGGTGTTCCGGACGCGCTCACGTGGAGCGCTGGTCTCATGTTCTTGCTCAGTCGGCTTTTCGGCCGACTCACCTGTTTCAGGCCGCACGCATGCACGTCCCGTGTCCAGGCAACCCGACCAGTATGCCGCAGACCGGGCACCAGATCAACTCGGGCCCGATCGATTGCCGCCGCGTTACCTTACCGAGCAGTAAGGTAGCGCCATGACCACCGTCGAGAACACTACCGGCGCGACCTATCGCGCCTGGTCGAAGCTACCGAACAACACTATCGGCTCCACTCTCTTCTCCGTCGGCATGTGCCTGCGGGTTCCGTACTTCGCATCCGTACTGCCCCGTGTCGTCGCGCTCGAGCCGGGACGCTGCGAGGTGACTGCACCCAAGTGGTTCGGCATTCGTAACCACCTGGGCACGTTCCACGCCATCGCCGCCTGCAATCTCGCCGAGGTCGCCATGGGCATGCTCGCCGAGGCGACCGTCCCCACCTCGCACCGGTGGATTCCAAAATCCATGACCGTGCAGTACCTGACGAAGGCCACCACATCACTGCGCGCGGTCGCCGAACTGGACGAGGTCCCCGACTTCGGGACCATCACCGACGGCATCGACATCGTCGTGCCCGTGGCGATCCGAGACACCGCGGGCATCGAGGTCGTGCACGCGGACATCACGATCTGGGTCTCCGCCGCATCGCGTTGACATACTCGAACGATGAATTCGAGGACACGGTCGAAGCCCGACGACTCCGTGATCGTGGTCGGAGGCTCGGGAGCGGTCGGCCGCTTGATGGTCGGCCTCCTGATCGCGGACGGCGTGCCGGTGACCATCGTGGACGTGCACGGCGGCTCGGTACCCGGTAGTTCGGCGGTGATCGCCGGCGATGTCACCGCCCCCGACGGCCGGGTCGAATCGGTGCTGGAAAAGGCTGCCACCGTGATTCTGGCGGTGCCCGAATCCGTGGCACTGCGGGCCGACCTGTCCGCGGTGCACCCCGACGCGCTGCTGGTGGAAACTCTGTCGGTGAAGTCCGGCTTCTCCGACCGTGTGCAGGACGCACGTCCGATCGGAGCCGCGGTGGGAATCAATCCCATGTTCGCCCCGTCGCTCGGAATGACCGGACGCCCCGTCGCCGCCGTCGTGCACCGACCAGGTCCGCCGGTGGATGCCTTCCTGGAGAGCATCGCGCGGTGGGGCGGTCGAGTGGTCCTGCTCGACGCAGCACGCCACGATCGCCTCGCCGCGGCGACGCAGGCGCTCACGCACGCCAGTGTGCTGGCGTTCGGCCTGGCTCTGGCCGAACTGGACCTTCCGTTCGTCGACATCGACGCCGTTGCGCCTCCCCCGAACGCAACGATGCTCGCGGTGCTGGCTCGGATCACCGGCGGTGAGCCCGAGGTCTACTGGGACGTCCAGGCAGGCAATCCGCACGCCGCCGATGCCAGGGCTGCGCTGCGCCGAGCCACGCAGACGGTGAGCGAGACCGTCGATTCCGGTTCCGAGGCCGACTTCGCTCGCCTGTTGGTGCAGGCCGAGGCCGCTCTGGGCGGGAACGGAGATCGCTATCGAGCTCTGTGTGCGGAGATGTTCGGTATCGTTCGAGGTAGCGGTGATCGCCGATAGCCGCGGTAGGACGAGTGCGGAAGCAGAGGCACGCGATGTTGGAGCAACCGTCGTTGCCGGAATTCGACTCCGACGATGTCGTCGAGAGCGCAGTCGTCGCACGGTTGGCGAAGAACTGGTCGCAACGCGCGACGGTCAAGAAGCCCGAACCCGAGCTGGACGACCTGTTCGACGCGTCCAAGCAGGATTTCCCCGACGCTCTGATCCCCTTCGGTGAGCACGACACCTTCACCGGTGCCACTCCCGAGCAGCAGGATCGACTTCGGGCGTGGGGCTGGATCGCGTTCAACAAGAACGTGATGGACGTCGAGCAGCATGTCGTTCATCCCGGTTTCGCCCTGTTGGCGCAAGACGTCTTCGAGACCGGAATGGGTGACACCCTCGCGGTGGCGGTGACCCAGGCCATGGTGGACGAGCAGTACCACACCCTGATGCACCTCAACGCGAGCGCAGCCACCAGGCGCGGACGCGGCTGGGCTCTGTCGGAACGCTCACTGCCGTTCAGCTCCACCGTGCGCCGGCAGCGGGCGGCGCAGGCGACCAGTGACGACCCCTGGTCTGCCGCGATCAGCTCGCTCGCGTTCATGACGGTTGCGGAGATCTCCATCACCTCGTACCTGGACCTGATCGAGGACGACGACGTGATTCAGCCCATCAACCGGGCAACCGTCAAACTGCACAACCGCGACGAGTACTGCCATGCATCGATCGCCGACGACATGGCTGCGATCGTCTTCGACCGACTCGCTACCGGCGACCGGCAGAAGTTCCTGGACGGCCTGGTCGACGGTATGGACGCGTTCTCGAGCAGCGATTTCTCCACCTGGGCACGCATTCTCGAACTCGAGGGCGTCCGCGGCGGCGACGCGATGCTCGCCGACGTCGAGCAGGACAAGAGCCGACGCGCATTGGTTCAGGACTACAGCGGGTTGCGGTCTCTGTGCCGAAAACTCGACGTCGAGAACAGTATCGATATCGACTGGGACTGACTGCGAAGGTCCCGCAGCGACGACCCACAAGTAACATCCACGGCGAATTTCGCTATCAAGTAGTGGCCCTCGACTCCACGGGGTCCGGTCCCACCACTCCCCCCGACAGCTCGGAGATTCGATGTCGTCAGCACAACACGCAGCCGTACACGTGGAGGACGTACACAAGTCCTTCGGCGATGTGCAGGCGTTGCGCGGCATCAGCTTCTCCGCAGAGCGGGGAACCGTACTGGGCATCCTCGGCCCGAACGGCGCAGGCAAGACGACGACCGTGAAAGTGCTCTCCACCCTGATCGCACCCGACAGTGGCAGAGCGTTCGTCGCGGGTCACGATGTCGCGGCCGACGCGCCGGCAGTACGTCGCTCGATCATGATGACCGGGCAGTACGCGGCCCTCGACGACACCCTGTCCGGCCGCGAGAACATCGAGCTCTTCGGTCGTCTGATGGGTCTGGACAAGAAGGCCGCGAAGGCCCGAGCCAAGGCGCTGCTCGACGAGTTCGACCTCTCCGACACCGGCAAGCGCCCCGTGCGTGGCTACTCGGGCGGTATGCGCCGCCGCATCGACATCGCCTGCGGCCTCGTCGTGCGACCGGAGGTCGTGTTCCTGGACGAGCCGACAACCGGACTCGACCCACGCAGCAGGCAGGGCGTCTGGTCGTTGGTCGAAGCACTCAAGGCGCAGGGCATCACCGTGCTGTTGACGACGCAGTATCTCGAAGAAGCAGACGTTCTGAGCGACAACATCATCGTCATCGACAAGGGCACGGTCATCGCAGAGGGCACCTCGGACCATCTCAAGGCCATGACCGGCGGCAGTTACTGCGAGGTCGTTCCACTCGATCCCGGCCAGCTCCGTGCAGCCGCCGAGGCCCTGGGCGACATGGTCCCCGCTGCGGTCCACGCCGAGATCACTGCTGCCTCGGACCGGCTCTCCGTTCCCGCACCCGACGGCGCAGCCACTCTGTCGGAGATTCTGCGCCGCATCGATGCGGTGGGAATCGTGCTCGCCGACATCGCGCTCCGCCGTCCGTCGCTCGACGACGTGTTCCTCACTCTCACCGGGCACTCGCAGACGAGCACCACGCCATGACGGCCACGACGCGAGGCGTAGCCGATTCGCAGGCCAGGACCGTGCAACGGACCGATGTCGGTTCGACGGCGCGGCAGCCGAAGCGGCGGTCGAGGACGAAACCGTCGGGATTCGTGCAGTGGCAGGCACTCACCGGGCGTGCACTGTGGACGATGTTGACCAAGGGTGAGTTGTTGGTCGCGGTCATCGCCCCGCTCATCTTCACCGTCGGCTTCTACCTCCCTCTCAAGTTCGTCATGGGTTTGCAGGGCATCGACTACGCCCAGTTCCTGATGCCGATCATCGTGTTGCAGGCCATGGCGTTCACCGCGATCTCGGCGGCACAGCGCGCCTCGGCCGAGGCGATGAGCGGCCTCAACTCGCGGTTGAAGACCATGCCCGTCGTGCGGGGTGTGCCCCTCGTGGCACGAATCTCGAGCGGTGTCGTCCGCTCGTTGGTCTCGCTCGTATCCGCCCTCGGTTTCGGTTATGTCATCGGCTTTCGCTTCACGGCAGGGTTCGGTCAGGCCCTGCTGTTCTGCGCACTCGCCATGCTGATCAGCACCACGTTGTCGATCGGGGCCGATGCGATCGGCACTCTGTCGAAGAGTCCCGAAGCAACCAGCCAGGTATTGACCCTCCCCCAGCTCATTCTCGGTATGGCGTCGTGCGGGTTCGTTCCGGAAAGTGGTTTCCCGGAACTCATCCGACCGTTCGTACGCAACCAGCCGATCTCGCAGTTCTCCTTCGCAATGCGCGATATGGCCGAAGGCGGAGTCACCTTCCAGGTGTTGTGGCCGTCGCTCGCGTGGGTGACCGGCTTGATCCTGTTCTTCGTACCGCTCGCCATCTGGGCGAGCTCCAGGCCAGAGTGAAGAGTCCGACATGACGATGTCCGAAGCGTCGGTGAACACGACCCGCGTGTCCAGCTTGACCTTCCCCGAACCCAACATGGTCCTGGGCGAAAGGTCTGTCCGTGCCCTCTGGACCCACAGTCTGATCCAGGCCAAGCGACTGTTGATGCGATGGATGCGCGATCCGTCGACGATGATTCAGGCGTTGCTGTACCCCGCCTTGATGCTGGTCATGTTCCGTGTCGTGCTCGGAAACTCGATCTCCGCGGCCACCGGAGCGCCGGCGATCTACGGCCAGGTGCCGATGATCGCTCTCGTCGGAGCGATGTTCGGATCGATCGTCAGTGCGGTCGGCCTCAAGGGCGAACGTAAGTCTGGTCTGTTGTCCCGGTTCTGGACGACACCGACGCATCGTGCCGCCGGTCTGCTGGGCAGGATGATCGCCGAAGCAGTTCGAGTGCTCGTCACCACCATCGTCATCACCTGCGCCGGTGTCGCGATGGGGTTCCGATTCACCCAGGGAATTCCGGCCGGCATCTTGTTGATTCTGGTGCCGATCGTGTTCGGTATCGGGTTCGCGGTCATGGTGACATTCCTGGCCACCGTCGCGGGCGACGCACCCCTGGTCGAAGTCGTGTCGATCTTCGCCACGCTTCTGATGTTCTTCAACGCCGGCTTCGTACCCGTGCTGGCCTACCCACCATGGCTTCAACCGGTCGTCGCGGCGCAGCCGATGTCGGTGGCGGTCGATGCGATGCGAAACCTGGCAATGGGTGGTCCGGTCCTGACACCGGTGTTGCAGACTCTTGCGTGGTCGCTCGGAATGGCCGCGGTGTTTCTGATCCCGGCAATTCGCGGATACAAGAAGGCATCGTCGGACGGCTGATCGAAGTGGCTCCGGTCGACCCACGGCCCGGAACGGAGGTGACGTCGTGAACCATATGCACACCGCACATCCGTCGATCTCGGTGATCATTCCTGTGGGCTCGCTGGATCCCCTACTCGACGCACAGTTGCAGGCGTTGGCGGAGCAAGATGTCGACTGTCCGTTCGACGTGCTGATTTCGGACAACGCCGGCGACGGACGAGTCAGCGATCACGTCGCTTCGCATCCCCTGCGGGATCGACTGCAGTTGACCTGCGTGGACGCGTCGCAGCAGGTCGGTGCGGCGCACGCACGCAATCGCGGTGCCGAGAGCGCCTCTGGCGATCTGTTGGCGTTCTGCGACTCGGACGATGTCGTGCACACGTCGTGGCTCACCACGCTCGTGCAGAAGGCGTCGTCGTTCGATGTTGTCGGCACTGCAGTCGAAACCGTCACGCTGAACAGCGCCCGGGCGTTGTCGTGGACGCCCACGACGGAGCCGGAGAAGCAGGGCCGCACCGATTTCCTGCCGTTCGCGATCGGCGCGAGTATGGCCTGCTGGGCGTCGGTGTACCGCGATCTCGGCGGCATGGACAATCGCTTCAGGGCGAGCCAGGATGTGGAGTTCAGCTGGCGCGCGCAACTCGCGGGATACACCCTGGGATTCAGTGACGAGCCGGTCGTCGCGTATCGACTTCGCGCCGAGCTGCGACCCATGTTGCGTCAGTCCTTTCGTCTGGGGTTCGGCTTCGCCAAGCTTCGCGGAATCTACCGGCCACAGGGGTGCCCGGCACTGAAAGTGCGCCGCGTCGCGTCCTGGTGGATGGCGCTGCTGCTGCGCAATCCCTTGTTGCCGACGTCGCTGACCGGGATGTCACGGGGCCACTGGCTCCGCGCGTTCGTGATCCGAGTCGGCGAGCTTCGCGCAGGGATCAGGTACGGAGCCATCGGTTGGTGATGTGCACCACACGCGCTCGCCGACCGGCCTGCGTGGCGGGCACCCTTGACCAGCACGCCTGTTACGTACGCGTGTCCGGCTGTTACGGTCGGTGACGCAGATGCTTGCGAACAGCGGCGGATCCACGCCCCAGACGAGATTGAGGCCATGCCGAAGAAGTTCACGAGAGTACTGCCCACAGCGATTGCTGTCGCGATGGCCGGTGCCCTGTCCTTCACCGGGACGGGCACAGCGGTCGCTGCACCGTCGCCCACCGGCACCTCGGTGTCCGCCACGCCTACGCTCGAGGGTGCCAACGACTTCGGCTGCGTTCCCAGCGCGGCCCATCCCCGTCCGGTTGTGCTCGTCCACGGAACCAAGATGGATGCGTCCACGTGGAAGATCCTGGCACCGCAGTTGAAGAGCGAGGGCTACTGCGTCTTCGCCCCCAACTACGGCGGCGTCTCGCTCCTCCTCGACCCGGGCACGACCATCTGGGGCTCCGGCGACATCGCTGAGTCAGGCCGACAGATCGGCCGTTTCGTCGACGAAGTACTCGCGGCAACCGGTGCCGAGCAAGTCGACATGGTCGGCCATTCGCAGGGCGGCACCGCCACTCGGCAGTACATGAAGTTCGATGGCGGCACCGATGCGCAGGACCCAGCCCGCAACAAGGTGCACACGCTGGTCACCCTCGGTGCCACCAATCACGGCACGACCTTCGGTGGTCTGCAGCAACTCTCCGAATTGCTCACGTCGCTCGGTCTGCCCGGCGACGCACTCACCCCCCTGACATACAACATGGCGGGTGCCCAGCAACTCGTCGGTTCGACGACGCTTACGAGCTTGAACGAGGGCGGAGACGTCGAACCCGGGGTGGAGTACACCGTCATCGCCACGCGCAACGACACCGTCTCGACGCCGCCCGCGAACACCTTCCTCAAGTCCGGCGACCCGGCGATGGTGCACAACGTCTGGGTTCAGGACGTGTGCCCCGCGGCGACGACGTCCCACGTCGGTCTCGTTGCCGATCCCGCTCCCCTGTACATGGTGAAGACTGCACTCGATCCCGACTACGCAACCACCACGCCTGCACCCTGCTGAGCGTTTCTCCTACACGCAACGACGAAGGCCTCACGACACGGTGTCGTGAGGCCTTCGTCGTTGCCGAACGGCCTACCGGCGCAATTCCGCGTCCAGCACGGGCCCGATCTCGGTCGATGCCGGCGACGACGCCATCTGCCAGTGCGTCGCATGGACCGGAACGACCGTCACGCCCTCGCTCAGCGCACCGTGCCACGTCGCCGCCGCCACGTTGCCCGTGGGATCGTCGGTGACCGATGCGAACAGCAGCGCCCGACCCGTGAAGGTCTGCGGCACATAAGTTTCGATGAGCTCTGCCGATCGTGCGATGCCGTCGAGTATCCCGGAGACCCGTTCGTGGGAAATCGAGTCGAAGGGTGCGGGCATCGACTTCAACAGTTCGGCCACGGAGTCGACCGTGAGTTCACCGATCTCGGGGTGATCGTCCGTACCGATACCCAGCCCGCCGAGAATTTCGTCCACCGACACCGGCCTGTCGACGAGGTGGTCCGATCCACCCGCAACGAACGAGTCCATCATGGCCAGCGTCGAGACCTCGTGGCCCTCACGTTGCAGTTGCACGGCCATCGCATGCGCGATCAGTCCGCCCATGGACCACCCCAGCAGGTGATACGGGCCCGACGGTTGCACGGCGCGAATCTTGTCCACGAATACGGCAGCCCACTGCTCTATCGACTGCGGCACAGGTTCTGCACCGGACAGCGCGGGTGACTGCAATCCGTAGATCGGGCGGTCGTCGCCGATGTGCGGTGCCAGAGCGCCGAAGGCCCAGGACAGACCCACGATGGGGTGGACACAGAACAGCGGGGCCGAAGAACCACCTACCCGTAGAGGTATGAGGACCTCGAGCCCGCTTGCTTCCGCTCCGCCGACTCCCGATGCCGTGGCAGCAGTGATTCGCGCCGCAAGCGAGGCGACGGACGCGTCCACGAACAACCAGTTCAGAGGAACAGACCGACCACCGAGGGCCCCCTTCAGCGCGGAGACCAACTTGACAGCCAGCAGAGAGTTGCCGCCGAGCGAGAAGAAGTCGTCATCGAGTCCCACACGTTCGACTCCCAGAACGTCCGCGAACACGCCGGCAACAGCTTCCTCCACCGGTGTCTGCGGGGCCCTGAACTCTCGGGTCTCGAACTCCGGAGCAGGCAGCGCACGACGATCCAACTTTCCTGCAGCGTTGAGAGGTAGAGCGTCGAGCACGACGAAGGCCGACGGAACCATGTACGACGGCAGCGCAGACACCGCCTCCGACCGCACCGCCTCGACATCTATGTCGGTGCCGGGAGTGGGAACCAGGTACGCCGCCAACGACTCACCGACCGCCGAGTGCGACACCACGACGACAGCCTGACTCACCGACGACCGCGCCGTCAACGCAGTCTCGATCTCTCCCAACTCGATTCGCTGCCCACGGAACTTCACCTGAAAATCGGTGCGACCGATGTACTCGAGCCGATCGGAATCCATCGACCACCGCACCAGGTCACCAGTTCGATACATCCGCGCCCCCGCATCGCCGAACGGGTTCGCCACGAACCGCTCCGCCGACAAGTCGGGCCGCGCAACGTAACCCCGCGCCAACTGCACACCCGCCAAGTACAACTCCCCCGGCACGCCCGCCGGTACCGGATGCAACCGCGAATCCAGCACGTACACCGACGTGTTCCACTCCGACACACCGATGGAGACCGAACCGGCCCCCGATCCGGACAACGCCCCGTCCTCGGAGACATCGCGATAGGTGACACTCACCGCCGCCTCGGTGGGACCGTACAAGTTGTGCACCCGCGCATCCGACACGGCCCGCCAGGCATCGACGGTACCCGCGGGCAACGCCTCACCGATGACGAAAACATGTCGCAACGACGAGATCGACTGCGCCGACACCGCTTCGACGAAGACCGTCAGCATCGACGGCACGAAGTCCGTCACAGTCACACCGTGCCGCGAGATATCGGCGGCGACCGCCTCGACGTCACGTTGCGCACCCGGGGCCGCAACGATCAACCGACCTCCGGTACGCAGGGGCAGGAAGAAACCCCACAGCGAGACGTCGAACGTCGTCGCCGTCTTCTGCAGGTACACATCCGACGGATCGAGACCGTATTCCTGCGCCATCCACAACATCTGGTTGACGATGGCCCGGTGTTCGATCGCCACGCCCTTCGGACGACCGGTCGACCCGGACGTGAACAGCACGTACGCCAGGTCGTCCCCGGAGGCGCGCGGAAACACCACCGACCCGGACGGCTCAGGCAGATGGGTGATGTCGACAACCGGAATCGCTGTCCCCGTGACGAATTCGTCCCGTGCCGTCGACAACACGACAACCGGCGACGCCGTATCGAGAATGTAGTCGTTGCGCTCGGCCGGCTGATCCGGATCCACCGGCACATAGGCCGCACCGGATCGAAGCACGGCATACATGCCGACCACCAGCTCGACCGACCGCCGCATCGCCAACCCCACCAACACACCCGGCCCGGCACCACGTTCCTGCAACAACGACGCAGTCGCATCCACCCGGTCCGAGAACTGCCGATACGTCAACGATTGTTCACCGAACACCAATGCCACCGCATCCGGCGAATCGACCACCGTGCGGTCGAAACCATCCAACAACACCTCGCCCGAATCGACAGCCACTGTGCTGCCGTTCCCCCGCGACGAGAGTTGTTCACGCTCAGCCGGATCGAGAACGTCGATATCACCGACCACGACATCCGGGCGAGCGGTCACCGCCTCGAGTACAGCCACCAACCGCCGCCCGAACGACGCCACCGTCGCCTCGTCGAACAGATCCGTCGCGTACATGAGCTCGCCGGCCAGACCTGCGCCGTCTCCGAGTTCGGTGAGCGTCACCTGGAGATCGAACTTCGCCGACGCCGCCCCGGACCCGAATGCCTCGACGCCGAGATCGGGGAGCTCGAACGATCCCTGGGAGAAGTTCTGGAAGAACAGCGCCACCTGGACCAGCGGGTGCCGCCCTTGCGATCGCACCGGATCGAGTACCTCGACAAGACGCTCGAAGGGTACGTCCACATTGTCGAAAGCCTCCAGGTCGGAGGTACGTACGGCAGCGAGTACCGCACCGAACGAGGCATCTCGAGCGATCTGCGTTCGCAGGACCACCGTGTTGACGAACATGCCAACCAGGTCGTCCAACCGTGCGTCGCCGCGGCCACCCACCGGTGCTCCCACGGCGATGTCGGACGTCCCGGACAACGTGGCCAGCAGCACCGCCAACGCTGCATGCACCACCATGAACGCGGTGGCGTCGTGCTCGCGTGCACACTCGAGTACACGGGCGTGCAGTGCAGCATCGATCTCGAACGCCGTCACCGCCCCCTGTCCCGATGCGACCCGCGGGCGCGGCCGGTCGGAGGGCAGATCCAACTGCTCGGGGAGGCCGTCGAGCGTGCGACGCCAATAGTCGATCTGCTTGCGTGCCAACGACTTCGGATCCGATTCGGAGCCGAGCATGTCGAGTTGCCAGAGTGTGTAGTCGATGTACTGGACCGGCAGCGGTGCCCACTGCGGTGCCGATCCGCCGTGCCGCGCGAGGTACGCCGTCATGACGTCGCGGGACAGCGGGGCCATCGAGAGCCCGTCCGCCGAGATGTGGTGTGCAACGAAGGCCAGCACGTACTCCGGTGCTGCACCGGCGGGGTCCGTGATGTGGAACAGCCGGACACGAAACGGGATCTCGACGGTGACGTCGAATCCCCGGGTGAAGAACTGTGTGACCGCAGCGAGCGCGTCGTCACGAGCGATGCGGACCACGTCCATCCCGACGTGCGTCTCGGCCTCGTCCCGCACCTGTTGGTACCCGACACCGTCGATCTCCGGGTACACGGTGCGCAACGATTCGTGTCGACCGACCACGTCCCCCACGGCGGCCTGCAACGCGTCGACATCGAGTTCTCCGCGGAGCAACAGAGCGACCGGCACGTTGTTGAGGGCGGAGTCGGTGTCGAGGCGGTTGAGAAACCACATGCGCTGCTGTGCGGACGAGAGCGGGATGCGCTCGGGCCGCTGCCTCGACGTGTCGAGCGCAGCTCGAACCGGACCGTCCGCCGAATCGGCGGCCTGCGCCAAGGCCTCGACGGTGGAGGACTCGAACACCGAGCGCGCCGGAACATGGACGCCCAGAGCCGAACCCAATCGAGCCGCGAGCTGTGTGGCGATCAGGGAGTTACCCCCGAGCGCGAAGAAGTCGTCGTCCAGGCCGACACGTTCGACCCCGAGCAGCTCGACGAAGATATCGGCCACCACATGTTCGGTAGTGGTCGACGGGGACCGGAACTCCGCGGCCTCGAACACCGGTTCCGGCAGTGCGTCTCGGTCCAGCTTGCCGGTGGGAGTCAGCGGGATCGAATCGATCCGCGTGATCACCGAAGGCACCATGTGCGCAGGCAGACTCCGCCCGGCCTCGTCCAGCACCCGGTCCAGGTCGACGTCCGTCCCTGCCACCGGCAATACGTACGCTGCGAGAACGGTTGCGCCGGTGGGACTGCGGTGACCGAGAGTCACAGCGAAATCGACCCCGTCCTGCGCTGTGAGAACGGCGTCGATTTCACCGAGTTCGATTCTGAAGCCTCGGATCTGGACCTGAAAGTCGTTGCGGCCCAGGTATTCGATGGCCCGTCCGGACGCCACCTCCCGCCAGCGCACCAGGTCACCGGTGCGGTACAGCCGACTCTGATCCGAGTTACCCTCGGCCGCATACGGATTGGCGACGAAACGCGCCGCGGTCAGCGCGAATCGTCGATGGTATCCCCGCGCAAGGCCGGCACCGGTCAGATACAGCTCCCCCGGCACCCCGGCGGGCACCTGCCGCAACCGGTCGTCGAGCACGTGGTAGCCCATGTCCTTGGTGGACGGCCCGAGCAGCACGGCTTCGCCCGCGTTCAACGGTGGCGAGATGTTGCACACCATCGACGCTTCGGTGGGGCCGTAGACGTTGTGGAAACGTCTGCCCGGTGCCCACTTCGACATCAGTTCCGAGGTGAAGGCCTCGCCGCCGATCGCGAGCACTCGCATGTCGGGCACCTCTGCCGGATCGAGTGAGGCCAGCGCTGCCGGGGTGATGAACGCATGGCTGACGCGGTGGTGGCGGAGCATGTCACCCAGATCGGAACCGCCGTATACACCGGGCGGGACGATGACCATCGTCGAACCGGCGCCCACAGCCATCAGTAGCTCCAGCACGGACGCATCGAAGCTGGGGGACGCGAAATGCAGTGTGCGCGAATCGGAGTCCAGCCCGTAGATCTCGACCTGAGTGGAGGTCAGCGGTGCCAGCCCGGCGTGGGAGACGGCGACGCCCTTCGGCAGACCGGTCGAGCCGGAGGTGTAGATGACGTACGCGAGCGTGGACGGGCGAATCGGTGCCCGTCGGTCGTCCGCCACGACGGGATCGTCGGACAACCCCTGGAGTGCACCTTCGGTGTCGGACGAGTCGAGGCTGATCCACGACACCGACGTCGGCATCGCCTCTTCGAATTGTGTTGCAGTGACACCCATTCGCACGCCGGAGTCGTTCACCATGTGCGTGATTCGGGCGGCCGGGTAGTTGGGGTCGATGGGCACGAATGCAGCACCGGTCTTCGCCACGGCCCACACGGCCGTGACAGATTCGATCGAACGGGTCAGTGCCAGTGCCACGAAATCCTCGGGGCCGACCCCGCGTTCGATGAGCAACCGGGCCAGCCTGGACGACCGGGAGTCGATCTCTCGATAGGTGAGCGATCGGGTACCGAATTCCACCGCCGTGCCGTCCGGATTCTTCTCCACCGCCGCGGCGAGCAGGGTCGGCAGCGACACCGTACGAGCGGGTCGACTTCGGGTCGGCCGGGCGCGAGTGGGCCGGGGGCGACTCGGCCGTCCCCCCACTCGGCCACCCGACTCGGACGGTATACCGGTCGATCCATCCGAACTCATCTGATCCAAGACTCCTCACCAGTGTTGCCCCGCGCGTGGTCGTGGACGACGCGTCGGCCGATCCGACCGTTCATCGTCCACGACGCGGCGAGCGTTGCAGTTCGCCTCACCCTATCGGTCGACGGTTCCTATCGACCCGGGCAGACGATGCACCGGAATGTCGACACCGCTCATCTCGGCACCGTCACCGTCGACCGACACGATCGCAACGAGGGCCTCGGTGTCCTCGGGCTGCAGTCGATCGACCCCGACGATGTCTGCGGCGGTGAGGAACGCATGGGTCACCCACTCGGCCGACACGAGGTCGGCGGCGTCCTCTGCCGATTCCGCCCGGTCGGTCACCAGAGCTGCACCTGCCGCCGCAGCGATCACGCCGGCCAGAACTGCTGCAGCGGTGTCGAACCGGGTGGGAACGGCCAGCCGTGAATCGTAGGCCACGGACCAGTCGCTCACCGCATTCGTCGCCAGCGCAGCGAGCGTTCCATGATCTATGACGGTGCCGTCTTCGTCCACGACCAACGCCGGGCTGTCCGGTCCCAGAACGGCCGTTCTGTCCGAATACGTCACCGGCCGCGCGGAACTCGCGGCAATGGCGTCGACGACGTCCGGTTGCCCGAGGTGAATGGTCGTGACGGACCCGGTCCGGCTCGGCGCGTCGTCACCGTCGAGGACGAGGACGGATGCGCCTGCCCGCTCGAGAACGTCGGAGGAGTTCGACGTGGCAATCGGAGCCACGGCTCCGCCTGCCTTCGCCACCGCCCACCGCGTCACGACTGCCGCAACAGCGTCGGTGACAGTGACGCCGACGACGACTCCGGTTCGGACGCCACGTTCGATCAGTACCCGAGCCATACGTGAGGACTGCTCGTCGAGCTCACGGTAGGTGGTCTCGACTCCGTCCGACGACAACGCGGGCGCATCGGGATCTGCGTCCACCGTCGAAGTGAGTACCTGCGGCAAGGTCAGGTCCGACCGTGCCGGTGCCGCAGTGGAGTCAGCGGTCTGCGGGGTCTCGGTCAGTGCCGCCCGCTCGGAGGCGTCGAGCACGTCGATGTCGCCGACGACGACCGCGGGTGTTGCCGCCACAGCACCCGCGATGCGTGCAAATCGTTCCGCCAGCGACGCGACCGTGGACTCGTCGAACAGATCGGCGGCATACACCCATTCGACGTTCAGGGTTCCGGTGCCGCTGTTCCCGTCGGCGTGCTGGGTCTCCACCGTGACCTGCAGGTCGAATTTCGCTGTCGGCTCGAAGCCGCTGACGGGTTCGACCACCAGGTTCGGCAGCTCGAAGCGCGCCTCGCCGTGGGGCTCCACCGACAGCACCGTCTGGAACAGCGGGGTGTACCCGGCGTTCCGGTCCGGTGCGATGGTGTCGACGACCCGCTCGAACGGGACGTCCGAATTCGCGAAGGCCCGCAGGTCGGTCTCGCGTAGAGCGGTCAGCAGCTCTGCGAACGTCGCATCCGGGTCCACGTCCGTCCGCAGCGCCAGCGTGTTGACGAACATGCCCACCAGTCCGTCGAGCGCCTCGTGCCCGCGCCCGGCGATGGGCGTGC
The DNA here is from genome assembly GCF_002259145.1 of Rhodococcus sp. 15-2388-1-1a. Taxonomy (NCBI): domain Bacteria; kingdom Bacillati; phylum Actinomycetota; class Actinomycetes; order Mycobacteriales; family Nocardiaceae; genus Rhodococcus; species Rhodococcus sp. 15-2388-1-1a. Next base: position 219,488 of record NZ_NPFP01000039.1, on the reverse strand, counting down.
CGACGGCGAAGCTGCGAGAGCCGCTCATCCGCGACAACAGCACCCCGAGGACCGCGTGCAACACCATGAACAGAGTCGCGTTGTTCTCGCGCGCGATCGCGGCGAGCCCGGTGTGTACCGACTCGTCCAGCTCGACACTCACACTGGCTCCGCGCAGGTTGGCGGTAGCCGCCCGCGGCCGATCCCACGGCAACGACACGACCGGGGTGATCCCGCTGAGCTCGTCCGCCCAGAAGGCCAACTGCTGCGACAGAATCGACGTGGGGTCGCTGTCCGAGCCCAGCACCTGCCGCTGCCATACCGCGAAGTCCGCGTACTGCACCGTCAGCGGTTCGGGCGTGTAGTCGGTTCCCGACGCCGCAGCGAGGTACGCAGTCATGACGTCACGGGCCAGCGGTGCCATCGATGCGCCGTCTCCGCTGATGTGGTGCATCACGATGACGAAGACGTACTCGTCCGGGTCGAAGCGGAACAGTGCTCCCCGGACCGGGGGTGCGACGGTGACGTCGAAGCCCTCGTGGACGAGTGCGCGAATCCGTTCGGCGGTGTCGGAGTCGTCGGTCGCGTCGATCGGAGTCAGATCGGGTACGACCGATCCGGCGTCGACGAACTCCTGGTACGGCGAACCGTTCGCATCTTCCGGGTAGCGCGTGCGCAGTGCCTCGTGGCGTTCCACGGTGCTGGACACGGCGCTCTGCAGTGCCGCGACATCCAGCTCGCCTCGCAGACGGAGCGCCAGCGGCATGTTGTAGGCCCCGGACTCGGGGTCGAGTCGGTTCAGTACCCACATGCGCTGTTGCGCGAGCGACAACGGAACGGTCTGTCCGGCCGGTCGGCGACGCAGCGGCACACCGTTCGCGTCGTCGATGCGTGATTCGGCACGCGCGGCGAGTGCCGAGACCGTCGAGGCCTCGAACAGGTCTCGGACACCGACCTTCTTCCCGAGCGCAGCCGACACCCGTGCCGCCACTCGCGTGGCGATCAGCGAGTTACCACCGAGATCGAAGAAGTCGTCGTCCGATCCGACCCGCTGCACGCCGAGCAGCTCCGCGTAGATCTCCGCCACGATCTCCTCGACCGGCGTTGCGGGAGCACGGAACTCGCGAACCTCGAACACCGGCTCCGGCAGTGCCTTTCGATCCAGCTTGCCGCTGGTGTTCAGCGGGAATTCCGCGAGCACCATCACCGTCGCCGGCACCATGTACTTCGGCAGCGCGCCGCCGACGAAGGTGCGTACCTCGGCCGGGTCCAGCGTTCTACCCGGCGCAGGCACCACGTATCCGACGAGCTGGTCGCCGGCACCGGTGGTCGCCACCACGGCCGTGGCCTGGTTGACGTCGGGATGGGCCAACAGTGCGGTCTCGATCTCACCGAGCTCGATCCGCTGGCCACGGAACTTGACCTGGAAGTCGGTGCGCCCGATGTACTCCAGGACTCCTGCAGCGCCCGGCCCCGATCGCCATCGGACAAGGTCTCCGGTGCGATACATGCGCTCGCCGGCAGCCGAGAACAGGTTCGCGACGAAGCGGTCCATCGTCAGGTCGACTCGCCCGAGGTATCCGTCGGCGAGCTGCGTCCCCGCCAGATAAAGCTCACCCGCGGTCCCTGCGGCAACCGGATGCAGCCTGCCGTCGAGAACGTAGGCCTGGGTGTTCCATTCCGGCGCACCGATCGGGACGGTCGCGCCCTCGTCGGCAGACGTCTCCCAGTACGTCACACTCACTGCGGCTTCGGTGGGGCCGTACAGGTTGTGGATCCCGGCAGAGGTGATCGCGCGGAAGTCCTTCACCGTCTCCGGGGGCAGTGCCTCACCCACCACGTAGACGTGTCTCAACGACCGGCACTGCTCCTCGGTGGCGTACGCGGCGAACACCGTGAGCATCGACGGCACGAAGTCCGTGACGGTGACGCCGTGCCGGGCGATGCGCTCCGCGACGTACGCCGGGTCGCGGTGGCCGTCGGGGGTCGCGAGAACGACGCTCGCACCGACCTGGAGTGGGAGGAAGAAGCCCCACAGTGACACGTCGAACGTCGTCGCCGTCTTCTGCAGGTAGACGTCGTTCTCGTCGAGCGAGTACTGGTCGATCATCCACGCCATCTCGTTGACGATCGCGCGGTGCGGCACCGCGACGCCCTTGGGTCGCCCGGTCGACCCGGACGTGAAGATGACGTAGGCGGTGTTCTCCGGGCGTACCGGTGCCAATCGGTCGGCGTCGGCCACGGTGTCTGCCGGGTAGGACGCGAGATCGAGGGTGTCCAGTTCGAGAATCGGGAACCGTTCCGGCAGTCCCGTCCGATCGTGACTGGTCGAGAGAACGGCGACGGGCACCGCGGTGTCGAGGATGTACTCGATGCGCTCGGCCGGGTGGTCCGGATCGATGGGTACGTATGCGCCGCCGGCTTCGAGGACGGCGTACATGCCGACCATCAGGTCGATGCCTCGCCTCATGCCGAGAGCGACGAGCGACTGCGGGCCGACGCCGAGCGAAATCAGTTTTCTGGCAAGACGATTGACCCGCTCCGAGAACTCGGCGTAGGTCACTGCGGTGCCCTCGTACAGCACGGCCGTGGCGTCCGGGTTCGCCGCAACCCGAGCCCGGAACGGCGCGGTCAACATGATGCCGGCGTCGACCTCGTGCGCAGTGTCGTTCCAGGTGTCGATCACTCGAGTTCGTTCGTCCGAGCCGAGCAGATCGATATCGCCGACCGCCGCCGCGGTGTCGGAGACGAAGGTCTCGAGAACACCGACGAGCCGGGACAGGATCGATTCCACGTACGCAGCGTCGAACAGATCGCTGATGTACTTGAGCGTGAACGAGATTCGGTCCTCGGCCACGACGAGCAACGTCAGCGGATAGTGGGTGTTGTCGTTGGAGCTCACGCCCTCGACGGTCATGCCGTCGATGGCCGCAGCCTGTTGCGTCAGTTGCGCTTCGTCCACCGGGTAGGACTCGAAGATGGTCAGGGTGTCGAACAGATTCCCGACGCCGATCGCCCGCTGGATGTCGACCAGCCCCATGTGGTGATGGTCGAGAAGATCTGCTTGTTCACCCTGGATCCGGACCAGGTAGTTCTCCACCGTGTCGGCGGGATCGAAGCGCACCCGCACCGGGATGGTGTTGATGAACAGCCCGATCATCGACTCGACGCCGGGAAGAGCAGCGGGACGACCGGAGACCGTGGCACCGAACACGACATCGGTGCGGCCGGTGATGTGTGCGATCAACAGTCCGTATGCCGCTTGCACCAGCGTGTTGACGGTGACGCCGAGTCTGCCACCGAGCGCAACGAGCGACGCGGTGGTCTCGGCATCGACGAATCGCTCCGTCTCGGCCGAGCGTGCGGAGATCTCTCGTCCGACACTCGGCGGTGCGACGAACGTCGGTTCCTCGACACCGTCCAGTGCCCGGGTCCACGCGCTCAGAGACACGGCCGGATCCTGTCGATCGAGCCACGCCAGGTACGAGCGATACGACCGCACCCGAGGCAGCGCCGCCGTGGAGCTCTGCGCCGCGTACAGGTACAACAGTTCCTTCATCACCAGCGGCAACGACCACCCGTCGAGCAACACGTGATGGTTGGTCATCGCGAGCTTGTACGTGGTCGGCGTGATCCTGACGAGCAGGAACCGCAGCAGGGGTGCCGTGGAGACGTCGAAGTGCCGTCGCTGATCCGCGGCCAGTGCGTCGGCGACGGCAGCGTCGCGTTCGAGCCCGTCGAGATGAGACAGATCGATCGTGTTCCACGGCAGCCGAACGTTCTGCTGAACGATCTGCACCGTCTCGCCGTCCGCGGTCGCGGTGAACGACGTACGCAGATTGTCGTACCGGTCCAGCAGCGTCTGCGCAGCGCGATGCAACCGTTCGGCGTCCACCTCGCCGGCCAGATCGAGTACGACCTGCATGGTGTAGACGTCGATCGACGCATCGGCGAACAACGCGTGGAAGAGCAGTCCCTGCTGCAGCGGCGACAGCGACCAGATGTCCGCCAGCTCCGGGTACCGCGCCTCGAACGACGAGATGTCGGGCTGTGAGAGCCGCACCAGCGGAACGTCCGACGGAGTCAGGCCACCCGAGCCGGGTGCCTCGGCGTACGTGGCCAGCGCCGACAACGCGTCGGACCACAGCCCGGCGAGACGCTCGACCGTGTCCGCGGACACGGCTCCGGTCGGGAATGCGAAGGACGCGCTCAGGACCCCACCCTCGTCGGTGTCGAGCACGATCGCGTTGATGTCGATCGTCTTGTTCGCGGCCATGTCGGCGTCACCGGGCGCGGAGAGCTCACCATCGGCGGCCGGCAACCAGCCGAGCGCCTTCATCTCGTCCGGGACCTCGCCGGTGTCGACCCGACCCAGGTAGTTGAAGCTGATCTGTCCGGTCCCGAGTTCCGCCAGTTCCGCAGCGGTCTCGGAGTTCAGGTAACGGAGCAGTCCCCAGCCCATGCCTCGATCGGGCAGCGCCAGCATCTGTTCCTTGACGGCCTTGACGGCATCGCCGAGCTGCGACCCTCCTGCGAACGCAGCCTGGACATCGATTCCGGTCAGGTCGAGGCGGACGGGGAACAGGCTGGTCAGCCAGCCGACGGTGCGTCCCAGATCCGCTCCGGGAACCACCGCTTCCTCGCGGCCGTGGCCTTCGAGCTGCACCAGCGTTGCCGGTGCGGTGACGCCGCGCTCGGACCGCAGTCTCGTGACGGCCAGAGCGAGCCCGGCCAGCAACCCGTCGCCGACACCACCGCGGAAGATCTCCGGAACGGTGGTCAGCAAGGTGCGCGTGACGTCGGGTGCCAGTTCGATGTTCAACCGTTCGAGCGTCGCCACGACGTCGACCGCGGGATCGAAGGGGCGGTCGCCCAGCACGGGATCCTCGGTGTCGGCGATCGAGCGCCACAGCGGCAACTCGGCCAGCCGGGCCTCGCTCGCTGCCGCGTCGACCAGTGCATGCGTCCACCGCCGCATCGAGGTTCCGACCTCGGGGAGGCTCGGGTCCACTCCCCCGGACACCTGAGCCCAGGCGGAGACGAAGTCGGGAACCAGAATTCGCCACGACACTCCGTCGATCACGAGGTGGTGCGCCGCGACGGTCAGCGTGCCCGCTTCCTCGGGTCCTCGATCGACCCAGACGAGGGCGAGCATGCGCCCGGCCGTGGGGTCGAGCGTTCCGACTGCATCGTCGAACACTGTTGTAGCCGACCCGGTATCGGCCCGGGCGAGCAGTGCATCCACGTCGACGGTACCGGTGCCCGCAACATCGAGACCCCAGCCGCGGTCGTCGTGCACCAGGGTCGACCGCAGCACGTCGTGTCGATCGACCACTGCGGTCACCGTGGCGAGAATCCCGGCTCGGTCGATACCGAGCGGCAGCTCCAGTGTGACGGCCTGATGGAAGCGTGACCACCCGCCGCCGCGCTCGATCATCGCCACACCGAACGGAGGTAGCGGCATCCAGCCGACGCCGCCGCCGTCGAGTTCCTCGAGCACGGCCGCGTCAGCGCCCTCACCGACGATCACGGCGACCTCGGCGAGACCGGCAACAGTCTTCCGCTCGAACACATCTCGCGGCCCGAACTGAATTCCCCTGGCCTTCGCGCGAGAGACGAGCTGAATCGAGACGATGCTGTCGCCGCCGAGCGCGAAGAACGAATCGTCGACGCCGACGGTGTCGAGGCCGAGCACGTCCGCGAAGACCTCGGCAATGACGCGTTCGGTGTCGGTTGTCGCCGTACGGAATTCGGCATCGCTGCCGAATTCCGGTTCGGGTAGTGCTCTGCGGTCCAGCTTGCCGTTCGGCCCGAGTGGGAGGGCATCGAGCACGATGAGCCCGGCCGGGACCATGTATTCCGGAACCAGGGTGGCGACCGAGGTGGTGACCGCTGCGGTGTCGATCGTCTCCCCGGCGACAGGAACGACGTACCCGACCAGTAGTTCACCTGCCGACGGCGTCCGGCGGACGAGAACCACGGCCTGGTCGACCGACGGATCGGCAGTCAACGCGGCTTCGATTTCGCCGAGCTCGATCCGCAGGCCTCGGAGTTTGACCTGGAAGTCGGTGCGGCCGAGGTACTCGAGCTCGCCGTCTGCGTTCCAGCGAACCAGGTCGCCGGTGCGGTACATCCGCGAGCCGACACTGCCGTGCGGGTCGGCGACGAACCGGTCGGCGGTGAGGTCCGGACGGCCGAGGTATCCGCGGGCCAGTTGCCGCCCGGCGAGATACAGCTCCCCGGGTACCCCGACCGGAACCGGGTGCAGGCGTGCATCGAGCACGGTGACTCGGGTGTTCCAGACCGGTGCACCGATGGGAACCGACACGGTGTCCGACGGCAGGACTCGGTGAAAGGTGACGTCGACCGCGGCCTCGGTCGGGCCGTACAGGTTGTGCAGTTCGGTGGCAGGCAGTGCAGCGCGCAGGGCGGAGGCAACCGATGCAGGCAGCGCCTCGCCCGAGGCGAAGACCGCACGCAGGCCGGTGCAGCTCGAGACACCGTCCGCGGCGGCGAACACGGCCAACAGCGACGGGACGAAGTGCGCGACCGTGATGCCGCGTTCGGCGACGGTGCTCACCAGGTATGCCGGGTCTCGGTGGCCGTCGGGCACCGCGATGACGAGTTCGGCGCCGATCTGCAACGGCCAGAACAGTTCCCAGACCGATACGTCGAACGTGACCGGAGTCTTCTGCAGGACCTTGTCCTGGTCGGTGAGACGGTACTCGTCCTGCATCCACAGCAGGCGGTTGACGATGGCCTCGTGGCTGACCGCAACGCCTTTGGGACGACCGGTGGAGCCGGAGGTGAAGATGACGTACGCGGTGTCCGCCGGTCGCAGCGGTGCGGTTCGCTCGGCATCGGTCACCGGTGCCGTGGACAGACCTGTCGTGTCGACGGTGTCGACCAGGATCGTGGCGGCGTCGGTGACGAGACCTGCGCCGTCGTGCTCGGTCGTGAGCAGCACCACCGGTGCCGCCGTGTCCAGGATGTAGCCGATTCGTTCGGCCGGAAGGTCCGGGTCGACCGGGACGTAGGCACCACCGGCGGCGAGCACGGCGTAGATACCCGTCAGCATGTCGATCGAGCGGCGCATGGCCGTGGCCACCACAGTTTCCGGGCCGACTCCCTCGGCGATGAGCAGGCGCGCGAGCGCGTTGACCCGCTCGGAGAACTCGCGGTAGGTCACTCGATCGTCGGCGAAGCTCGTGGCGATGCTCTCCGGTGACGCCGCAACTCGGGTCTCGAACAGCGACACCAGAGTTGCGCCGGGATCCACCTCGTGCGCGGTCGCGTTCCATTCCTCGAGGACGCGGGTACGTTCGCCTTCCTCGAGGATGTCGATGTCGCCGACGACTCCGTCCGGTGCGTCGGTGAGCGCGTGCAGCACCCGCACGAGCCGTCGCCCGAGAGACGACATGCTGGACTCGTCGAAAAGATCGGTGGCATAGTCGAATTGCACGTCGATGCCGGCCGCAGCACCGTGCTCGTCGGTGTTCTCCCACAGCGTCACCTGCAGGTCGAACTTCGCGAACGCGCTACCGAGATCGATTCCCTCGACGCTCAGCCCGGGCAGGGCCAACGTCTGACGATTCAGGTTCTGGAACGTCAACATGACCTGGAAGATCGGGTGACGAGCCTGAGAGCGGTCCGGGGCCAGCTCGTCGACGAGCCGCTCGAACGGCACGTCGGCGTGCCCGAAGGCACCCAGGTCGGCCTCACGAACTGCGGCGAGCTGCTCGCGCAACGTTGCCGCGGGGTTCATCGCGGTACGGAGGGCGAGCGTGTTGACGAACATGCCGACGAGCTCGTCCAGGTCCGCGTCACCGCGACCTGCGACCGGGGTTCCGATCGTCACGTCGTCGGTTCCCGCCATCGCGCCGAGGAGCACCGCGAGCGCGGTGTGCACCACCATGAAGTTCGTGGCGTTTCCTGCTCGGGCGGCCCGAGCGATGTTCGACTGAAGTGTCGAGTCGATCGAGAAGTTGTATGCCGCACCGCGATACGACGCCACCGCCGGGCGCGGCCGGTCGGTCGCGAGATCGAGCTGCGCCGGGGCACCGGCCAGAGCCGACGTCCAGTAGGCGAGCTGCTTCGCCAACGGCGAATCGGGGTCGTCCTCGGAGCCGAGCACCTCGCGTTGCCACAACGCGTAGTCCGCGTACTGCACCGGAAGTGGTGCCCACTGCGGGCTCTCCCCCGCGGCACGGGCGGTGTAGGCCACCATGACGTCGCGCGTCAGGGGTCCCATCGAGAACCCGTCAGCGGCGATGTGGTGGGCGACGAACGCCAATACGTGCTCGGTCTCGCTCACCCGCAGGATCCGGATTCGCACCGGAACAGCTCGGGTCACATCGAATCCCGCGGAAACGAAGTCGCGCAGGGCCTGCTCGATCGAACTCTCGTCCACGTCGTCGACGACGACCGTCACGCCGGCCTCCGCGGTACCGAGCACCACCTGATGGCCTCGTCCGTCGACCTCCGGGTACACGGTGCGCAGAATTTCGTGCCGCGCCAGCACGTCGTGCACGGCGTTGGTGAGTGCATCGACATCGACGCTGCCGGACAATCGAATTGCGACCGGGATGTTGTTCACGGCGGAGGTCGGATCGAATTGGCTCAGGAACCACATGCGCTGCTGAGCCATCGACAGCGGCACCGAGTCCGGTCGTGTTCGAGCCGTCAGTGCCCGGCGCGCGCCGGTACCCACCTCGGACTCGATCGCGCGTGCGAGCGACTGCACCGTCGGCGACTCGAAGATCGAGCGGACCGGTACCTGCGTGTCGAGCGCCGCCCCCAGCCGGGAAACCACCTGGGTGGCGATCAACGAGTTACCGCCGAGCGCGAAGAAGTCGTCGTCCAGACCCACTCGCTCCACAGCGAGTACCTCGGCGAAGACCGCCGCGACGGTCTCTTCCACCGGGTTGGTCGGTGCGCGGAACTCGGCTGTCTCGAACTGTGGTTCGGGAAGCGCCTGTCGATCCAGCTTGCCGTTGACGCCTCGTGGGAGAGCGTCGAGCACGACGAAGGCCGACGGGATCATGTACGACGGCAGACGTTCGGCGAGTGTCCGGCGGATGCCGTCCTGATCCAGTGTCACCCCGATGGCGGGCACGAGGTAGGCCACCAGCCGTGCGCCCGATCCCGAATCAGCGAGAGCGATCACGGCGACGTCACGGATCTCGTCGAGCGATCCGAGAGCGGCATCGATGTCGCCGAGTTCGATACGGAAACCGCGAATCTTCACCTGGAAGTCGGTACGGCCGACGTACTCCAGTTCGCCGTCTGCGCGCCAGGAGACGAGGTCACCGGTCCGGTACAGGCGGCCCCCGGGGGTGAACGGGTCCGCAACGAAACGCTCGGCGCTCAGATCCGGCCGCGCGAAGTACCCGTCGGCCAGCTGCGCACCCGCGAGGTAGAGCTCGCCGGCGACGCCGACCGGAACGGGAGCCAGACGCGAATCCAGAACGTAGACACGGGTATTCCACTCCGGGCCACCGATGGGAACCGTGGTGCCGTCGACGGTCGCCACTCGATGCGCGGTCACCGACACCGCTGCCTCGGTCGGTCCGTACAAGTTGTCCAGTCGCGCAGCAGAACTGCGCAGTGTGCGCTCGGCCGTCGCGACGGGCAGCGCCTCGCCGATCGCCAGGATCCGTGTCAGATGCCGCGGTAGGACTCCCGCCGACGCGGTGACCAACGCGTCGAGAACGGAGGGCACGGTGTGCAGTGTCGTCACCGATTCCCGGTTCATCAGATCGACGAGGTAGGCGGGATCGCGGTGGCCCTCGGCGTCGGCGACCACGATCGCACCACCGGAGACGGTGGCGACCCAGAACTCCCACACGGACAGATCGAAGGTGGCGGCAGTCTTGAGCAGTACCCGGTCCGTGTTGCCCAGCCCGTAATGGGCGCTCTGCCAGAGCAGCTGGTTGACGATGGCGGCATGACCGACCGCGACGCCCTTGGGACGGCCGGTGGATCCGGACGTGAAGATGACGTACGCGGTGTTTGCGGGCCGCAGCGGCGAGGTGCGCTCGCTGTCGGTGACAGGCGCGTCCGAGACCTCTGCACCCAGCAGTCGAGGATCGGTGTCGACGAGCAGAACCGGAATCGACTCGAAGTCGACATCGTCACGCGCGGTGCTCAACACCAGAGCGGGAGCGGCTACCTCGAGAATGTAGGCATTGCGGTCCGCCGGCTGATCCGGGTCGATGGGTACGTACGCCCCGCCTGCCTTGGCGACGGCGTACATCGCCACGAGCAGATCCACCGAGCGCCTGATCGCCAGGGCAACCGTCACCTGCGGGCCGACGCCTGCACCGATCAGGACGCGAGCCAACCGGTTGATTCGACGATCGAACTCGGCGTACGACAGCGATTCTCCCGCATGGACCACCGCGATCGCGTCGGGCTGCGCCTGCACCTGTCGGTCGAACAGCGATACCAGGGTCTGCGACGCATCGACATCGTGATCGGTGTCGTTCCACGTGCGCACGATCCGGGTGTGCTCCTCGGGCGAGAGCAGAGCGAGATCGCCGATGACGGCCGAGGGGTCCTGGGCCACTGCGGCGAGGAGGCGAACGAACCGGTCGGCAAAGGCTTCGACCGTGGCGCGATCGAAGAGATCGGTGGCGTAACCGAATTCGGCCGACAGTTCCGCAGGCGAGCCGTCCGCGTCGTAACGATCCGAGATGGACAGCTGCAGATCGGTCTTGGCCGTCACAGCATCCGCCTCGACGGCACTCACCGTCAGACCCGGCAGCTCGAACGTCGACTCGGCGAGGTTCTGGAAGGACAGGCCCACCTGGAACAGGGGGTTGCGTGCCGTCGACCGCACCGGGTTCAGCACCTCCACGAGACGCTCGAACGGAACGTCGGAGTGCGCGAACGCGGCCAAGTCCCGCTCACGGGCCTGAGCGAGCAACTGACGGAAGGTCATCGACGATTCGACGGTCGACCGGAAGACGAGAGTGTTGACGAACATCCCGATCATCGAATCGAGAGCCCGCTCGCCGCGGCCGGCGATGGGCGTTCCGACGGCGATGTCCTCGGAACCGGACAGGCGTGCGAGCAACACCGCGAATGCCGAGTGCACCACCATGAACAACGTTGCCTGCTCGGTACGTCCGAGCTCGGCGAGAGCGGCGTGCGTGCCTGCGTCGACGGTGAACCGCACCGCATCGCCGCGGAAACTCTGCGCAGGCGGGCGCGGGCGGTCGGTCGGCAGTACCAGTTGATCCGGGAGCTCGGCGAGCGCATCTTTCCAGAACGACACCTGCTGCGCTGCAACGGAATCAGGATCCGATTCGGTACCGAGCACGGTTCGCTGCCACAACGCGAAGTCGACGTACTGCACCTCGAGCGGCTCCCAGTCCGGGGCCGCCCCTGCAGATCTCGCGGTGTACGCGGTCATGACGTCGACGGCCAGCGGGCCCATCGACGCACCGTCGGCCGACACGTGGTGTACGACGAAGGCCAGGACGTGCTCGTTCTCACCCACGCGGAACACACGCGCGTCGACCGGCACCTCGACGGTGACATCGAAGCCGCGCCCGAAGAACTCGGTCACAGCCGCAACGACATTCGCACCGGCCACGTCGCGGACGGCGAGGTCCATGCGCACCTTGGACGCCGAGAGCACCTGCTGGAACGGGCCCTGCGCCGAGTCCGGGTACCGGGTACGAAGAGACTCGTGGCGTTCGACGACGTCGCCTACCGCGGACTGCAGCGCAGCGACGTCGAGCTCGCCGGACAACCGCACGGCGAACGGAATGTTGTCCACCGACGACGTCGTGTCGAACTGGTTGAGGAACCAGTACCGCTGCTGCGCCGGCGAGAGCGGTGGGCGCTCGGGACGCGGACCCGCCACGAGTGCAGCTCGACCGCCCGAACCGACAGCGCTCTCCACGTGCGCCACCAGCGCGGCGACGGTCGAGCTCTCGAACAGCGCGCGCACCGGCACGACGGTGTCCAGGGCCGCGCCGAGTCGCGAGACCACCTGGGTGGCGATCAACGAGTTACCGCCCAGGGCGAAGAAGTCGTCGTCCAATCCCACTCGATCGATGTGCAGGACGTCGGCGAACACTCCGGCAACGATCTCTTCGACCGCGGTTGTGGGTGCTCGGAATTCACGGGCCTCGAACACGGGCGCGGGAAGTGCGGCGCGATCCAACTTGCCGACAGGGGTCAGTGGAACGGTGTCGAGCACGATGATCGACGACGGAATCATGTAGGCCGGCAGTGATTTTCCGACGAAGGCGGTCAACTCGTCGACGTCGACGACGGACCCGCGCGTCGGCAGAACGTACGACACGAGGGTCGTGACGCCCGACGGCAGTTCGTGACCGAGTGTGACGGCGAAGTCGACCTCGGGAACAGCGGTGAGCGCGGAATCGATCTCGCCGAGCTCGATACGGAAGCCGCGCACCTTGACCTGGAAGTCGGTGCGTCCGACGAACTGCAGCTGCAGGTCGTCGGTCCACCGCACCACGTCGCCGGTGCGATACATCCGTGCGCCGTCGATGCCGTACGGGTTGGCCACGAAGCGCTCGGAAGACAGACCGGGCCTACCGAGATAACCGCGAGCGAGCGCACCGCCCGACAGATAGAGGTCACCCGCGACACCGGTCGGAACGGGTTCGAGTCGGGAATCGAGGATCAGCACGGACATGCCGTGAATCGGTCGACCGATGGTGATCGGCTCGCCGGGCGTCAACTCAGCGAAGCTGGAGATGATCGTGGTCTCGGTCGGTCCGTACCCGTTGAAGTACTTCCGGTCCCCTGCCCACCGGGCGAGCAATTCGGGCGTGGTCACGTCGCCGCCGACCGAGAGCACCTCGAGCGAATCGATCCCGTCGGGACTCATCGTGCCGAGCACCGCGGGCGTGATGATCGTGTGAGTGACCCTCTCCGCCTTCAACAATTCGGACAACTCGGTGCCGCCGAGAATCGATGCCGGTACGACCACCAACGTCGCGCCGACGGAGAACGCCGCCATCCACTCCAGGACCGAAGGATCGAAGTTGGGCGAGCAGACGTGCAGGAACCTCGAGGCCGGTTTCAGGTGGTACAGGTCGGTTGCTGCGTCGAGAACACCGCCGAGTCCGGCGTGCGTGACGACGACGCCCTTCGGCTTGCCGGTCGAGCCCGAGGTGTAGATGACGTAGGCCGGGTTCTGGAACGTGACGGGTCGCAGGCGGTCGGCGTCGGTGACCGGCTCGGCAGAGCGGGTGCGGACCTCGGCCACGAACTCCTCGTCGTCGACGCTCAGCCAGAGCAGATCCTGCTGTCCGTCGGCGAGCCGATCCGAGTGCGCCCGGGTGGTCAGGCCGAGTACGGCCTCGGAGTCCGAGACCATGTGGGCGATGCGATCCTGCGGGTACGTCGGGTCGACGGGTAGGTGTGCAGCCCCGGATTTGGCCACTGCCCACACCGCGAGCACCATGAAGTAGGAGCGCTGGAATCCCAGAGCCACAACGGATTCGGGGCCGGCCCCGCGCTCGATGAGCACCCGGGCGAGCTGCGAGGACGTCGCATCGAGTTCGGCGTACGAGATCGAGCGGCCCTCGTAGCGGATCGCGGTCGCCGACGGGTCGAGTGCGGCTCCGGCAGCGAAGATCTCGGCCAGAGTGCCACCGGCCAACACGTCGTCACCGTGGACGTGTGTGAGCCGGTCGTACTCGTCGTCGTAGAGGATGGACAGATCGCCCACCGGGGTGTTCGGTGTCGCCACGATCGCTTCGAGCAGCCAACGGAAACGACGCGAGAACACCTCGATCGTCTTCTCGTCGAACAGGTCTCGCGCATAGAGGAAGCCGGCGGCCAGACCGGTGCCGTCGGACTTCTCGTGCAGCGTCAACGACAGGTCGAACTTGGCGGTGTCGACCTCGACGTCCACAGCCGAGACCGTCAGACCAGGTAGGTGCAATTCGCTCGGCGGGAGGTTCTCGAACGCGATCGCCACCTGGAACAGCGGGTGCCTGGCTGTCGTGCGCTCGGGTTCGAGCAGATCGACGAGACGCTCGAAGGGGATGTCCGCGTGTGCGAACGCATCGAGGTCGACGTCCCGGACGTGGCCGAGGAGGTCGGTGAATCCCTTGCTTCGATCGACCGAGGTGCGGAGCACCAGGGTGTTGACGAACATACCGATCACGTCGTCCAGGACGGCCTCGCCGCGGCCTGCGACGGCGGTACCCACCGCAACGTCGTCCGACGTCGACATACGAGCGAGGAACAGAGCGAGTGCACCGTGCAGCACCATGAACAGGGTGGTTCCGGTCGACCGGGCCAGATCGTCGAGCGAGGCGCGCAGCTCCGCATCGATGTCGAACTGGAACCGCCCGCCCGAGTAGGTCTGGACCGCAGGACGCGGCCGGTCGTACGGCAGAGTCAGCTCACTGGGCAGGTCCGCCAGTGCGGAACGCCAGTAGTTCGCCTGTGCTGCCATCAGGCTGCTCGGGTCCGCGTCGTCGCCGAGCACGGCGCGCTGCCACAGCGCGAAGTCGGCGTACTGAACCGACAGGGGCGTCCACTGCGGAGCCTCGCCGGCCACACGAGCGAGGTACGCGGTCATGACATCGCGCGTCAGCGGGCCCATGGACCACCCGTCGGCACTGATGTGGTGAACCACGACGACCAGCACGTACTCGTCGTCGGTGACTCGGAACAGTCTGGCGCGCAACGGAATCGACTGGGTGACGTCGAATCCTTCGGAGGCGAAAGCGATCAGGTCGGCCACCGCACCGTCGGCGGACGGTGTGGTGGGCGTCAGGTCCGGTGCCACCGATTCGGCAGGCAGGATTACCTGGTGCCCCGCTCCGTCCACACTCGGGTAGACCGTGCGCAGTGCTTCGTGCCGGTCGAGAACGTCGGTGACCGCCGCGTTCAGGGCCGCGGTGTCGAGTGCTCCGGTGAGCCGGATCGCCACGGGGATGTTGTTGACCGCCGATTCGGGCTCGAATCGGTTGAGGAACCACATCCGCTGCTGGGCGAGCGAGAGCGGAATTCGTTCGGGGCGTTCCTGCGGCACCAGGGGCGCGGACGCTCCGTGGCCGACGTGGCTTTCCAACGCAGCAGCCAAGGCTGCCACCGTGCCTGCCTCGAACATCGTTCGGACGGGCACCGTCGTGCCCAGTTCGGCACCGAGTCGTGCGGCGACCTGAGTGGCGACGAGCGAATTGCCGCCGAGCGCGAAGAAGTCGTCGTCCACACCGACTCGGTCGAGTCCGAGAACCGCGCCGAACACGTTTGCGACGATCTCTTCGATCGGATCGGACGGTGCTCGGTAGGGTGTTGCCTCGAATTCCGGATCGGGCAGTGCTTTTCGATCGAGCTTGCCACTTCCGCCGAGCGGGAACTCCGCCAATTCCACGACGGTGGACGGCACCATGTACTCGGCCAGACGCTCACGTAGTGCCGTGCGTACCCGGTCCACGTCGATCGAGCCTTCGGCGGGAACGACGTAGGCGACCAGTTGTTCTCGTCGCACGAGCACCACGGCCTGAGCGATCTCGGGCAGATCCAACAGAGCCGATTCGATTTCGCCGAGTTCGATACGCAGGCCACGCAGCTTCACCTGGAAGTCGGACCGGCCCACGTACTCCACTTCGCCGGTGGGCAGCCATCGCACCACGTCGCCGGTGCGGTACATCCGCTCACCGTCGACTGCGAACGGATCGGCGACGAAGCGATCCGCGGTCAGATCGGGTCGGCTCACGTATCCCCTGGCGAGCTGGACACCCGAGAGGTAGAGCTCTCCCGACACTCCGACCGGAACCGGCCGCAAGGACGAATCGAGAACGTACACATCGGTGTTCCACACCGGCGAGCCGATCGGCACCACTGCGGTGTCCGCGTCGGTGACCGCGTGATACGTCACGTCGACGGCAGCTTCGGTCGGGCCGTACAGGTTGTGCACCGACACCTGCGGGAGTGCGCGGCGCAGTGAATGTGCGGTGGCAGGCGCGAGCGCCTCCCCCGAGGCGAACACCGTACGCAGCGACGCTCCCGCGTCCGGCCTGCGCAGTGCCTCCGGCGCGAACACCGACATCATCGACGGTACGAAGTGCACCACCGAAACCTGTTCGCGCGCAATGACATCGAGCAGGTACGACGGATCCCGATGGCCCTCGGGAACGGCGACGACCACCGATGCGCCGATCTGGAACGCCCAGAAGAACTCCCACACCGACACGTCGAACGTCGCCGGTGTCTTCTGCAACACCACGTCCTGCGGACCGAGGGGGTACTCGTGCTGCATCCACGACAACCGGTTGACGATCGCCGCGTGCGATACGCCGACGCCCTTCGGCCGACCCGTCGACCCCGAGGTGAAGATGACGTATGCGAGGTTCTCTGCCCGCAGCGGTGCCGTCCGCTCCGCATCGGTCACCGGCGCCGACGAGTACTCCGACACGTCGACGGTGTCGATGTCCACCGTCTCCACACTCGGGAACTCGACGTGGTCTCGGGTGCTCGAGAGCACCCGTACCGGCGCGGCCGTGCTCACGATGTACTCGTTGCGCTCCGCCGGCTGAGCCGGATCGATGGGTACGTACGCGGCACCGGCCTTGACGATCGCGTACATGCCGACGAGCAGCTCGATGCTGCGGCCTACCGCGAGGCCGACCGTCGAATCGGTCCCGACACCCACGGACATCAGGTACCGCGCCAGGCGGTTCGCGCGCGCGTCGAGCTCGGCGTACGTCAGCCGGACGTCCTCGAACACCAGGGCCTGCGCGTCGGGAGTCTGCTCGACGCGAGCGTCGAACCGATCCACCAGCGTTGTTCCGCCGGGGATCTCGTGCGCCTGCCCCGAACCGAACGCCAGCACGGACTTCTGCTCGACCGAGTCGAGCAGGTCGATCTCTCCGACGGCTACGGCTGGCGCTGCGGTGACCGCACGAAGAACACGAACGAACCGCTCACCGAACCGGTCCATCGTCGATTTCTCGAAGAGGTCCGCAGCATAGGTCAGGGCGACCGTCAGGCCTGCGGGCTCGGAGCCGGCCGGTGCCGAATCCCACAGCGTCACCTGCAGATCGAACTTCGCCAGGTCTGCTTCGTAGTCGACCGCCGCTATGGTCAAGCCGGGCAGTTCCACCGAGGTTCGGTCCAGGTTCTGGAACGTCAACATCACCTGGAACAGCGGGTGCCGTGCCTGCGAGCGCACCGGGGCCAACACGTCCACCAGACGCTCGAACGGCACCTCGGCGTGCGAGAACGCGGCGAGGTCCACCTCCCGCGTCTCGCGCAGCAGATCGTCGAACGACGTCCGTGGATCGACTTCGGTGCGCAGCACCAGTGTGTTGACGAACATCCCGACGACGTCGTCGAGGGCCGCATCACCACGGCCGGCGACCGGAGTACCGATACTGATGTCGTCGGCGGCGGCGAGCTTGGCCAGCAACACCGCCAGTGCGGCATGCACGACCATGAACGTCGTTGCGTTGTGGTCCCGTCCGAGCTTCTCCAGCTCGCGGACGAGGTCGGCGTCGATCTCGAACGTGTGCGTGCCGCCGTTGGTGGTGGCGACAGCCGGGCGAGGACGATCGGTCGGTAGCTCCAATTGGTCGGGAGCACCACCGAGCTGGTGCCGCCAGTAGTTCTCCTGCGCCGAGATCAGCGAATCCGGATCGTCCTCGCTACCGAGGACGGCCCTCTGCCACAGCGTGAAGTCCGCGTACTGCACCTCGAGCGGAGTCCATCGAGGGGCCTGGTCGTTCGAGCGGGCAACGTAGGCCGCCACCACGTCTCGCGTCAGCGGGCCCATCGAGAATCCGTCGGCCGCGATGTGGTGCACCACGAACGCAAGCACGTGCTCGGTCTCGGACGTCTCGAGCAGCACCGCACGGAAGGGCAGTTGTACCGCCAGATCGAAGGGCCTGAGCGCGAATTCGAGCAGCGCGGCGGGGACGTCGGCTCCGGTGGCCGTCGCTCGCTCCAATTCCACTGCCACCGAGTCCGATTCGAGCACTCGCTGGAAGCCGATACCGTCGTGATCGGGGTAGACCGTCCGCAGCGATTCGTGCCGATCCAACACGTCGACCAAGGCCGACTGCAGGGCCGTGAAATCGAGTTCACCACTCAACGCGATGGCGACCGGGATGTTGTTCACAGCCGAGTCCGGCTCGAATCGGTTGAGGAACCACATCCGTTGCTGGGCCAGCGACAGCGGCACACGTTCGGGCCGCTGCTGCGCAACCAACGCCGGTCGCGCGTGCGCCGAGCCTGCGGCGTCGACTGCCGCGGCGAGTTCGGCGACGGTCGGTGCGTCGAAGAACGACCGCACATCCACCGCGGTGCCCAGTTCTGCGTTGACTCGCGCGATCACGCGGGTGGCGTTGAGCGAGTTTCCGCCGAGGACGAAGAAGTCGTCGTCGACGCCGATGCGATCGATGCCGAGCACGGTCTCGAAAATCGCCGCCAAGGCCGTTTCGGTGTCGGTGCTCGAGGCGCGGTATTCGCGTACGAGCGACGCGAAATCGGGAGCGGGCAACGCCTTTCGGTCGAGCTTTCCGCTGGCACCGAGCGGGAACTCGTCCAGGACGACGAATACCGACGGCACCATGTACTCGGGCATACGACGGCGCACCGCGTCCGCGAGGCCGTCGTGATCGAGCTCGGGTTCGGTACTGACGACGTAACCGACGAGCTGCTCGCCCAGCTGTGCCTGCGACCGGTCGGCGTGAACGAGCACAGCGGCCTGAGTCACCTCGGGCTCGGCGAGCAGCGCTTGCTCGATCTCGCCGAGTTCGATGCGGAGGCCGCGTAGCTTGACCTGGAAGTCGGTGCGGCCGATGTACTCGATCAGGCCGTCGCCGCGTCGGCGCACCAGGTCGCCGGTGCGGTACATGCGGTCACCCGGCTCACCGAACGGGTCGGCCACGAATCGATCGGCCGTCAGGTCGGTGCGGCCGAGGTATCCGCGAGCGAGCTGCACGCCCGCGAGATAGAGCTCTCCCTCGACTCCACGGGGTGAGCGCCGCAGACCCTCGTCGAGCACGTAGAGGTCGGTGTCGTCGACGGCAGCGCCGATCGGTACCGAGGCCTCTTCCACCTGCTGGGTTCGGTAGTACGTGACGTCGACGGCCGCTTCGGTCGGCCCGTAGAGGTTGTGCAGTTCCGCGTTCGAGATCGAGTGGAACGCGTTGACGGTCCGCGCCGGGAGGGCCTCACCGGAGGCGAACACCATCCGAAGCGAATCGGCCTGCGCAGCAGTGGGTTCGGCGACGTACACCGAGAGCATGGACGGCACGAAGTGCGTCACGGTCACGCTGCGCTCGCCGATGATGCGGGCGAGATAGGCGGGGTCGCGGTGTCCGTCGGGCTCGGCGATCACGAGCGTGGCACCGATCTGCAACGGCCAGAAGAACTCCCACACCGACACGTCGAACGTGAACGGAGTCTTCTGCAACACGACGTCGGCAGCGCTCATCGCGTACTCGCGCTGACGCCAGGAGATGTTGGCGACGATGGCGCGGTGGCTCACCGCCACACCCTTCGGACGTCCCGTCGAACCGGACGTGAAGATGACGTAGGCGAGGTCGTCCTCGGTCAGGGTGCCACGTCGATCCGCATCGGTGATCCGCCCTCCCGGCACATCGGTCAGGTCGACGTCGTCGACGAGAACGGTGACGGTGCCCTCGGGCAACTGCGGCAGGTCGATCGTGGTCGTCAGGACCAGGACCGGGTTCGCGGTGTCGAGAACGTACCCGAGTCGATCGATCGGATGATCCGGGTCCAACGGAACGTAGGCCCCGCCTGCTGCGGAGACGGCGTACATACCCACCAGCAGATCGAACGATCGGCGAATCGACAGTCCCACCGCCGAATCGGGGCCGACTCCCCGTGCGATCAGCACTCGGGCGAGACGCTCCACCGAGGCTGCGAACTCGGCGTAGGTTCGAGTCTCGTCGCCGAAGACGAGGGCAGGTGCGTCCGGGGTGCGCTCGGCCTGATCGGCGAACAACGTGTACAGCGTGGTGGCTTCGGGATCGGCCGGGCTCGACGTCGAATCGTCGTCGCCGAGAACCGACACTGCATCCGCGACGACGGTCGACACGACGGCGTCCAGACCACCCTCGGTGGCCTCGATGAGGCCCGCGAGAGTGTTGGACAGCACGACCGGGACCAGCGCGTCGGGGCCGAGGACGCCGCCCATGGCCGCATCGAGGGTGGTGATCTCCTCGTCCAGGCGGGCGTAGGTCAGTTCCGTACCGAGGTGCACGAGCGCTACGCGGTCGGGTTCGACCGCTGCAACGCTCCGAACCAAGCGCGGAAGGTCCTCGACCGTCAGAGCTGCATCGCTTCGACGTCCTACCGCCATCTAACTTTTCCTCCTGATCGATCCACGTGCACAACCGGCGAACTCGGTTCTCGTCACGACGACGCGATCACCGACTCCGCCCGTTCGATCAACGATGCCAGAGCGGTGTTCAGCCCCTCAGCACCGAGGGCGGGCAAGATACCCGGAACCAGTGCCGACAGTGTGACCGTCACCAGAGCCTGCGGCTTCACAGCCGAGCCCATCGTTGCCGACATCTGTGCCAGTTTGGCGTGCAGAGCAGCGAAATCGATCGTCGTCGATTCGTGTTCGAGTGCCACCGCATCGGGTGCGACGTTCGCTGCCCGGGCAACCAGTTCGGGTAGATCGTCCACCGTCTTGGGCTTGGTTCGCGGTGCGAACTCGGCCTTTTCCTCGTCGGAGAGGATGTCGATGGACCGCAGCACCACATCCGGATCCGAGACGACGGCGTTCAGAATCCGCAGCAGTCGATCGGCGAACGTCGCGATCGACGACTCGTCGAGGATCGCCGTCGCATAGGTGAACGTCGCGTCGATGTCACGCAAAGCGCCGGTGTCGTCGAATCTTTCGACTGCGGTCAGCTGCAGATCGAACTTGGCCTGGTCGTCGCCCGCGGGCAAGGCCTGCACCTGCAGACCCGGCAACTCGAACGTTCCGGTCACGTGGTTCTGGAAGGTCAGCATGGCCTGGAACAGCGGGGTGTAGGCACTCGACCGTGCCCGGCCCAGTGCGTCGACGAGCCGCTCGAAGGGGACGTCCGCGTGGCCGAACGCCGCCAGGTCCTTGTCCTTGGCCTGCTGCAGCAGCTCGGTGAACGTGCCGCTCTGATCGAGTCGAGTTCGCAACACGAGCGTGTTGACGAACATGCCGACGAGCTCGTCGAGTTGCTGTTCACCGCGACCTGCAGTGGGAGTGCCGATGCTGATGTCGGAGGAGTTGCTCAGCCTCGAGAGCAGCACGGCGAAGGCACTGTGCACCACCATGAACGTCGTCGCCGAGTGTTCGCGCGCGATCTTCTCGATCGCCGATGCGATGTCGGTGCCGAACGAGAAGTCGTACGAGGCACCCTGCATCGTCGGGCGAGGCGGTCGCGGCCGATCCAGCGGGAGCGCCAACTGTTCCGGCGCTCCTGCCAACTCGGTCGTCCAGTACGCCAGTTGCTTCGCGAGCGGACTCTCGGGGTCGCTCTCGCTGCCGAGCACGTCACGCTGCCACAGCGCGAAGTCGGCGTACTGGACCGGTAGCGGCGTCCATGCCGGCATCTCCCCCGCAACCCGAGCGGTGTAGGCCACCATGACATCACGGATCAGCGGACCCATCGAGAAGCCGTCGGCGGCGATGTGGTGTGCCACCACGGCGAGTACGTGCTCGTTCTCGGCGACCTGTAGCAGCGCGGCCCGCACCGGAACCGACTTCGTGACGTCGAACCCGGCACCGAGGGTCTCGGTCAGGCGCGAGATCACTGCATCAGGTTCCACCCGCTCGGGCGTCAGGTCGACCCGCACGTCGGCGACGGAACCGATCTGCTGCACCGGCCCGTCGACCGAATCGGGGTATGCCGTGCGCAGAATCTCGTGGCGTCCGAGAACGTCGTCGAATGCCCCGCGCAGGGAGTCGATGTCGAGTGTGCCGGTCAGCCGGACCGCGACAGGAATGTTGTACGCCGAGGAACCGGGGTCGATCCGGTTGATCGTCCACATTCTTTCCTGAGCGATCGAGAGCGGAAGCAGATCGGGTCGCTCACGGACGGTCAGTTCCCGGCGCGCACCGCCACCGACGAGCGGGGCGATGTGAGCGGCCAGACCTGCAACGGTGGACGCCGCGAACACTGCTCGCACCGGAATTTGGGCGTCGAGCGCCTGGCCCAGCCTCGAGACCAATTGCGTTGCGACCAATGAGTTTCCACCGAGCGCGAAGAAGTCGTCGTCGAGTCCGGCGCGATCGAGACCGAGTAGTTCCGCCACGGTGGCCGCGACGATCTCCTCGATCGGAGTGACCGGGGCACGGAACTCGGCAACCTCGAACTGCGGTGACGGAAGGGCCCGTCGATCCAATTTGCCGTTGGCGTTGAGCGGGAGGGCATCGAGGACGACGAACGCCGCAGGAACCATGTACGACGGCACGGCGCGAGCGAGTTCGGCTTCGACACTCGCCACGTCGAGTACAGCTCCGGACTGTCCGACGACGTAGGCGACCAACTGGTCCCCCATCGATTCGCCGGAGTGCACCACGACGGCGGTGTCGGCCACCGTTGCCTGTGTGCGCAGGGCAGCCTCGATCTCACCGAGTTCGATGCGGAATCCGCGAATCTTGACCTGGAAGTCGGCACGCTCGATGTAGTCGAGGCGGGCCGCTGCCGGCGCACCGTCGACGAGCGGAACTCGCCAGCGTACGAGGTCGCCCGTGCGATACATCCGCGTTCCGTTCGCGTCGAACGGATTCGCCACGAACCGCTCGGCGGTGAGGTCTGCTCGCCCGAAGTATCCTCGCGCCAGTTGCGCACCGGCGAGATAGAGCTCTCCGGTGACTCCGGCAGGAACCGGATGGAGACGAGAGTCCAGCACGAACACGGCGGTGTTGGCCTCGGGCACGCCGATCGGCACGGCCACGGTGTCGGCATCGGTGACCGGGTGCGAGGTCACCGACACCGCTGCCTCGGTCGGGCCGTAGAGGTTGTGCAGCTCGGCGGAACCGTTGTGCCGTCGGAAATCCTGCGCCACCGCTGCGGGTAGTGCTTCACCGATGGCCAGGACGCGTCGCAGATCGGGTGACAGCTCGCCCGCGGCAACGGTGCCGAGCATCGACAACATCGACGGGACCAGATGCAACGTCGTCACCGCGTGCCGACGGACCAGCGTGAGCAGGTAGTCCGGATCGCGATGCCCCTCGGGGTTCGCGACGACGAGCCGCCCACCCGAGGTCAGCTGCGACCAGAACTCCCACACCGACAGGTCGAATGTCGCTGCGGTCTTGAGCAGCGAAGCATCGGTCTCGTTCAGGCCGTACTCCGCGCGCAGCCAGTTCAACTGGTTGACGACGGCACCGTGCGAGACCGCCACGCCCTTGGGTCGCCCGGTGGAGCCGGACGTGAAGATGACGTAGGCCGTGTTCTCGGCGGAGAGCACACCGCGGCGCTCGGAGGTCCCCACCGGCGTGGACGACCGGCTCGTGAGATCGAGCTGTGCCAGATCGACGACCGTTGCCGCAGAAGAGATCTCCGGCCCGACGGCACCGGATGTGAGTACGCACAGCGGCGCAGCGGTCTCCAACACGAGCGCGTTGCGCTCGGCCGGCTGATCCGGATCGATCGGGACGTAGGCACCACCGGCCACGGATACGGCGTACATGCCGACGAGCAGATCCACCGATCGCCTGATGGCAAGTCCGACTGGAACTTCGGGTCCGACACCCAGGCCGATCAGGTGACGGGCCAGACGCGACACCCGCTCGGAGAACTCGCCGTACGTCAGCGTGCCGTCGTCGTGCACGAGTGCAACGGCGTCGGCGTGACGCGCTGCCGAGTCCGCGAACAGATCGGCGAGAGTGCCGCCGACTGCGGAATCGAACTCACGGTCGGTGTCGTTCCACTCGTCGACGATGGCGGGCAGCTCACCGTCGAGGAACAGATCCAGGTCCCCGACCGGGGTCGACGGCGACGCCGCGACGGCGTCGAGAACGGCCTCGAACCGCGCGACGAGCGAGCGAGCGGTGCGCTCGTCGAACAGATCGGTCGCGTAGGTCAACAACGCATCGAAGCCACCGGACGCCTCGTCGTCGCGCGGGGCGTCGGAGACGATCAGGTGCAGGTCGAACTGCGACGTTCCGGTCTCGGTGTCCAGTGCCGAGATGTCCAGTCCGTCGAGCTCGAATTCTCGGCGCGCGAAGTTCTGGAACGAGAAGCCGACCTGGAACAGCGGGTGACGGGCCGTCGACCGGGTGGGGTTGACGACCTCGACGAGCCGCTCGAACGGCATGTCGGAATTGGCGAAGGCCTGCAGATCGGTTTCTCGAGCTGCGTCGAGAAGGTCCTCGAAACTCGCTCCGGCAGCCACGTCGAGCCGCAGCACCAACGTGTTCACGAACATGCCGACGAGGTTTTCGATCTCCGCTTCGCCACGACCCGCGATGGGGGTTCCGACGACGATGTCCGGCGATCCCGACATGCGCGAGAGCAGCACGGCGAACGCCGCATGCACCGCCATGAACACCGTCGCGTTGTGCGCGCGTGCCAGTTCGGACAGTCGAGCGTGCGCGGCTGCGTCGATCCGGAAATCGACGCGGCTGCCCCGGAAGGTCTGCTCGGCGGGACGCGGACGATCGAGCGGTAGTTCGATCTGCTCGGGCAA
This sequence comes from Rhodococcus sp. 15-2388-1-1a, assembly GCF_002259145.1. Lineage (NCBI taxonomy): Bacteria > Bacillati > Actinomycetota > Actinomycetes > Mycobacteriales > Nocardiaceae > Rhodococcus > Rhodococcus sp. 15-2388-1-1a. Next base: position 194,855 of record NZ_NPFP01000039.1, on the reverse strand, counting down.
CTCGGCCAGAGCATTCTCCCAGTACCGAATCTGCTGCGCAGCAATCGATTCCGAGTCCTCCTCGGACCCGAGAACCTGTCGCTGCCACAGCGCGTAGTCGGCGTACTGCACCGGCAGCGGTGCCCACGCCGGATCGGAACCGCGGGTGCGCGCGGCATATGCGGTCATGACGTCGGTGGACAACGGCATCACCGAAAGACCGTCGGCACTGATGTGGTGGATGACCATGCCGAGTACGAATTCGGTGTCCGAGACGCGGAAGAGCGCGGTCTTCAGCGGCACCCGGGTCGTGACGTCGAACGTCGCCGACAGCAGTTCCAGAACTCGAGTGGTCACCGACTCCGCGTCGGTGTCGATCACCTCGAGGGTGGTGGGAACCTCCGACATCGGCACTATCACCTGATGCGGGCCCTCGGGTGAATCCGGGTACACCGATCGCAGAGTCTCGTGACGCTCGATCACGTCGGAGACCGCACGTTGCAACGCGTCGACATCGAGACGTCCGCTGAGCCGAAGTGCGAACGGGATGTTGTACGCGGTGGACTGGGAATCGAAGCGGTTGAGGAACCACATCCGCTGCTGCGCGAGCGAGAGCGGCACTCGGCTCGGTCGCGTCGATGCCACCAGCGCCGGACGCGCGCCTGCGCCCGAACCCTGCTCGACCCGCGCAGCCAGAGCCGCGACCGTCGGTGCCTCGAACAGAGCGCGCACGGGAACAGTCGTGTCCGCTGCGGCGCCCAGCCTGGACACCACCTGTGTTGCCACCAGCGAATTGCCGCCGAGCTCGAAGAAGTCGTCGTCGAGACCGACACGTTCGACGCCGAGAACATCGGCGAAGACGTCGGCGACCATTTCCTCCACCGGAGTGGTCGGTGACCGGAATTCACGAGTGCGCGCAGCCGGCTCGGGCAGGACTCGTCGGTCCAGCTTTCCGTTGGCGGTCAACGGAATCGCGTCGAGCACCACGAAGGCCGAGGGCACCATGTACTCGGGAAGGTTCTCCCCGATCGCGGCCCTGACGACGTCGATGTCGATGGTCGACTCGGCCGCGGGCACGACGTAGGCAACCAGGCGTGCGGCACCGGGAGTGTCCTCGCGCACGATCACCGCTGCCTGCCCGACGGCAGGAGCGGACGCAACGGCGGATTCGACCTCGCCCAGCTCGATTCGGAAACCGCGGATCTTGACCTGGTCGTCGGCGCGACCGACGAACTCGAGTTCGCCGTCGGTCGACCACCGAGCGACATCGCCGGTGCGGTACAGCACGGATCCGTCACCTGCGAAGGGATCGGCGACGAATCTCGTCGCGCTCAATCCGGCTCGGCCGAGATACCCGCGCGCGACCTGACCACCGGAGACGTACATCTCCCCCGGCACGCCTGCGGGTACCAGCGACAACCGCGAATCCAGTACGTACACCGACAGCCCGGAGATGGCGCGTCCCACCAGGGATCCCGATGCCTGCGCCGCGGACCGCGCGTCCACGACACGGTGCGAGACGTGGACCGTGGTTTCGGTGATGCCGTACATGTTGACCAGTTGCGGGGAGTCGTCGCCGTGACGATCGAACCAACCGGCCAGTCGTCGCAGTTCCAGCGCCTCGCCACCGAACACGATGTACCGCAACGAATAGGCATCTGCCGAGCCTGCGGTGCGATCGACCTGATCGAGCTGGTAGAACGCGGACGGAGTTTGGTTGAGAACGGTGACACGCTCACGAATGAGCAACTCCCGCAATGCTTCCGGCGATCTGGAGGTGAAGTAGTCGACCACGACGACGCTACCGCCGGTGGTCAGCGGGCCCCACAGTTCCCACACCGAGAAGTCGAACGCGAACGAGTGGAACAGCGTCCACACGTCGCCTCGACCGAAACCGAAGTGCCGCGCGGTGTTCGCCAACAGCCGTACGACGTTGCGATGCGGGATCAGCACACCCTTGGGCTTGCCTGTCGAGCCCGAGGTGTAGATGACGTACGCCGTCGCAGCCGCGGTCGCCGGAATCGGATCGGTCGCCGGCAGGTCGCTCTCGGCCGAGGCGGTGTCGATGTCGATCCTGGGAAGCGCTGCGGGGAGCGCCACCTCCACACCCGTCCACGTCAGGACGGCCACCGGACGAGAATCGGTGAGGACGAATTCGATGCGGTCCGCCGGGTAAGACGGGTCGATCGGTACGTAGGCACCCCCGGCTTTGAGCACCGCGAGCAGTGCCACGACGAGATCGGCGGTGCGCGGCAGCACGACGGCCACCAGCGACTCCGGCCCGACCCCCTGGGCGGCGAGAATTCTCGCCAGTGCCGTCGAGGACTCGTCGATCTGTCGGTAGCTCGTGGAGGCACCCTCGAACACCACTGCGGGAGCGTCGGGGTCCTCGGCCACCCGAGCGGCGAAGAGATCGACGATCGTGTCGAGCGAATCGGCGACGGCAGGCGCGTCCTGGGCGAGTGCGAGTACACGGCCGCGTTCGGCTTCGTCCATCACCGGGACGTCGCCGATTCGCTGACCCGGGTCGAGTGCCACGGACTCGAGGACGCGGATCAGACGTTCGCCGATTGCACGCGCCGTGCTGTCGTCGTACAGGTCGCGGGCGAAGGTGACGTCGATGGTCATGCCGCCGTCGACGTGGTTCTCGGTGAACGTGAACTGAACGTCGAACTTGGCCGTCTCGACCTCGAGGTCGACTGCGCGCACGCTCAGGCCCGGGAGTTCGAGCTCGGTCTGCTCCATGTTCTGCACGGTGAGCATCACCTGGACGAGCGGGTGACGAGCCGCCGACCGCGGTGGGTCGAGTACCTCGACGAGCCGCTCGAACGGCACCTCGGCGTGGGCGAACGCCGACAGGTCGGTCTCGCGTGCCCGCGCCAGAAGCTCGGTGAATGCGCCGCCGTGATCGATATCGGTGCGCAGCACCAGCGTGTTGACGAACATTCCGATGACGTCGTCGAGTGCGGCCTCGCCGCGCCCTGCGACCGGTGTACCGATCGCGATGTCGGTCTCTCCGGACAGTCGGGCCAGCAGCACGGCGAGCGAGGAGTGCAACACCATAAACAGCGAGCTCTGGTTGGCGCGGGCCACGTCGCCGAGGCGTCCGTGCGTGTCGGCATCGAGGGCGAGGGTGATGTTGCCGCCGCGGTACGACGACCGATCCGGGCGGACTCGATCGCCGGGGAAGGTGACCTCGTCCGGCAGCGAAGCGAGTGCCCGAGTCCAGTGCCGAATCTGGTTCGAGACCGGTGACGTCGGATCGTCCTCGGAGCCGAGAACGGCCTGCTGCCAGAGCGTGTAGTCGACGTAGCGGACGGCGAGCGGAGCCCAACCGGGCTCGGTGCCCGCGCTGCGCGCCGCGTACGCGACCATCAGATCCCGAGTCATGGGACCGATCGAGAATCCGTCTGCGGCAATGTGATGGGTGACGAACGCCAGAACGTGGCGGTCCGAGTCCAGCTCGAACAACGCGGCACGCAACGGCGGCGCAGTGGTGACGTCGAACCCGCCCATGGCCAGCGCCGCCAACGCCGACGGCAGTTCGGCCGTGGTGGTCGCCGTGGGCACCAGATCCGGAACCACCTGCTGAGCCGGAACGATCACCTGAGAAGCGACACCGTCGACCTCCGGGTAGACCGTTCGCAGCGACTCGTGCCGCTCGACGACGTCGGCGACGGCCGCGCGCAGGGCGGGGATGTCGAGGTCGCCGCCGAGATCGATGGCGACGGGGAGGTTCTCCGTCGCGGACTCGGGGTCGAACCGGTTGAGGAACCACATGCGGCGCTGCGCGAGCGAGAGCGGTACCAGATCCGGCAGATCGGTGCGCACCAGAGGAATTCGACGGCCCGAGCCCGAGAGCTCGTCGAGCCTGGCCGCCAGGGCGGACACGGTCGAGGCCTCGAAGATGGTCCGGACGGTCACCGTGGTGTCGAGTGCCGCGCCGATTCTCGACGCCACTCTCGTGGCGACGAGGGAGTTGCCGCCGAGGGCGAAGAACTCGTCGTCCGCACCGACCACATCGATTCCGAGGACATCGCGGAACACCTCTGCCACAACGGTTTCCGACGTCGTGGTCGGCGCACGGAAAGCACGCTGCTCGATGTTCGGCTCCGGCAGCGCACGACGATCGAGCTTGCCGTTGGGCGTCAGCGGCAGTGCGTCGAGCACGACGGTCGCGGCCGGGACCATGTAGCTCGCGAGCGAGCGCGACGCGAACTCCGTCAGTTCGGCAACGTCGACGGTTCCGCCGACAGCGGGTACGACGTAGGCGACCAGCTGATCGCCCGCGGCAGCTGTCTGCCGAACCAGAACGACGGCCGATTCCACGGACCGATGCTTGCGCAGCACGGTCTCGATCTCGCCGAGTTCGATTCGCAGTCCGCGGAGCTTGACCTGGAAGTCGGTGCGGCCCAGGTATTCCAACCGTCCCGAACCGGAGGGCACCGCACGCCAGCGCACCAGGTCCCCGGTGCGGTACATGCGCGTGCCCGGTTCTCCGAACGGGTCGGGAAGGAATCGATCGGCCGTCAGGTCCGTTCGTCCGAGGTATCCGCGGGCCAGTTGAACTCCGGCGAGGTACAGCTCGCCCGCCACCCCGGGAGCGACCGGAGACAGTCGCGCGTCGAGGACGTACGTTCTGGTGTTCCACACCGGGACACCGATCGGCACGAGGTCGACGTCCGCTTCCGAGACCGCGTGATAGGTAACGTCGACGGCAGCCTCGGTGGGACCGTAGAGGTTGTGCAGCGCCACGCCCGGCAGCACCCGTCGGAGCCGATCGCCGACCTCGGCGGGCAGCGCCTCTCCGGAGGCGAACAGAGTCCGCAGAGTGGTGGCCGCAGTCGACGGCGCTGCTGCCACGACGGAAACGAAGACCTCGAGCAGCGAGGGTACGAAGTGTGCCGTCGTGACCGACTGCGCCTCGATCGTCTCGAGCAGGTACTGCGGATCACGATGACCGTCGGGTTTCGCGATGATCAACGTGGCACCGATCTGCAACGGCCAGAACAGCTCCCATACCGACACGTCGAATGTGACGGGGGTTTTCTGCAGCACGACGCCGTCGGTGGTGAGCTCGTATTCCGACTGCATCCACAGCAGGCGGTTCACGATCGCCTCGTGGGTGACGGCCACGCCCTTGGGCTGCCCGGTCGAACCCGACGTGAAGATGACGTAGGCGGTGTTCGACGGTGCCAGCGCACCGATTCGGTCCGCGTCGGTGATCGGCGTATCGGAGAAGCCGGACAGATCGAGGGTGTCGATGTCGAGGACCTCGACGCCGTCGGCCTCCACCGCGTCTCGTGACGTGGTCAGCACGCAGACCGGTGCCGCGGTTCCGAGAATGTGTGCGATCCGCTCGGCCGGCTGGTCGGGATCGATCGGTACGTACGCGCCACCGGCGGCGATGATCGCGTGGATTCCGACGAGCAGTTCCACCGAGCGACGGGCAGCGATGCCCACTGCGCTCTCGGGTCCGACACCACGGTCGATCAGGAAGCGCGCCAGCCGAGCGACCCGTTCCTGGAATTCGCCGTAGGTGAGCGTGTCGTCTCCGAAAACCAGTGCGGTGGAGGACGAGTCGACCTGTCCGGCGAGGGAGGCCAACGTCTGTGCTCGGTCGACCTCGTGCTCGGTGTCGTTCCAGTCGACCAGCACACGCCTGCGTTCGACGGGCTCGAGCAGTTCGATGTCGCCGACCACGGTCGAGAGGTTGTCGGCGACGGCTTCGAGAACTGTGATCAGGCGATCGCCCAGCGTGACGACCGTGGCTTCGTCGAACAGATCGGTGGCGTAGGTGACGTCTACGGTCATGCCCTGCGGAGCACCGCTGGGTCCGATCGACTCGACGAACGTGAACTGCAGATCGAACAGTGCGACCAGCGTCTCGAAATCGACACCGGAGACCGACAGTCCCGGCAGTTCGAGATCCTTCTGTCCCAGGTTCTGGAACGCGAGCACCACCTGCACGAGGGGATGACGAGCCGTGGATCGGGCGGGGTTGAGGATTTCGACCAGTCGCTCGAACGGTACGTCCACGTGGGCCAGAGCCGACAGGTCGGTCTCGCGGGTGTCGGCGAGTACCTGGTCGAATCGACGCGCCGTGTCGATCTCGGTGCGCAACACCAGCGTGTTGACGAACATGCCGATCAAGTCGTCCAGGGCAGCTTCACCGCGTCCGGCGACCGGGGTGCCGATCGCGATGTCGGCTTCGCCGGACAACCGCGACAGCAGTACGGCCAAGGAGGTGTGCACCACCATGAACAGCGAGGCGTTCTCTGCTCTGGCGGCATCGATCAGTGCGCGGTGCAGATCCTCGTCTATGGAGAAGCGCACGAGCGCACCACTGTTCGACGCCACGACGGGCCTCGGGCGGTCGGACGGCACGTCGAGCTGGTCCGGCAGGCCGGCCAGAGCGGTTGTCCAGTAGTCGATCTGCTGCGAGACGACAGACTGCGGGTCGTCCTCGGAACCGAGTACCTGGCGCTGCCAGAGGCTGTAATCGGCGTAGTCGATCGGCAGCGGAGACCAGAAGGGCTCCTGGTTCAGCGAGCGAGCCGCGTACGCGTTCATCACGTCTCGGGTCAGCGGGCCCAGCGAGAACCCGTCGGCCGCGATGTGGTGGACGACGAAAACCAACAGGTGCTCGGTGGGGCTGACCTCGAAGAGTCTGGTTCGGAAGGGCAGGTCCTTCGACAGGTCGAATCCGGTGGTCGCCAGTTCTCGCAACGCATCCGCGACCTCGTGTGCGGCGATGTCGATGGGCGTCAGATCCGGCGTGGCCGAGGCTGCGTCGACGATGACCTGGTGTGCGGTTCCGTCGGTCTCCGGGAACACCGTGCGCAGGGATTCCTGCCGAGCCACGACGTCCGCGACCGCAATCTGCATTGCGCGGCGGTCCAGCAGACCGGACAGTCGCACGGCGATCGGAATGTTGTTGGCTGCGGATTCGACGTCGAACTTGTTGAGGAACCACATTCGCTGCTGCGCGAGCGACAACGGAATGTGTTGCGGCCGTTGCTGAGGCACCAACGGCGGGCGGCTTCCCGTGGCGACCAGTGTGCCCAACCGCGCGGCCAGATCGGCCACCGTGGAGGTGTCGAACAGCTCTCGCACCGCGATTCTGGTGTCCATGGCCACGCCCAGTCGCGAGACCAGTTGCGTTGCGATGAGGGAGTTTCCGCCGAGCTCGAAGAAGTCGTCGTCGAGACCGACACGCTCGACTCCGAGGACCTGGGCGAAGACCTCGGCAACGGTGCGTTCGATGTCGTTGGTCGGTTCCCGGTACTCGGTCACCTCGAAAGCGGGATCGGGTAGCGCCTTACGGTCGAGCTTTCCACTCGCGCCGAGCGGAAACTCCTCGAGCACGATCAGCGTCGACGGCACCATGTACTCCGCGAGCCGAGACCGCAGCGCGCCGAGGACGGCACCGGTCTCCACCGAGGCACCGGCCGGTACGACGTACCCGACGAGTTGCTCGTGGCGGACCACGACGACCGCCTGGGAGATCGAGCGTTGTGCCAGCAATGCCGATTCGATCTCGCCGAGTTCGATGCGCAGGCCGCGCAGCTTCACCTGGAAGTCCGACCGTCCCACGTATTCGAGCTCGCCGTTGCGGTTCCACCGCACGACGTCGCCGGTGCGATAGAGGCGCCGCCCGCCGGTAGCGAACGGATGTGCCACGAAGCGGTCCGCGGTCAGGTCCGAGCGTCCCACATAGCCACGTGCCAGCTGAGTACCCGCGAGATAGAGCTCACCTGCGACACCGACGGGAGTGGGATTCAGTCGCGAATCGAGCACGTAGACAGAGGTGTTCCACACCGGTGCTCCGATGGGCATCACCTCCGAATCCTCGTCCGTGACAGCGTGATAGGTCACGTCGACGGCAGCCTCGGTTGGGCCGTACAGGTTGTGCAACTCCACTCCAGCGATTGCTCGCCGTAGCGCGCGGGCCGTGGTGGGAGCCAATGCCTCACCGGATGCGAACACCAACCGCAGCGAGGCACCCGACGCTCGGCGTCGCTCCACCTCGGGTACGAACACCGACATCATCGACGGCACGAAGTGCACCACCGAAACATGCTCGCGAGCAATGACATCGAGCAGATACAGCGCATCCCGATGACCGTCCGGAACAGCGATGGCCACCGACGCCCCGTTCTGCAGCGCCCAGAAGAACTCCCACACAGACACATCGAACGTCGACGGAGTCTTCTGCAACACCACGTCCTCGGCGGTCAACCCGTACTCGTGCTGCATCCACAACAACCGATTCACGATCGCCTCGTGCGAGACACCCACGCCCTTGGGACGTCCCGTCGAACCCGATGTGAAGATCACGTACGCGAGATTCGACGCCCGCAACGGTGCCGTGCGCTCGGCATCGGTCAACGGTGCCGCAGACAGGCCCGACACGTCGACGGTGTCGATGTCGATCGTCTCGACCCCCGCGAACTCCACGTGATCACGCGTCGTCGACAACACCCGAACCGGAGCCGCCGTGGCAACGATGTACTCGTTCCGATCCGCCGGTTGCGACGGATCGATCGGCACGTATCCCGCACCGGCCTTCACGATCGCGTACATACCCACGAACAGGTCCAGACTCCGCCCGATCGCGAGCCCCACCAGCGAATCAGGCCCAACCCCGGCCGACACCAGAAGTCGCGCAAGACGATTCGCACGCCCCGCGAACTCCGCATAGGTCAACCGCTCACCCTCGAACACCAATGCTCTGGCATCCGGAGTCTCGGCCACCTGACGATCGAACAGGTCGACCAGCGTCACCCGGTCCGGTACCTCGTGTTCGGTGCGGTTCCACGCTGTCACGACTCGGTCGCGCTCGCCGTCGTCGAGAAGGTCGATGTCTCCCACCGACAGCGAGGGATCTGCCACCACGGCACTGAGTATCCGCACGAAACGTTCGGAGAACCCTCTCACCGTCGCGGCGTCGAACAGGTCGGTCGCGTAGGTCAACTCGGCGGCCATGCCCTGTCCGCGACCGTCCACTCCGATGGACTCGGTGACGGTCAGCTGCAGGTCGAACTTCGCCACCTCGGCATCGAGGGCGACGCTGTCCACCGACAGACCCGGTAGGTCGACGTGCGTGCGGGTGAGGTTCTCGAACGAGAGCATCACCTGGAACAGGGGGTGCCGCGCCTGCGATCGGGACGGATTGAGCACCTCGACCAAACGCTCGAACGGCAGATCGGCGTGTCCGAACGCGCCGAGCGCCACTTCGCGGGCGCGCCCGATCTGCTCCGAGAACGTCCGACCCGATTCGATGTCGGTGCGCAACACGAGGGTGTTGACGAACATGCCGACCACGTCGTCGAGGGCTGCGTCGCCTCGGCCTGCGACCGGAGTACCGATCGCGATGTCCTCGGTGCCGGACAGGCGTGCGAGCAGCACCGCCAGAGCCGCGTGGACGACCATGAACAGCGATGCGTTGTGCGTGTGGGCCAGCGAGGACAGGCCTCGATGGACCTCGGCCGGTACATCGAATCGGATCGACGATCCTTGGTAGGACTGACGATTCGGGCGCGGCCGATCGGTCGGCAGATCCAGCTGGTCGGGCAGACCGGCAAGCATGTCGGCCCAGTAGTCGACCTGACCGGAGATCAGCGATTGCGGATCGTCCTCGGAGCCGAGAACCGAACGCTGCCACAGGCTGTAGTCGGCGTACTGCACCTCGAGCGGCATCCACGCCGGGTTCTCCCACGCGGTACGCGAGGCGTACGCGATCATGAGGTCGCGGGCCAGCGGACCCATCGACCAGCCGTCGGCCGAGATGTGGTGCACCACCATGGCGATGACGTGCTCGCGAGGACCGATCTCGAAGAGGCGGGCCTGAATCGGAACGTTGACCGTCACGTCGAACGTCGTCGACGCCAGTGTGAAGACCTGCCGCTGAATATCGGCTGCGGACGTCGGAATGGGCATCAGGTTCGGCACCGTCTGAGCGGCGTCGAGGATGGACTGCTGCGGGCCGGCCGCGGCGTCCGGGTAGACCGTGCGCAGCGACTCGTGCCGGTCGATCACGTCCATGATCGCAACCTGCAGCGCGGCGACGTCGAGTTCGCCGGTCAGTCTCAATGCGAACGGAATGTTGTACGCGGTGGAGTCGGCATCGAATCGATTGAGGAACCACATTCGCTGCTGCGCGAGCGAGAGCGGAATTCGCTCGGGCCGCACGGTCGCGACGAGTGCGGTGCGGCCGCCCTCCCCTGCGGCCTGCTCCACCCGTACTGCGAGCAGCGCCACGGTCGACGCCTCGAACAGCATGCGCACCGGCACGGTGGCATCGAGAGCGACTCCCAGGCGCGAGACCACCTGTGTGGCGATCAGCGAGTTACCGCCGAGCTCGAAGAAATCGTCGTCGAGACCCACGCGCTCCACCCCGAGAACGTCCGCGAAGACGTCGGCAACGATCTCCTCGATCGGTGTCGTCGGGGCACGGAACTCGCGCACCTCGAACACCGGAGCCGGCAGTGCCCGGCGATCGAGCTTGCCGTTGACGGTCAGTGGGATGGCGTCGAGCACGACGAACGCCGACGGCACCATGTACTCCGGAAGTACCTCGGCGATACCGGTTCTGATGTCTTCGATGTCGACGATCGGCCGACCCTCGACCGCAGCGGACACCACGTAGGCGACCAGTCGAGCTGCACCGGGCGAGTCCTCGCGAACGACCACGGCGGCCTGGGTGACGGTCGGCTGCGCGGTCACCGCCGCCTCCACCTCGCCCAGCTCGATGCGGAATCCACGGACCTTGACCTGATCGTCGGAACGACCGAGGTATTCGAGTTCGCCTGCGGCGTTCCACTGTGCGAGGTCACCGGTTCGGTACAGCAGCGATCCGTCGTCGGCTCCCGACGAGAAGGGGTTCGCCACGAAGCGAACCGACGTCAGCTCCCGGCGGCCGAGATAACCGCGGGCGAGTTGTCCACCGGCAACGTACATTTCGCCGGGCACCCCGACCGGAACCGGATGCAGGCGGGTGTCCAGCACGAACACCCGCAGTCCGGCGATGGGCTTGCCGACCACCGAGGCACTGGTCTCGACGGACGCGGCATCGAGCGCACGATAGGACACGTGCACGGTCGTCTCGGTGATGCCGTACATGTTGACGAGCTGGGGCGAACGGTGCCCGTGCCGCTCGAACCACCCGGTCAGACGCCGTTGTTCGAGGGCTTCACCGCCGAAGATCACGTAGCGCAGTGACAGTTCGCCATGATCGGTTGCCGTCGTGCGATCGGCCTCGGACAGCTGATAGAACGCCGACGGCGTCTGGTTGAGCACCGTGACCTGCTCGTCGACGAGCAAGCGGTGGAATGCCTCCGGCGACCGCGAGGTGAAGTAGTCGACGACGACCAACGTGCCGCCGTACAGCAACGGGCCCCACAGCTCCCACACCGAAAAATCGAAGGCGTAGGAGTGGAACATCGTCCACACGTCGTCGGCACCGAAGCCGTAGACCGAATCGGTGTTGTCGAGCAGCCGAACGACGTTGCGATGCGGAATCATCACGCCCTTGGGGCGGCCTGTCGAACCCGAGGTGTAGATGACGTAGGCGACGTTGTCGGGTCGCAGCGGACTCGTCCGGTCCTCGTCGGTGAGACGATCGCCGGACACCGACGACAGATCGACGGTGTCGATGTCGAGCAATGCTGCGCCGGTACGAGATTCGACGTCGGACGGCAGTTCCACTCGGTTCGAGCCGGACAACAGAACGGTTGTGGGCCGAGCGTCGTCGAGCATGTACTCGACTCGGTCGAGTGGGTAGCTCGGATCGACGGGGAGGTATCCACCGCCGGCTTTGATCACCGCGACGAGCGCGACGACGAGTTCCGCAGACCGCGGAAGGGCGACGGCGACCAGGCTTTCGGGGCCGACGCCGTGGGAGATGAGAACGCGGGCAAGACGGTTGGAGTGCGCGTCGAACTCGGCGTAGGTCATCGACGAGTCACCGAAGCGCACCGCGACGCCGTCCGGGTGACGTGCGGCAGCGGCGTCGAACAGATCCACCAGGGTCAGCTCCCGAGAGACGTCGTCTCCCGATGCGTTCCACTGCGACACCACGGACCGGTGCTCCGCGGCATCGACGATTGCGACGTCGCCGACCGGCACCGTCGAGTCCGTGGTGACCGCGTCCAGAATCGCCAGGAAGCGACGAGCGAAACTCTCGACGAGATCGGCGTCGAACAGATCTGTGGCGTACTCGAACACCGCGTCGATACCCGCGGGTGCCCCGTCGTCGAGATGCTCGGTCAGCCACAGCTGTACGTCGAATTTGGCGATGGGAACGTCGAATTCGGCGGCTGTGGCGCGCAGGCCACCGACGGTGAGTTCACGAGACATCGCCGATTCCAGCGAGATCGCGACCTGGAACAGCGGGTGCCGGGACGTCGAACGCACCGGGTTCAGCACCTCGACGAGGCGCTCGAACGGCACGTCTGCATGCGCGAACGCGGACAGGTCCGTGTCACGAACGCGCGAGAGGAGTTCCTCGAACGTCAACGCCGGATCGACCTCGGTGCGCAGTACGAGTGTGTTGACGAACATGCCGACCAGGTCGTCGAGTGCTGGTTCTCCTCGACCGGCCACGGGCGCACCGATGGCGATGTCGGTGGTGCCACTGAGCCGGGCGAGCAGGAGCGCGTACGCGGACTGCATGACCATGAACAGCGAGGCGTTGTTCGCCCGGGCCAGGCTCGCCAGCGAGGCGTGCAGATGCGCAGGCACGTCCACCCGAAGCTTGCTGCCCGCGTTCGAGGACACTGCGGGACGAGGCCTGCTCGACGGCAGTGCCAACTGATCGGGAAGATCTTCGAGAGTCGCGCTCCAGTACGCGATTTCGCGCGAAGCCAAGGACAGCGGATCGGTCTCGGGACCGAGCACCGCTCGTTGCCACAGCGCGTAGTCGGCGTACTGGACCTCGAGAGGCGTCCACTCGGGTGCGCGCCCCTTGACCCGGCTCGAGTAGGCCACCAGCACATCCCGCGCCAGCGGACCGAACGACGCCCCGTCGGCGGCGATGTGGTGCAGCACCATCGCGAGTTCGTGCTCGGTCGGTGAGATCTCGAAGAGTGCGATGCGGAACGGTGTATCGACCGTGACGTCGAATCCCTTGGCGACCAGCTCGTGCAGGCGACCGCCCAGTTCGTCGCGTTCGATGCGGACCGGCAGAATCGTCGCCGGGGTCCGCGCCGCCGTGAGCACAACCTGTTCCGGTGAGCCGTCCACCTCGGGGTAGACGGTGCGCAGGGTCTCGTGTCGGTCGACGACGTCGGCGAATGCGGCCGACAGGGCGACCACGTCGAGCGGACCGGTCAGACGGACGGAGAACGGCAGGTTGTACACCGCGGTGGTGGGGTCGAAGCGGTTGAGGAACCACATACGCTGTTGCGCAGGAGAGAGTGGAATACGTTCGGGCCGTTCCCGCGACTCCAGCACCGGGGTGTCCGCCCCGAGCCGAGCCGCCGATTCGGCCCTGGCCGCCAGCGCGCCGACCGTGGGAGCTTCGAACAGCTCACGGACGCCGAGGCGAACTCCGAGAGCGCTGCCGACTCGCGTCACCAACTGCGTGGCGATCAGAGAGTTGCCACCGAGCTCGAAGAAGTCCTCGTCCAGACCGACCTTGGAGGCACCGAGCAGATCCTCGTAGATACCGGCGACAACGTACTCCGCCCGGCTCTGCGGGGCCCGATACTTCTTCGCGCTGCTGAACACCGGTTCCGGCAACGCTTTTCGGTCGAGCTTGCCACTGGTGTTCAGTGGCAGGGCGTCGAGGACGACGACCGCTGCAGGCACCATGTACGACGGTAGGGCGTGGCCGGCGAACTCGATCGCCGCGGCGGATTCGATGGATCGTCCCGGAGCCGCGACGACATACGCCACCAACTGATCACCGGTGACCGTCTGGACCACCAATACCACTGCCTGCGATATCGATTCGTTGGCGAGCAGAACCGTTTCGATCTCGCCGAGCTCGATGCGTTGTCCGCGGAACTTGACCTGGAAGTCCGTCCGGCCGATGTAGTCCAACACTCCGTCGCCACGCCAGCGCACGAGGTCACCGGTGCGGTACATCCGCTCGCCGCCGGTGCCGAAGGGGTTGGCGACGAAGCGATCCGAGCTCAGATCCGGTCGGCCCACGTAGCCGCGCGCCAGCTGAACTCCCGCGAGGTACAGCTCGCCCGATTCGCCGATCGGGGTCGGTCGTAGCCGACCGTCGAGAACGAAGGCCTTGGTGTTCCACTCGGGCACACCGATCGGAACGGTGCGAGTGTCCTGCGGTCCGCTGGGGTGATAGGTGACCGAGACCGCGGCCTCGGTGGGGCCGTAGAGATTGTGCAGCCCCGCCGAGCACAGTGCGCGGAACGACGCTGCGGTCTCGACCGGCAATGCCTCGCCGATGACGAACACGTGGCGCAACGAACTGCAGGTACCCGTCGGTGCATTGGCCACGAACACCGTCAGCATCGACGGCACGAAATCGGTGATGGTGACCCGATGTTCGGCGATCTTGTTGGCCACGTAGACCGAATCGCGATGCCCGTCGGGAGTGGCGAGCACCATTGTCGCGCCGACCCGCAGAGGCAGGAAGAATCCCCAGAGCGAGACGTCGAAGGTGGTGGCCGTCTTCTGCAGATAGACGTCGGATGCATCCATCGGATACTCCGAGAGCATCCACTCCATCTGATTGTCGATCGCCGCGTGTTCGACCGCGACGCCCTTCGGCCGTCCGGTCGAACCGGAGGTGTAGATCACGTACGCGGTATTCGAGAGTCGCAGTGGCGCAGTGCGTTCGGAGTCCCGAACGGGTGCCGTGGACCGCGACGCGCAGTCGACGAGATCGACCGCAACCGTCTCGGTTCCCTCGGGGAGCGCAACGTCGTCGTGCGAGGAGATGAGCACACACCGCGGCTGCGCGGAGTCGAGAATGTACGCGGTCCGATCGGCAGGGTGGTCGGGGTCGATCGGCACCCAGGCGCCGCCTGCCGCCACGATCGCGTACATGCCGACGACGAGGTCGAACGAACGGCGGATCGAGAGTCCGACGAGAGTCTCGGGGCCGACACCCATATCGATCAGGTGACGCGCCAGGCCGTTCACTCGCGCGGAGAGTGCACCGTAGGTGACCGACTCGCCCTCGTACACCAGGGCCGTCGCGTCGGGGTGTGCGGCCGCAGCCGCTTCGAAGGCGGACAGCAGCGTGCGTGGCTCGGTCTCGTGCTCGGTGGCATTCCACTCGGCCACGACGAGTTCGCGTTCGCCACCGTCGGTCAGTGCCAGATCCCACACCGCGCTCTTGGCTCCCGCCGCCACGAACCGGGCGAAGAATTCGACGAACCTCTCGTGGTTCCGCCCGGACTGCTCGGGTCCGTACAGATTGGGGTTGGACTCGAAGTCGATGTGGGTGGTCGACCCGGCAACGCTGGTGTAGAGGTTGAGCCCGAAATCCTCGATGAGGCCGGTCGAGAGAATGTTGATGCCGCCGACCATCGAACCGAGGCGCACCTCGCCGAAGAACAGCATGATGTTGACCCACGGACCGAAGAACGAGGCCTGACCGCTGGCCGCTCCGGAATCGCGCCGAATGTCCTCGTGCCGGTATCGCTGGTGCCGCAGGGCCCCGGAGACCTCGGCGTTGACGCGCGCGAGCAGCGTCTCGACGGTGGTGTCACCCGACACGTCGAGTCGGAGGGGAACGACGTTGGAGACCATGCCGCCGGAACGGCGCAACACCGCGGTGGTGCGCGCGGTGACCGGGAGCGAGAGCACGACGTCCTCGCGTCCGGTCATCTGCGCGAGGTAGGCGGCGAAGCCGGCGATGACGATGGTTGCCATCGTCGTGTCGGTCTCGCTTCGCAGGGCTTCGAGTCCGTCCATCGTCTCGGCGGACAGGGCTGTGCTGTCGATCTGACTCGTCGCCGCCGGTGCAGCCGTGTGACCGGCGAGGGTGGTGACTCCGTCGATACCGTCGATCCGCGACGCCCAGTACTCGCGGTCGGCCTCGAAACGGCTCGAGTCGCGGTAGGCCACGTCGATGTCGTAGACCTTCGTCAGGTCCGACGCCAGGTTCTTGCTCGGTTCGGTGCCCTCCACCGCCGCGGTGTAGAGCTCCGCCGCACGGTTCATGAACGTGACGGCACCGAATCCGTCGAGCACGACGTGATGCACGCGCTCGTACCAGAACCAGACGTCGTCCTCGAGGCGCAGCACGGTCGCGGCGATCAGTCGGTCGCGCAGAATGTCGATCGGCGCGCTGTAGTCGCCGTGCATCCACGCCAGGGCCGCTGCACGAGGATCGGCCTCGCCGCGTAGGTCCAGGTAGTTCAGGGAGTCGTCGAGGGTGGGATCGACGATCTGCCGGGGCTCGGCGTCGATCTCGACGATGCGCACGAATCCGGACTGCAGTTCGAGTGCCGCCTGTGAGGATGATCGACGAAGCAACTCCACGTCGAGCTCGCCGTGCAGCTCGATGTACTGGGCGATGTTCGCGGGTACCGAGGGGTCCACATGCTGCGCGAACCACATTCCCAATTGGGCCGGTGACAGGGGGAACGACGAATGCTCAGGACTGCCGACTCCGTCGTCGTGTCCAGCACCTTCCACACCTAGCGGGTCCAATCGATTCCTCTCTTTCCCACAATCACACGCGCCCCCACCGGCTGCCGAACCGGCAGCGATCGGCGGGCACCGAACACGTCGAGCAAGTTGCTTACTTCGTTCTCTATTTTCTCACCGGGAGCAACTCGAAGTTACCTTTCAGTACATATCCGTACGTATGTACCGGACCGTTACAAGTCGATACCCGATCCGAGCCGACCCGACACACTCCGACTCGATTCGGCACCCGGTCAATCTACAGTGCCGAACGTGCGGCGACCGTCGGTCGTCATGCCGTCATGTCGAAAGCGGCGATGACCTTGTTCGGTGTCACCCGAACGATCAATTCGCCCGGAACACCGTTGCGTGCGCCGAACTCCTCGGCGCGATCGCGGCCCATGTACCTGGCCCCGAGCTCGGTGGCGGTGCGGAGCAACTCCGCGGGGTCCTCGTCGACCGACGCGATGCCCTGCACCTGGACGAATCCGTACGGCGGCTCTTCGAGATCGACGGTCAGCACGACGCGGGGGTCACGGCGAATCGACTTTCCCTTCGCCGTGTCGGCCCCGGTGTTGAACACGATCTGGTCGCCCTCGACGAGGAACCAGATGGGTGCCACCAGGGGCCTTCCGTCGGAGGCGAGGTATCCGAGCTTGCCGGTGCGGGTACCCGCGGACAGAAACTCGCGTACGCGCGGATCGGTGATCGACGTCATCGCAGTCACGCTACGCGGCCACACCGACAAGATCGATCCGTGGGCTTCGCCTCCGTGCTCCTACACAGCAGCTGCGCGTGTGAGCGCACCGGCGCAGATCGTGGCTCTGATCTCCGTCTCGGCGAGATCGTGCACCGAGCGGTGCACGGGATGCTCGACCAGAACGACGATGTCCGCTGCATCCCCCTCTCGGAGCGCGCCACGGCCGCCGCACGCTGCGCGCAGTGCCACCTCGAGGGGCACGGCTTCGTCCAGGTGCCACGGGGGTCGGTCGTCGTCGGTACGGAACACCGCTGCGGCGACTCCCGCCAGCGGCTCCGGTGGACTGACCGGGGCATCGGAACCGAAGAGCAAGGTCGCACCGCTTCGGTGCAGCGAGCCGTAACCGTAGGCCACCGAGCGCCGTCCGGCCCACAGGTCCTCGGCGATGTCGCGATCGGCCATCGCGTGCTGCGGTTGCACCGATGCCACGACGCCCAGCGCAGCGAAGCGCGCGACGTCGTCCGGCAGTATCTGTTGCGCATGTTCGATGCGGCCACCGCAGCCGGCGCGCTCGAATGCATCGAGGGCGATGCCGTTGGCGCGGTCACCGATCGCGTGGATGGCAGGCACGATTCCGCCTCCCGACGCCCGCGAGACGAGCCGGTACAGATCGTCCCGAGTTTCGAGCAACAGCCCGTACGCGTCGTCCCCGTCGACGCCCGGGTACCGATCGTGGCAGCACGCCGTTCGAGTATTGAGCGAACCGTCGAGCATCACCTTGAGCGGTCCGCGCCGGACCAGTTCCGACAGAGCCGAGACGTCGCCGGTGCGCTCGCCGCGCTCGAGTGCTTCGTCGAGCCATTGCGGCCACACCGTCGTGTCGACTCGCACCGCAGGCGAACCGGCCGACAGCCGTCGATCCCAGACCGTCTTGTTGTCGGCGAACTCGAAATCCACGACGCCGGTGACGCCGCGGACCGCCAGTGCGGCGGTGGCGTCGAGCACGGCCCGATCGAGTTCGGCCGGATCGTCCTGCTCCTCGAGCGCCATGACCGCTTCGAGACCGTCGACGTCGCGCAGCACACCGGTGGGGTGATCGATACCCAGATCGTCGAGCAACGCCGGGCTCAGCCACAACGTGTGCAGATCCATGCTCGTCATCGCCACGCGAGCACCGGGCAGCGCATTCTCGAGCAGGTCCTTGTGCGGCTCCTCCGGCCAGTGTGCGTCACGGAAGCCGTTGGCGCGCACCACCGATTCGCCTGCCGTGCGCGCGTAGGGGTACACCAGGGCGACCGCGTCGGCAGCCGATGCGGCGGACCCGACATCGATTCGCCGCCGCGCCGCCGCCCACTGCGTCAGGTGCACGTGAGAGTCCACGAACCCGGGCAACGCCACCCCGCCCCCACCGTCGAGCACCTCCTCGCCCCGTGCGCGCCTGGTGCCCGCCGGAGTGATCGACGCGATGACCGATCCTGTGAGTTCTATGTCGAAGAGCACGCCGGAACCATCCAGTGCGACATTGGCGATAATCACTCCTGGGACTCTAGAGCGTCGTGGTCACGGGCGCGCATGCCATCCTCTAGCAATGGAAACAGAGCCTGGTGCGATGCAGACAGAGCCGGCCGGTCCCGTCGGATATCACGCGAGCGTGACGGTGCGGTGGTCCGATATGGATGCCTTCGCGCACATCAACCATGCACGGATGGTCACCTTGCTCGAAGAGGCGCGCATCGAATGGCTGCTCAGCGAGGGCGAGGCCAACGAGTCTCTGATCAAGAGTGCGTTGATCGCGAATGTGACCATTGCGTACAAGAAGCCGCTCCGGCATTCGGACGGTCCGCTCGACGTCACACTGTGGTTCGAGAAGGTGCGCGCTGTCGATTTCACCATCGGGTACGAGGTACGCGCCGCGGGTGCGGCACCGGAATCGCCGCCCGCCGTGGTGGCGACGACCCGGATGGCGATGGTCGACGTCGGTGCCGAGACCCTGCGCCGCATCGCGCCCGAGGAGAAGGCCTATCTCGCGCGCTGGACTCGCTGAAACTCGGTCGCCCGGTCGACGAACCACGCCAACGCAGCCGGGTCGTCGACGGCACGTGCATCGAGAGTGCCTGCGGCAGTGGCACCTTGGAAGAGCCGTTTGAGCGGTACCTCGAGCTTCTTCCCGGTTCGAGTGTGAGGTATCGCGGGCGTGGCGATGACGTCGTCGGGAACATGTCGCGGCGACGCCTGCGTTCTGATGACGGATTCGATGCGTTCCCGCAACTCGTCGGTCACGCCGTCCGGGACCACAACGAACAGGGGCATCCAGTATCCGCCGTCGGGTAGCTCGATGCCCAGAACGAGCGCCTCGGTGACCTCGTCCAGAGATTCGACGGCCTGATAGATGTCGGCGCTCCCCATACGAATTCCGTTGCGGTTGAGCGTCGAATCCGACCGCCCGTGTACGAGAACACTGCCGCGATCGGTCATGGTGATCCAGTCGCCGAGCCGCCAGATTCCCGGATAGGTGTCGAAGTATGCGTCCCGGTAACGAGATCCGTCCGCGTCGTTCCAGAAGTACAGCGGCATCGACGGCATCGGCTCGGTGACGACCAGCTCACCGACGGTGCCACGGACTGCGTCGCCCTCCTCGTCGTAGGCGTCGAGCGCGACGCCGAGGAACGGCACCGACAGCTCCCCGGCCCAGACCGGCGCGGTCCGCACTCCCCCGGCGAATGCCGACACCACGTCGGTGCCACCGGAAATGGAGAAGACCGGCACGTGGGCTCCGATGTTCTCCGACAACCAGATCGACGACGTCGCAGGCATCGCGGATCCGGTGATCCCGACGGCTCGCAGTGCCGAGAGATCGTGATCGGTGCCGGGATGCGCGTCGGCCTTGATGCACGCGAGCACATAGCCGGGGCTGGTTCCGAGATACGTCACACCCAGCCTGGCTGCGATGTCCCACAGCGCATCCGGCGTAGGGAACGACGGATTTCCGTCGGAGCACACGATCGTGGACCCGGCCAGTAGACCGGCGACCTGGAAGTTCCACATCATCCAGCTGGGGCTGGTGTACCAGAAGAACACGTCCTCTGGTCCCAGATCGGAGTGCAGGGCAACGGATTTGAGATGCTCGAGCACGACACCGCCGTGACCGTGCACGATCCCCTTCGGCAGACCGGTGGTACCCGAGGAGAACACGACCCACAGCGGGTGATCGAAAGGCACTGCGACCGGACTCAAATCGCGACTCTGCGCTGTTGCGGCAGACCAACTCACCGCGCTTCCCGACGCCTCGCCGACCGTCACCACGACCCGTAGCGTCGGCAACCCCGACGTGAGCGCGTCGACATCGGCGGCCTTGTCCCTGAACTTCCCTCCGTACACGTACCCGTCGGCAGTGATCAGCGCTGTGGGCTCGAGCTGACCCAGACGGTCGAGCGCCGCCGAGGCCGAGTAGTCCTGCCCACACGCGGACCACACCGCCCCCAGGCTCGCGGTCGCCAGGAATGCGATCACCGCCTCGGGAACGTTGGGCAGATATCCGACGACGCGGTCGCCGCGTCGAACTCCCGCGCCTGCGAGCGTCCCCGCCAGCGCCCCGGCCCGATCGATCACCTCCTGCCACGTCACGGTCCGCGTCGAACCGTCTTCGCGGGCGTGGACGATTGCGGCGCGACCGGGTCGAGCGTGCCTGATCACCTGGTCCACGTAGTTCAGCTGCGTACCCGGAAACCAGTGTGCTCCCGGCATATCTCGCTCTGCGAGCACAGTTTTCGGCACGCTGGAGGAGCGGACCTCGAAGAAGTCCCACACCGCTCGCCAGAACAGTTCCAGCTCGTTCGTCGACCATCGCCACAGAGCCGAGTAGTCCGGTAGAAGCACATCGTGACGTTGCTCGACGAAGCGCGCGAACTCGGTCACCCGAGCCTCGGCAAGATCGGAATCCGTCGGCGTCCACAGCGCACTGATCATGGAAGCGAGTATGTCAGCCGAACGGCAGCTGTTCGATCAGACCGAGCGATCGCTCGCGCATCTCGACCTTGCGCACCTTGCCGGTGACCGTCATCGGGAACTCGTCGACCACGTGCACGTACCGCGGGATCTTGTAGTGCGCCAGCCGTCCGTCACAGAAAGACCGTATCGCAGCCGAATCGAGTGGCGTGGCATCGTCTTTCATCCTGATCCACACCATCAGCTCCTCGCCGTACTTCGGATCGGGCACACCGATGACCTGTGCGTCGAGGACATCGGGGTGGGTGTACAGGAACTCCTCGACTTCGCGGGGATAGATGTTCTCGCCGCCGCGAATCACCATGTCCTTGATCCGCCCGGTGATCGCCACGTAGCCGTTGTCGTCCATCACCCCGATGTCGCCGGTGTGCATCCACCCCTCGTCGTCGATGGCCTCGGCGGTCTTCTCCGGCTGCTCCCAATAGCCGAGCATCACCGAATAGCCGCGGGTGCACAGCTCGCCCGCCTCGCCGCGCGGCAGTGTGCTGCCCTCGATCGGGTCGACGATCTTGACCTCGAGGTGCGGACCGACGCGTCCGACGGTCGACACCCGCTGCTCGATGGAGTCCTCGCTCCGCGTCTGCAGGGACACCGGCGACGTCTCGGTCATGCCGTAGCAGATCGACACCTCGGCCATCCCCATCCGCTCGATGACCTGCTTCATCACCTCGGTGGGGCACGGTGATCCGGCCATGATGCCGGTACGCAGACTGCCGAGGTCGAAACTCTCGAAGTTCTCCAGTGCCAGTTCGGCGATGAACATCGTCGGGACTCCGTAGAGCGACGTGCACTTCTCCGCGGCGACGGCCGTCAACGTCGCCACCGGATCGAACGAGGGACCGGGAATCACCATCGCTGCGCCGTGGGACGTGCACGCGAGATTGCCCATCACCATGCCGAAGCAGTGGTAGAACGGCACCGGAATGCACACGCGGTCCTCGGCGGTGTAATGGCACAGCTCGCCGACGAAGAAGCCGTTGTTGAGGATGTTTCGGTGACTCAGCGTCGCACCCTTCGGGAAACCCGTTGTCCCCGAGGTGTACTGGATGTTGATGGCATCGTCGGCACCGAGCCGCTCGGACACATCCGTGATCATGTGCGGAGTCTTCGCCAGCGCTCGATGCCCGCGATCGGTCATCGCTTCCCACTGGATGCTCCCGATGAACAGCACCTCACGCAGGGATTCCACCTCGGGACGCACGTCGTCGATCATCGCCGCGTAGTTCGATCCCTTGAACTCCGTGGCCGACAACAACACCGACACCCCGGCCTGCTTCAGCACGAACTGCAGCTCGTGCGAGCGATACGCGGGATTGATGTTGACCAACACGGCACCGATCTTGGCCGTCGCGTACTGCGCCAGAACCCATTCCGGGCAGTTCGGTGCCCACATCCCGACGCGGTCACCCACCTCGACTCCGGCCACGAGCAATCCGGCCGCCAACAGATCGACGTCGGCGACGAACTCCGAGTAGGTCCACCTCCGCCCGGACGCAACATCGATCAACGCATCACGATCCGAGTACCGCGCCGCAGCTCGATCCAGATTTGCGCCGATCGTGTCGTCCAGCACC
The DNA here is from genome assembly GCF_002259145.1 of Rhodococcus sp. 15-2388-1-1a. NCBI lineage: Bacteria > Bacillati > Actinomycetota > Actinomycetes > Mycobacteriales > Nocardiaceae > Rhodococcus > Rhodococcus sp. 15-2388-1-1a. Next base: position 171,986 of record NZ_NPFP01000039.1, on the reverse strand, counting down.
GCGGTGTCGGACGCACCGGAAGAATAACTGTCCATACACCCCACGGTAGTGACCGCCGTCACCCTCGGCCACCCCCGGATAGGGGTGATGTCACTCCAGGGTGAGGGCCTCGGTCGCCTCGAGCACATCGGCTCGCGAGGTGTCCTTCAACGCCACACCCGACCGCCCGAGCTTCCTGGCACCGGCCAACAGACCGGCCACGATTCGTGCCGACTGCGCATACCCCTGACCTTCCGGCGGATGGATGTTGGAGATGCAGTTGCGATCGGCGTCGGTGCACCCGGGTTTCGGCAGATGCGTCAGATAGATACCGAGACTGTCCGCAACGGACAACCCCGGACGCTCCCCGATCAGCACCAGCACCGTCCGCACACCCATCGCCGCGGCGATGTGATCACCCAGCGCCACCCGTGCCTCGGTCGCGACGACCGGGGCCGCTATCGAATAGCGATCGGCCAGTTCGGCTTTCAACGCCTCCAGCATCGGCACACCGTGATCGGCGAGTGCGCGCGGGGACAACCCGTCGCTCAACACGATTCCGATCTCGTCCTCGGAATTCACCACGTCCGACAGATCTTTCGGTTGCCGACCCAGATCGGGCCGTCGCAGATACTCCGCGCGACTCGTCGCCAACGACGTCACCACCGACGGTGCACCGAGACCGACCTGCTCCACCCGGCCCACGAAGTCCTCGACCTCGAGCGGCATGTGCACCGCATCCCGCGCCGCAGCGTGCGCCGAGCGAAACTCGAGCACCCGCGTGGTCGGCAACGAATCACCGATGCGCCCCAATCCGATTCGAGCCTGCGTCATCGCGCGCAACTCGCCCCAGAACTCGCCTTCCTGCCGTTCCGCGGGCACTGCGCCCGATGGGTCTGTCATCGCGCACTCATCAACGCTCGAAGTGGCGATCCCGCGGCATCGACGTCGAGGACTCTGCCGTCGGCGTCCACCATGCCCAATCGGGAGAGCCACGACTCGAATTCCGGTGCCGGTCGCAGACCGAGAACCTGCCGAACGTAGAGCACGTCGTGAAAGCTCAACGACTGGTATCCGAGCATGACGTCGTCGGCACCCGGCACCGCGATGACGAACGCGACCCCAGCGGTGCCGAGGAGCGTCAGCAGGGTGTCCATGTCGTCCTGGTCGGCCTCGGCATGGTTGGTGTAGCAGACGTCCACTCCCATCGGCAGCCCCAGCAGCTTGCCGCAGAAGTGATCTTCCAGGCCGGCCCTGATGATCTGCTTACCGTCGTACAGGTACTCGGGCCCGATGAATCCGACGACGGTATTGATCAGCAGCGGCTCGAGATCGCGGGCCACCGCGTACGCCCTCGTTTCCAAGGTCTGCTGATCGACGGGCCGGTCGCCGGTGCCGATGTGCGCGCCCGCCGACAACGCCGAGCCCTGGCCCGTTTCGAGATACATGACGTTGTTCCCGACGGTTCCGCGGTGCAGCGATCGGCCGGCCTCGTTGGCCTCGCGTAGCAGCGGAATGTTCACGCCGAAGCTCGAATTGGCTCCTTCGGTGCCCGCGATGGACTGGAACACCAGATCGACCGGAACTCCCTTGTCGATCAGTTCCATCGTCGTCGTCACGTGCGAGAGCACGCACGACTGCGTCGGGATCTCGAAGCGCTGGCGAATTTCGTCGAGCAGATGCAGCAGGTCCGCCGTGGCCTGCGGTGAGTCGGTCGCGGGGTTGATCCCGATGACCGCATCGCCCGAGCCGAGGAGCAGTCCGTCGAGGGTGGCCGCAGCGATTCCACGCGGATCGTCCGTCGGGTGATTGGGCTGCAGACGCGTGGTGAGCGTTCCGGGTAGCCCGATCGTCGTACGGAACGCCGACGTCACCTGCACGGCTCGAGACACTGCGATCAGATCCTGGTTGCGCATGATCTTGCTGACCGCTGCCACCATCTCGGGAGTCAGTCCGGCGGCCACCGACCGCAACGTCGCCGCCGCGTCCGGCCTCGCGGTGACCTCGAGCAGCCAGTCCCGCAGGCCTCCGACGGTCAGGTGCGAGACGGCCCCGAAGGCGATGCGGTCGTGTGAATCGATGATGAGGCGGGTGACCTCGTCGGTTTCGTACGGGACGAGCAGATCGTGCAGGAAGACATCGAGCGAGACCTCCGACAACGCCCACTGCGCTGCCGCGCGCTCGGCATCCGATTCGGCTGCGCAACCGGCCAATTCGTCACCCGATCGAAGCGGCGTCGCCTTGGCCATCAAGTCCACCAGACCGTCGAAGGTGTAGGTGGTGCCCGAGACCTGCTGGGTGTAGATCGTCATTCCAGCTCGGCCTCGGCCTCAGCCAGAGCGGCGAACTCCTCGTCCGGCGAGTTCGCGACCAGATGATGCCTGCTGTAGATGCCGAAGTAGGCCATGAACGCGACGAACACTCCCAGGCACCACAGCGCCGCCGTGGAATCGACGACGAACGTGGCCACCACGGCGAGCGCCGCGATGATCAATGCGAATCCGGTGGTCACGACGCCGCCGGGGGTTCGGTACGGGCGTTCCATGTTCGGCTCGTTGCGACGGAGCACGATGTGGCTGACCATCATCAGAACGTAGCTCAGCGCCGCGCCGAACACGGCCATGTTGAGCAACATTCCGCCCTGACCGGTCAGCGAGAGCAGGAAGCCGATGACGCCCGGGACGATCAAGGCGAGCGTCGGGGCCTTGCGAGAGTTGGTGATGGACAGTGTCTTCGGCAGGTACCCGGCACGCGAGAGCGCAAAGAGCTGACGCGAGTACGCGTACATGATCGAGAAGAAGGACGCGATCAGTCCGGCCAGGCCGATGTAGTTGACGATCTTGCTGGCGGTTCCGTCACCGAGGGCTTCCACCAACGGGTTTCCCGATTCCTTGACGGCGTCGGCACCGCCTGCGCCCGTCACCAGGAACAGCACGACGGCACCGGTGACGAGCAGCACGCCCATGGCGGCGATGATGCCGCGCGGGACGTTCTTGGTCGGATCCTTGGCCTCTTCTGCGGCCAGCGGAACACCTTCGATCGCGAGGAAGAACCAGATGGCGAACGGGACGGCAGCCCAGATGCCGAGGTAGCCGAACGGCAGGAATCCCGAGGCCCCGGCAGCGTCTGTGGGTGCGATATCGGTCAGGTTGCTCGCGTCGAACTGTCCGATGGCGGCGATGGCGAAGACGATGAGTCCGACCAAGGCGATCGCGGTGATGACGAACATGATCTTGAGGGCTTCGCCTGCGCCGGAGAGGTGGATTCCGATGAACACCGCATAGACCACCAGGTAGACCCACCACCCGTCGGTGATGCCGAACAGCCCGAGGGATTCGACGTAGGCGCCGATGAACGTTGCGATCGCGGCGGGAGCAATGGCATATTCGATGAGAATCGCTGTGCCGGTGGCGAATCCGCCCCACGGTCCGAGAGCGCGGCGGGCGAAGGTGTAGCCACCGCCTGCTGCGGGCAGCGCCGACGACATCTCGGCCATACCGAGGACCATGGCCAGGTACATCCCCGCGATGATGATCGCCGCGATGAGCAGACCCCCGAAGCCACCCTCGGCGAGACCGAGGTTCCATCCGGAGTAGTCGCCGGAGATGACGTAGCTGACTCCGAGGCCCGCCAGCAGGACCCAGCCGGCCGTCCCCTTCTTCAGAGTTCGCTTGGCCAGGTAGTCACCGCCCTCGACGTGCGACTGAGTGCTCTCGTGGGAGCCAGCTTTCGGATGAGACGACTGGGGGTCTACTACGGACATTGCAAGCCTCTCGTCACCAGTTCGCTCGGAGCGGGGTCACGCCCGAGGGGGTCGATTCACAACACGTGTGGCGCGCGAATCGGTTCAAGATAGGCCCGTGATGTAAGCGGCGCGTCATCGCTGAATGACGGGCGAATTACGGCTGGTACCCGACGGCGTTGACGTCGCCGATGTCTCCCTCGTCCGGTTCGGCGACTGTCAGTACTGCGTCCACAACAGCTCTGTTGGTTTCCAACTCACGCTCCAGCCGCCGGAGCGTGTGCGCGATGCGTGATTCTGCGAAATCACCGACGAGATCGACACTCGCCACCACGTAGAGCTGTTTGGGACCGACGAACTCGATGCGAACGAACCTGACCGACGCCACGTCCGGAAGTTCTTCGATCCGCTGCACCACCGCGTTCCATAATGCTCTCGATCCCGGTTCGCCGGTGAGGAATCGGCGGTTTCGATCGATCAGAACGAACGCGACGATTCCGAGAAGTACACCCACCAGGATGGAGCCGATGGCGTCGAACGCCGCCGATCCGGTGAGCTGATGCAGGCCGATTCCGGCACCGGCGATGACGATGCCGATCAGTGCGGCACTGTCCTCCGCGAACACTGCACGCAGCGTCGGGTCCGAGGTCTCGAGTGCGTAGTCGAGAAAGTCCCGGTCGTACTCGGCGGCCTCGCCGCGGATCTGACGCACCGATTGCAGAAACGACACGCCCTCGAGCAGGAACGCGATGGCGAGCACGACATAGGCCACCAGGTAGTTCTCGCTGCTCGATTCACCGGCGAACAACGAGGTGATGCCGTGCCACACCGAGACGGCCGCACCGGCGACGAACAGTCCGATCGCCGCGAGTGTCGACCAGAAGTACGTTTCGCGTCCGTAGCCGAGCGGCCGACGATCGTCCGGTCCGCGCGATCCCCGACGATTGGCGACGAGCAAGAAGATCTCGTTGCCGGTGTCGGCCCACGAGTGCGCTGCTTCGGCGACCATCGATGCAGATCCGGTGAACACCGCGGCAAACGTCTTGGCAATCGCGACGCCGAGATTGGCGACGAAAGCGATGATCACGGTACGTAGGCTCTCGCCGCCCTCGGCCGCGTCGGACTTCGGTGCGCTCTTCATCTTTCGCACTGTATGCGCTCCGCGCAGTGGTGCGGTCGAGTGCCGCCTGCGGCACACGGGAGTGGAGCCCGCTGAACGACCCAGAAGCGGAACCGCACCACTGCCGGAGGCACTCAGCCCTGGAGCATCCCCGGGACGGGACATGCGTCGACGGCCTCGGCGACCACCAACGGATCGTCGGGAACTTCGGGCCGTCGACCTTCTTCCCAGTCGACGCCGACGAGCGGCGGATGCTCGGCGAGGATGTCGTTCTCCTCGTCCGTGTAGGCCCGCCCGCGACTGAGGAAGCGCACTCCCTCGGGCGATTCGAGCGAGAAGCCACCGCCGCGGCCGGGAACCACGTCGAGTACCAGTTGAGTGTGCTTCCACGCCTGGAACTGCGAGCCCGAAATCCACACCGGCACACCATCGGTGCCACTGGGGAGGTCGGGCGGGATCTCGCCCACCCCGAGCCGGAGGTCGATGTACCCGAGGAGAACATCCCGATCGCCGACGATGAATTCCCCTGCGGGGTAACACATCGGCGACGACCCGTCACAACATCCACCGGACTGATGCATCATCAGTTCGCCGTGGATACCGCCGAGGCGACGGAGCAGGTCCATCGCCTCGACGGTTGTCTTCAGCCGCGCGGGCGGCCGAGGGCTGTTCATCAGAAGAAGCCCTGTGCCTTCTGCGCGTAGCTCACCAACAGGTTCTTGGTCTGCTGGTAGTGATCGAGCATCATCTTGTGGTTCTCGCGGCCGATACCGGACTGCTTGTAGCCACCGAACGCGGCGTGCGCGGGGTACTGGTGGTACGTGTTGGTCCACACGCGACCGGCCTTGATGTCACGTCCGGCGCGGTAGGCGACGCCACCGTCACGAGACCAGACGCCTGCGCCGAGGCCGTAGAGGGTGTCGTTGGCGATGTCGATCGCGTCGTCGTAGTCCTTGAACGACGTCACCGACACGACCGGCCCGAAGATCTCTTCCTGGAAGATGCGCATGTTGTTCTTGCCGGTGAAGATCGTCGGCTGCACGTAGTAGCCGCCGTTGAGGTCGCCGCCGAGCTGGGCGCGCTCGCCACCGGTGACGACCTGTGCGCCCTCACCCTTGCCGATCTCGATGTACGAGAGGATCTTCTCGAGCTGATCGTTCGATGCCTGCGCGCCGATCATGGTCTCGGTGTCGAGCGGATCTCCCTGTCGCACAGCCTTGGTGCGGATGGCTGCGAGGGCGAGGAACTCGTCGAAGATGTCCGCCTGGATCAGCGAGCGCGACGGGCAGGTGCACACTTCACCCTGGTTGAGGGCGAACATCGTGAAGCCCTCCAGCGCCTTGTCCTGGTAGTCGTCGTTGGCCTGCAGCACGTCGGAGAAGAAGACGTTGGGGCTCTTGCCACCGAGCTCGAGGGTCACCGGAATCAGGTTCTGCGACGCGTACTGCATGATCAGGCGGCCGGTTGTGGTCTCACCGGTGAACGCAATCTTGGCGATCCGCGGGCTCGACGCCAACGGCTTGCCTGCCTCGACTCCGAATCCGTTGACGATGTTGATGACACCGGGGGGAAGAAGGTCGCCGATGATCGAGATCAGGTGCAGGATCGACGCGGGAGTCTGCTCGGCGGGCTTGAGCACCACTGCGTTACCCGCGGCCAGAGCGGGCGCGAGCTTCCACACGGCCATGAGGATCGGGAAGTTCCACGGGATGATCTGCCCGACGACACCGAGCGGCTCGTGGAAGTGGTATGCCACTGTGTCGCTGTCGATTTCGGACAGCGACCCCTCCTGCGCACGGATGCAACCGGCGAAGTAGCGGAAGTGATCGACGGCGAGCGGAATGTCGGCATTGAGGGTTTCGCGGATCGGCTTGCCGTTGTCCCAGGACTCCGCCAGTGCGATGGACTCGAGGTTCTCGGCGATACGGTCGGCGATCTTGTTCAGAATCACGGCGCGCTCGGCAGCGGAGGTCTTGCCCCATGCGGGGGCTGCGGCGTGTGCGGCATCGAGCGCGAGCTCGATGTCCTCGGACGTGGAGCGGGCGACCTCGCAGAAGTTCTCACCGGTGACGGGAGTCGGGTTCTCGAAGTACTGACCCTTGACCGGCGGTACCCACTCGCCACCGATCCAGTTGTCGTAGCGCGACTGGAACGACATGACGGAATCGGCGGTACCTGGACGGGCGTAGACGGACATTGAAAATCCTCCTGATCGACACGTGCTTCACAGTTGATGCGGTGTGTGATTCAGGACACTAGGGGTTGCAACGTTGCAACTACGTTGCCGATGCGACGGCATCTGTGTCGCTGCACCTGCCGGAGGTACCGACAGTGGCGATACGGTCAGATTCCGAGTTCGCGGTCGAGTAGATCGATGCGCGCACTGACCTGCCCGTAGAGTGCGGAATCGCTGCTCAGGGTGGCCCTGTACGCCTCCCACGCGATCACGTCCGAGCGACCGTGAATGGACGATGTCCACTGCGCCAGCAGCACCGGATCTCCGAGCCGGAGCAGTGCTGCCTGCATCCGGGACCGCAGTTCCTCGCGGATCTCCTCGATGCCGGGTGCGGACGATCCGGGAAGCACCGGGCCCGAATAGATACGGAGCGCAGCGTCGACGTCGCCGCGGTCGAGGGCACGCCTGATGTCGCCGACGTCCGAGGACAGCTCGCCGACCAGACGGTAGGGCCGCGACGCCAGGCCTGCGGTCCCGAATGCCTTACGCAATCTCGACATCTCGGCGCGAATCGTCACGGAGTCGAGCTCCTGCTCGTCGAGCAGCACGGCGAGGTGGTCGGAGCTGAGGCCTTCGGGATGCTCACCGAGCAGAAGCAGGATCTCCGCGTGTCGCTGAGAGAGCGGTATCCGGCCGGAACCGCGCACCACACCCGGCCGTCCCGATCCGAGAACCTCGAGTCGAGGAGCTGTGTCGCCCAAAGATTTCGGAGAATTCATCAGATGCAGGCGTAGCTCGGATTCGGCGGCGGCGACGGTGGCGCGCACCAACGAGAGCACCTCGGGCACCGCAACGCGCGGGCCACCGGTGATATCGATGGCGCCCAGGATGTGGCCGCTGGTGGGGTGGTGAACCGGTGCCGCCGAGCAGCTCCACTCGTGCACCGACCGAGAGAAGTGCTCGGACGCGAAGATCTGCACGCTGTGGTCGACGGCGAGCGCAGTACCGGGGGCATTGGTGCCTTTGCTCTCCTCGCTCCAATCGACTCCCTCGGCGAAGTCCATCGTGAGCGCGCGGTCCTTGGCCGCGGAATCACCCTCGACCCACAGCAGGCGTCCCTCGGCATCGGAGATGGCGACGAGCAGACCGGTGTCCGACGCGTCCTCGACCAGCAGCTTGCGGATGACCGGACGGATGATGGCCATCGGATGCCCGTTGCGGTAGCGCTCGAGGTCCGCACCGGTCAGTGCCGGAGTGTCGTTGCCGCCGTCGGGATCGACACCCTTGGTCCGACTGCGCATCCACGAATCGAGCACGACGGACCTGACGGTCGAACCGTGGGTGCGAACATCGTCGACGAAAGATTGATGGGCACTGGACATCTGGCGTGCGAGCACAGCGATGTCCTCGCCGGGGCGCACTGCGACCCAGGGGTTGCCACCACTGTCCGATCGGCTTGCCATTCGACGCTTCCTCCGTGACCTGTCCACATCGCTGTAACCCAGCTCACAAGCAAGGATACAGCCGTGGTCGACGCGCGCGGCCGTGGCCGGTCGCGCCGACCCCGAGTGCCTACTTCTTCTTGACGGCCGAGGTGATGATGTCGTTGCTGGTGTCACCACTCGACTTGGCCCGCTTGTCCGCGCGCTTGTCCTTGAGAGATTTGCCGGATTTCTTGGTCATCGTGTTGCGGGGCGATTTGTCCGACATGGCAGTAACCCATCTATTGGGGAACCTGAACGGTCCCCAGACCACGAACGCTACGCCTCGACGCGCACCCCGTGGTTGCAACGGTCACCAGTCATCCCGCCGGCTCCACTCCCATCAACGCAGCGGCGCGTTCTGCGAACATGATGGCCGTCGCATGCGGGCCACGGCTGGGCACCACCGGAAACGCCGACGTGTCGACGACGAGGACACCGTCCACTCCGCGCACACGGCAGTGGTCGTCGAGCACCGACCCGGGGTCGGACTCGGGTCCCATCCTGGCACTGCCGGACAGGTGCAGCGACGTACCGAGTGCCGCGAGAGGGTCGTCGCTCGCGGGGACTTCGACCCGGCAGGCCATGGACGGCGATGCGAGCAGATCTCGCGCCAGCTCGACGCCACCTCGCATCGCTCGCCGGTCGCCCGCCGATTCGAGGTAGCGGTATCTCACGTCCGGGGCCTCGAACGGATCGGTGCTGCGCAGCGCGATGCTGCCTCGTGCCGTGGAGCGCATGAGGCCGACACCGAACACGTGGGGCCCAGGTGGAAGACCGGAGATCAGTCGATCGAATCTCCTCGTGTACGGCCTGATCTCCACGTCGCCCGCATGCAGCACCGCTTCCAGAACCGGGGATACCGTCGAGAATTCGTTCGCCATGGCAACGGGGACGGCAACCTCGGGATGATCGCTGAAACCTCGGCCGACTCCCGGAATGTCGGCGATCACCGGAACGCCAAGCGCAGCACAGCCTTCCGACGGTCCCACGCCGGATCGAAGCAGCAACGCGGGGGTGTGCACCGCGCCGGCCGAGAGGACAACGGTGTCGGACTCGACGACACGGCGTACGCCGTCGGCGATGATCTCGACCCCGATCACCCTGTTTCCCTTGAACATCAACGACGCCACCGTCGTATTCCCTTGCACCCTCAGGTTCTTTCGTCCGACGACCGGCAGAAGATATGCCAGAGCAGCACTTACGCGGATCCCGTTGCGGATGTTCGACGGCACGCTGCCCACTCCCCCTGCGGCTGCATCGGGAGCGTTCATGTCCTCGTGGAATCGAAATCCCGCGTTCGTCGCGGCCTGTACGAATGCCGCCGTGAGGGGATGTCGGTCCTGCGCGGGGGTGCGCGAGACCGGTATCGGTCCGCGGGAACCGTGCCACCGCCTGATCGCTCCGGCATCGAGATCGGTTTCGGAGCCGATGTAGAACGGCAGCACTTGATCGAAGGACCACACCGATTGCGGCCAGGCGTCGAAGTCACCCGGCGTGGCACGCATGAAGTAGCCGCCGTTCACTGCGCCGGAGCCTCCCAGCACCCGGCCTCGGGCGATCGTCCGGGAGACATCCGAGGCGAGTTCGGCCGTGTAGGTTCCCACCCATTCGCTGCCGGGGCCGATGGGAAGCGTCGACGCGTCGAGCAGGGCCGCCGGAACATCGTCGACGCCGGAGAACGCCGGTCCGGCTTCGAGCAACAGCACCGACCGATCGGGATTCTCGCTGAGCCGCGACGCGAGAACGCAGCCGCAGGAGCCACCTCCGACGACGATGACGTCGGCGAACTCGATCGGGTTCACACCGTCGACGGAGCCGACCGGGCTCGCACCACGTCAGCCGTCGAGGCGTGGCTTGAGCGCGTCGACACTGCGCGCGGACAGTGCACCGCGCCACAGCCCTGCTCCGTAGGCGACGTCATCGGCTCGCTTGTAGAACGCATAGCGCACAGGATCGAGGCCGCCGAGCTCACGATGCTTGTACCAATCCGAAAAGGCCTCTGCCACAGCCAATCCCAGCGCAATTCTACGAATACGACTCGACAGCAACACGGCGAGCAGCGTGATCGGCCAATAATGTCGACACAGGGCCGACGCCAATTGCCACAACCCCGCCACAAAACCCTCGGCGGCGAGAATGGCCGCGATCCGCGTGGGTTGATCCAGACCGACGAACATCTTTCGCAGGCGCACTATCGTCACGCCCAGTGTGGCGGCAGCACCGACAAGCCCGATTCGCGTCAGACTCGCGGCGAGCAGACACGCGACCAACGTCCACGGAGACATCGCGATCGGCGGCACCATTCCCGGATGACGTGCCGACAACGGCGTGGCACCGGTCCCGTAGAACAGCTTGCGGGCGAACCATTCGACGAAGGTGACGCGATGCTCGTGCGCGACGTGGGCGACGGGTTCGTAGCGCAGCCGCCACCCCGCTTCCTGCAATCGCCAGCACAGGTCCACGTCCTCGGCCACGTGCATCGACTCGTCGAATCCGTCGCAGTCCATCGCCACCGACCGACGCATCAACATGGCGGCGCTGGGGACGTACGACACCGAGCTGCCCGCGCGTACTGCAGCTTCCCTACGGCCGAGGTCGAGCGACGAGCGGGCGTGTTCGTACCGGGCCAGCGCGCTGCCCTCGGACTCGAGTGCGACGATGCGAGGGGCCACCAGAGCGACTGCCGGATCCGAGAAGTGGCCCAGCATCACCTCGAGCCACCCCTTACGCGGGACGACGTCCGAATCCAGGAACGCCACGAAATCTGTTGTAGCACAACGCAAGCCAGTGTTCCGCGCCGCAGCCGGTCCGCGCGAGCGCTCGTGCCGCAGCACCGTCACGCTGCCCACACTCCACGAGACCCTCGGCACTGCGACCGGGACGTCCGACCCGTCGTCGACGATGATGACGTGCAATCCGTGCAGCGCCGCGATCAACCGCTCCAATCCCGCCTCGTTGTTCTTGAGCGGTACGACGACGGTGACGTCACACGGCGACGGGATCGACATCGGGCGCGGGTTCCCGACACCCGAGTCGAGCAATTTGCGAGCGACGAGAGCGGACTGCGAGTCGGTCACTTCGATGAATCCATCGCCGATCATCGCCGCAGCGGTCGGTGCGAGCTTGAGCATGCGGGTCGGTGAACCACCGATCAGGACGCGCCCTTCGGAGAATGTGCGTACGCGTGGATCCACTCGCACCCCGAAGCCATCAGGCAACCGACCTTCACCCATCAGGAGATCGTAAGCGGACGAGACGCCGAAGTGTCGGCCACCCGTGAAATCGGACGGAACATACCCATGCCCCGTTTTTCCGGAATCGTCGACCGGTCCCCCAGCAGGCGTTTCACCGTGTTCGATCATGTGATCACTCCGTGCTCGGAGGGACTCCATCTCTGCACTGCATCGCCTGCGCGGACGCAGAGGGCCTCGAACAGGTGCCTCCCCTCCTCCGAATCGGCCCCGGTGGGATCGCCGAGCACGCCGTTGGGAGTGATCGGTGCCATGCCGTCGACGCGAAGCGACGGGAGCAGGTCGGCGATGTCGGCCACGTTCCCTACCTCGGCCTTGCTCATGTCCACCACCTCGGGCGAAAGGTGCAGCAGCAACGACGTTTCGGTGCGACCGGCGTGAGCATCTGCTCCGGGTATCGCGCACGGGAACCACACGACATCGCGTCCCTCGTACCGGAGCAACAGCACTGCGGACCGCACAGTGGGGCCGTTACCTCCGTGTCCGTTGACGAAGACCACCCGCTCGGCCCAACGGCACGCCGAGCGCCCGTACTCCACCAGGACCGCTTCGAGCGCTGCGGCCCCGATCGAGACTGTGCCGGGAAATCCCTCGTGCTCGCCACTGGCTCCGTACGCGATCGCGGGGGCCACGACGGCATCCGCGATGGTGTGCGCCACGGCTGTTGCGATACGAGTGTCGGTGTCGAGCGGGAGGTGCGGACCGTGCTGCTCGGTCGAGCCGACCGGCACCACGAGGGTCCGAGACCCGTCGATGTCCGGCCAGTACTGCGTACCGAGGGGGTCCGTGGCCATGAGTGCAGATGCTATCGGATGGAACGAGGACGTCACGCCGCCGAAACACTGCGACGATAATCTTCGATTCGTGCCACCCCGTCGCCGATCCATATTGCTCTCGCAATTGTCGATATCGGCACCCGGTGGCCCGCAGCCGACAATTCTACAAGAGTTACGCCGAGTCATTCTTGCCGGCGATGCGCCTCCGAATACACCGATTCCACTCAATGAAGTAGCGGAACTTTTCGGAGTGAGCAGAATTCCGGTGCGCGAATCCCTCAAGACACTCATCGGCGAGGGCTTGGTCGATCATCGACCGAACCTGGGCTACACGGTCGCTCAGCTGACCGCGGCCGAACTTCGCGAAATGTACATCGTGCGTGAGGTTCTCGAGACTGCGGCACTACCGGTCGCGGTCGATCTGGCGACCGATACCGACCGCGAACACCTCATCGAGGTCAACAGACAACTCGAGGCCTCCTTGGCCCAGGACGACTCACGGGAGTATCACCGACTCTCACGTGAATTCCACCTGTCGCTGACGCGCCCGTCTCGGATGCACCGGTTACTGCACATGCTCGAATCCGCCTGGAACATCACCGAACCCGTGCAACCCATGGTTCATGTCGCCGGGTCGGACAGAGCGTCACTGCACAGCGATCATGCCGAAATGCTCGCGGCATTCCTGGCCGGTGATTCCGCGGGTCTACTGCGCGCCGCACAGCATCATCACACGCGTCTCAATTCGGTCATTTCGACACTGTCGAACGACCACGGATTGTTCGCCGATCCGCCGTCCGACCAGTCGCGATAGAAAATCCGCTAAAGATATATCGCTTACGTCACGAGCGCGCAACACTACGCCGCTAACTTTTCCTCATTCATCTCCTTCGTTCACCTCATACGCCATGCCGTCAGGAGCATCGATGACAGATACAGCGCACGGTCCCGCCCAAACGGGAGATCTTGTGGAAGCCGCGGGGCACCCCGTCGGTGGTGGACTGATCAAGGACAGCTACGACCCGCGGCTGACCAACGAGGATCTGGCTCCGCTCAAGAAGCAGACCTGGACCTCGTACAACCTGTTCGCCTTCTGGATGTCGGATGTGCACTCGGTCGGTGGGTACGTGACAGCGGGCAGCCTGTTCGCGCTCGGGTTGGCCAGTTGGCAGGTGCTGATCGCGCTCCTCGTCGGCATCACGATCGTCTACTTCTTCTGCAACCTCGTCGCCAAGCCCAGCCAGGTATCGGGGGTTCCGTACCCGGTCATCTGCCGCAGCGTCTTCGGCGTCCTCGGTGCCAATATTCCGGCCATCATCCGCGGTCTGATCGCGGTGGCCTGGTACGGCATTCAGACATTCCTGGCCTCGGCCGCACTCGATATCGTGCTGATCAAGCTGTTCCCGTCGCTGGCTCCGTACGCGGTGACTGCGGACTACGGTTTCGTCGGACTCTCCCTGCTCGGCTGGGCGAGCTTCCTGTTCCTCTGGGTTGTCCAGGCCGCGGTCTTCTGGCGTGGCATGGAGTCCATTCGCAAGTTCATCGACTTCTGCGGCCCTGCGGTCTACGTCGTGATGTTCATGCTGTGCGGCTACCTGATCTGGAAAGCCGGCTGGGGCGCGATCGACCTCAACCTCGGCGAGGTCGAGCACACGGGTCTGAGCTCGATCCCGGTGATGCTCGGCGCCATCGCGCTCGTGGTCTCGTACTTCTCCGGTCCGATGCTCAACTTCGGCGACTTCTCGCGCTACGGCAAGTCCTATGCCGCAGTGAAGAAGGGCAACTTCCTCGGCCTGCCGGTGAACTTCCTGGTGTTCTCGATTCTCGTCGTCGTCACCGCCTCGCTGACGCTGCCGGTGTTCGGTGAGCTGATCACCGACCCGGTCGAGACCGTCGCCCGAATCGACAGCACGTTCGCGATCGTCCTCGGTGCCCTGACCTTCACGATCGCCACCATCGGCATCAACATCGTCGCCAACTTCATCTCGCCGGCCTTCGACTTCTCCAACGTCAGCCCCCAGAAGATCAGCTGGCGTGCCGGCGGCATGATCGCCGCCATCGGCTCGGTGCTCATCACCCCGTGGAACCTGTACAACAATCCCGAGGTCATTCACCTGACCCTGGAAACTCTCGGTGCGTTCATCGGACCGTTGTTCGGCATCCTGATCGCCGACTACTACCTCGTCCGCAAGCAGAAAGTCGTTGTCGACGAACTGTTCTCGATGTCGCCGACCGGGTTGTACTGGTACTCGAAGGGTTACAACCCGGCAGCGGTGTACTCCACAATCGTGGGCGCGCTCGTAGCCATGTTCACCGTGCTCTTCAACGGGGCAATCGACGGCATGGAGATCGCCGGAATGTCGACGGCCTCGAAGTACAGTTGGTTCATCGGCTGCGGCATCGGCTTCGTCATGTACTTCTATCTGGCGACGAAGACCAAGCTCGCTGTCACCGACTTCGACGTTCCAGCCAAGGCATAGGATTTCGTACGTGCTCATCAAGGTCATCAATCCGAACACCACCGGTTCGATGACCGCAACGATCGGTGATTGTGCCCGGGCCGTAGTAGGCCCGGGCACCGTCATCGATGCGGTCAGTCCCTCGATGGGGCCGGTATCCATCGAAAGTCACGTCGACGAAGCCCTCAGTGTCCCCGGCATTCTCGCCGAGATCGCCAGTGGCGAGGCCGCGGGGGTCGACGGTTACGTCATCGCCTGCTTCGGCGATCCCGGCATCGACGCGGCCCGCGAATCCGCGTCCGGACCGGTCATCGGTATCGCGGAAGCGGCAATGCACGCCGCGAGTTTCCTGGGCCGCGGATTCAGTGTCGTCACCACCCTCGACCGCACCGTCGGCCGGGCACAGGATCTGGCGCATCACTACGGCTTCGGCCGCCATTGCCTCGGTATCCATGCGTGCGACATGCCGGTCCTCGATCTCGAGACCGACCCCGACGCCCGCAAGATCGTCACCGAGGCGTGCCGCGTCGCCGTCGAGACGGACGGCAGCGATGCCGTCGTGCTCGGATGCGCAGGCATGGCCGATCTGTGCCAACACATTTCGGCCGAGATCGGAGTACCCGTCGTCGACGGGGTTGCCGCGGGAACACTGTTCGTGCAGTCCCTCGTAACCCTCGGACTGCGGACCGGAAAGCGCGGCGAGTTCGCCGTCCCGCCGCCCAAGCTCTACACGGGGATGCTCGAGGGATTCAGTAGGCCCTGAGCGTTACCTGGACCGACCGAGCTTGGCGACGGTGTAGCCGATTGCTGCGCCGGCAACCAGTACGCCGACGAGCAGCAGTACGACCTGCAGGGTCGTGGACATCGAGTCGTCGAACAACCCGACGTAGATCACGACGCAGGACGCCACGAGTGCGACGAGAGCAGACGTCGTAATGCTCCTCGGCAGCTTGTCGGTCATTGCGCAAGTACACCATCCCCACTCGGTCAGCTGCTACACAACTCTCGGTGAGGAACCCCAGGGAGGTACTGGGCCCATTCGGCCTCCGTGACCACCGATCCTCCTGATCCGCACAGGCGAGTGCGTACGTCCTCCGGCTCGGTCCGCCACATTCGGACGTCGCGGGCCGTGCCACCGCCCAACACCACCTGCCCGTCCGCGGCGAACACCGCATCGTTGACGCGCCGGCCGTAGGCCGTGAGCGCGGCATACTGCTCGGGTGCGGTGCGGTCCCCCACGTTCCACAACCACAGCGTCGAGCCCCCGTCGCCGGCAGCCAGGCGTGCACCGGCCCGGTCGAACGAGAGGGAGTAGATCGGGCTGGACGGCCCGACGATGCGCGACAGGTGCTGCGGCTCGGCAGAGTTCTCCATGTCCCACAGTCGAATCGAGCGATCCGCACTGCCTGCGGCAAGAGTTCGCCCATCCGGTGAGATGGCCACGGCCTGGACGCTACTTCCGAACCCGCCGAGCACGGCCGTCCGGCGCGGCTCGGTCGGGTCGCCGACATCCCACAGCTCGACCACGCCCCCGACACTGGCGATGGCGAGTACCGAACCGTCGGGCGACAGCGCCATCTCCGCGGGGTAGTTCCCCGCCTCCAGGGTCGACAACGCTCGTGGGGTTGCGGGGTCGGCCAGCGACCACAACGACACATCGCTCGAGTTCTGGCCGGACGCGACCAGCAGGGTGCCGGTGCGGTCGAAAACCAACACTGCGGTCAAGCTGGTGGTTGCCGTCCGAACGGTGCCGAGGGCCACCGGATCGGCGAGATCGGTTGTGTCCCAGAGCTGGAATCCGCCTGTCGTCGTGCCGACCGCAGCACGGGTGCCGTCGACGGCGAGCGCCACCGCACCCGTCTGCTCCATACCGTCACCGACCACCAACGGTTCCGATGCCACCGGATGTTCCACATCCGAGACGTCCCAAAGAGTCGTGGCGGGGGCTCGGCTACCGGCTCCGACGAGGAGACGAGTCCCCGACGCTCCGATGGGATTCTGGTAGATCGTGTCACCGGCGTCGGCAAGGGCCGGTCCGGGGAGTGGCCAGATCCGGGTGATTCCATCGCCACTGGCGGTGACGATCGACGAGAGATCAGGCGCGAACGCGAGCGAGGTCACCTCGATCGGGCCGGGCAGCGTCCGCTGCAGCGTTCCCGATGCGGCGTCCCACACCTTCGAGGAATTGTCCGAACTCGCTGCAGCGATCAACACCCCGTCTCCGCTGAACGCCACATCGTTGACGTAACTGGTGAATCCCGTCAACGCCGGTAGTGGAGACAGCCGACCGCCGTCGACCGCCCAGCGCAGAACCTCGCGACCGGTGGTACCCGCGATCAACGTGCTGCCGTCGGGAGAGAAGGCCAGCTGTAGCGCGGTGTAGGTCGACCCGTCCGAGGGGACGTCGATCAGCGGAACGACAGGGGCTGCTGGAGACGCGGTCAGTCGGGTCGCGTCCCACAACCGCATCGCGCGACCGGGACCGACCGTCACCAGGTACCGACCGTCGGGACTGAATTCCGTCGCTGTCGGCGAGCCGGGCTGAGTCACTTCTGCCATTGCGACCGGCCGAGCGGGCTCGAAGACGTCGAGGAGCGGCATCGTCTCATCCTGGGTACCGACGAGAAGCAAGCGGCCATCGGGAGAGTAGGACAGGCTCCGAGCCTCGTTGATATCGTTGCGCGACACCATAATCGGTTCTACCGGGTCCGACACGTCCCACAGTTCCACGCCGTAGAACCCACCCACGGCGAGAACGCCACCGCGCGGATCGAACGCCAACGCCGACACGTCACGGGAGACGATTTCGCCGAGCTGTGCGTGTCCGTCCGCGAGGGACCACATCCGCACATGTCCGTCGGAACCGGCTGTCGTCACGATGCTTCCGCGAGGGTCGACCGCGGTCACCGCCTCGCCCTCCACCCCGAGCAGCCGCACCGGAGTGTGGATCGCGGACGAATCGAGCAGTGCCGATCGCGCCTCCGACGTTCGGTCCACCTCGTACGACGCCAACGCGAAGTAGGCCGCGAGACCGGGATCTTGGCTCCTCAATTGCTGTGCGACACCGGCGATCTGACGGGAGACGGCCTCCGCCTCGGCGTGTTCGGCGTCGACCCGCCGACTGTTGGCGTCCGATCGGGCAACGAACGCGGTCACCGCCAGTGTCACGGCCAGCACGGTCAGAAACGCGAGTGCTCCGACAAGCGTCTCGAGGGTGCGTCGACGACGGCGATCGCTTCGGGTCCGGTGCTCGATCCTGTCGGCGCTCGCTTCGAGGTAGTGCCTCTCCACGGAATTGAGGTCTCGCCGACGCACCGGTCCGATGGATTCTTGCACGAGTAGCAGCCTCGATGCGGACAACAGCGAGCCGTCGTCGCGTTCGTTGTTCTCCCACAGTTCCGCCGCCTGGGTGAGCCGGCGGTGTTCGACGAGCCACTGCCGATCGTCGTCGAGCCACTCACCGAGCCGCGGCCACGCCGTGAGCAACGCCTCGTGGGTCACCTGGACGGTCTCTTCCTCGACGGTCAGCAGTCTGCGCGCGGCGAACCGTTCGACGACGACGTCGACGTCGGTCACCGCGTCTGCGTTCTCGTCTCCCTGGAACAGCTCGACACGATCCACGCGGCGACGAGTGACGACGTCGTCCTCGAGATTGACCAGCCGCATGAAGATGCGTCGTGCTTCGCGCTGCTGTTCGGCGGTCAGGGCCACGAACGCTTCCTCGGCGCTCTGCCCCACTGCGCCGCCGATCCCACCGGTTTCGAGATAGTCCGCGACGGTCAGCGTGCTGCCTCTCGACGCCTGCCACGTGGTCAGCAGAGCGTGGGACAGCAACGGCAGAGCACCCGAGTCGTGGGCGAACTGCGATCCGCGCGGACCCAATTCGCCGACCAAGACCTGCACGAGAGCATCCTCGACGGTGACACCCGCCTTCGCGGCAGGCGAGACGATGACCTCCCGCAGTTGTGACTCGGTGAGACGCCCGACAACAACCGGGTTGTCGGACAGTCCGACAAGCAGCGCGTCCTCGGACGCGGCGTCCTGATAGAAATCCGCCCGCAGTCCGACCACGAGAACCGACCCCGCGCTCGGCAACGCCGATGCCGCACGGAGAAAGTTCTCGCGCTCAGGCGATGTCGCCAGTGTCCACAGCTCCTCGGCCTGATCGAGGACGAGAAGTGATCCCGGCTCGAACGATTCGGCTCGCTCGGGGAAGGCACGGATATCGCCGACGCCGGAATGGACGTCCGAACCAGGGAACCTCGATGCCAGACCTGCACGCAGGAGCGAGGACTTACCCGAGCCCGAAGCACCGACGACGAAGACAATGCCTCCACCGGAGTCGAGGGCGCGACGGACGCGAGTGCCCAGGCGCTCGATGAGATCGTCACGTCCGAAGAACCACTCGGCGTCGGCTGACTCGAACGCTGCAAGGCCCTTGTACGGGGGGTCGCCCTTCACCGGATCGACGGCGCGTCTGCCCGGGATGGACCGCACCCGGGACACCGCATCCCACCACAGTGCGCGCTCGTCCTCGGCGTCGACGCCGCATGCGATGAGTACGGCGGCGAACATCTCGGCGCTGGCTTTGGTCGGAACGTGGTGGCCGGAGAACCAACCGCTGATGGTGCCGTGCAAACCACCGGAACGCTCGACGACCTCTCGGACCGTTGCGCCTGCCTCGACCCTGACCGCACGCAGTGCTGCCGCGAATTCGGTGCGGTCCGAGATCGACGAGGGATCCGGGCGGTCGGGGGTCATGAGCGCAAACTATAGGACTGGAAAGTCGTCGACAGCGGCACTCATTCGTCACGCTGAGCAGGACAAACACCAAATTGATGCGTTTGAATGACGCACGTACGGCGTCCGTGGCCGTCCGTATTGACCTTGTACGGACTTGCTCGTCCGGCTGGTTCCGCCACGAACTCCCGTCGACGATGGACGGTGTGGTCGGGGGTAGGCGCAGACTGGAGGGGGAAATTCTCGTGCTCGAACGAACGCTGGCATCGGCAGTGCATCATCCGTTCCGAAGGCCTGCACCGCGGGGACCTGATGCACTCCCCACACCGCTCGACCCTCGTCTCCGCAAGCCTGCGCTCAGCGCCCGCGAAATCGAGGTCATGCTCGCCTGGTTCGCCTCCGACTCGAAGACGGTCGCAGCTCGGTCCGTCTACATTTCGGTGGGCACGATCAACACGCACATCACCCGAGTTCGACAGAAGTACGCCGCTGTGGGCCGCAGCGCGCCGACGAAGGCCGCCCTTTTCGCACGTGCGCTGCAGGACGGTCACACTCACCTGTCCGAGTGGTGAGTCTCGATTCGTAACCTCGCAGTCGGACCGGCGAGTAAAATCAGCCCCTCGATTCTGGATCCCGGACTCGGATCGGCGTCGGCTATCCCAGACCGGGGCGCTGATTCGACCGTTCGAAGTCAGACGGCACAACCACATCGGACGGTGACAGGTCGTGCACCGAAGCACGTCCGAGACCGAGGACCGCGGAGTCCAGGCCGCCGCGCAGAATGTCGAGCACGTTCTCGACCCCGGCCTGACCGTTCGCGGCCAGACCCCACAGGTACGCCCGTCCGATCAGGACAGCTCGCGCACCGAGCGCCAGTGCTTTCGCGACATCACTTCCCCGCCGGATACCACCGTCGAGGGTGATCTCGACCTGATCGCCCACTGCCCCGACGATGGACGGCAACACCCGAATCGACGCCGGGGAACCGTCGAGATTGTTGCCGCCGTGATTGGACACCGACATCGCGGTGACGCCTGCGTCCACGGCCCGCAGCGCGTCGTCGACCCGCGAGATGCCCTTGAGCATGAACGGCCCGCCCCACTGCTCGCGTAGCCACGCGATGTCCTCCCACGTGGGCAGCGCGGTGGACTTCCACTCCCGATACGCAGCGAAGAACGTCGGCGCCGGCCCACCGGGCGGGGCAAGATTGGGTGCGGTCAGGTCAGGGATCGTGCCCGACCGCACCCATTGCGTCAGCCACCGCGGCCGCGACAGAGCTTCCGGCGCGAACCGCAGCATCGCCCTGGCATCGAGGCGTTCCGGAATCACCGGGCTACCCCAGTCACGGCCCTCCGAAAACGACCAGTCCATCGTCACGATCAGCCCGACCGCACCCGCGGCACGTGCACGATGAAGCATGTGCAGCAACAACTCCCGCGAACCCACCCAATGCACCTGAAAGAACGTCTGCGGATTCGCAGCGACGACGTCCTCGATCGGTTTGCTCGCGAACAACGACAATCCCATCGACAGACCCCGCGCCGCTGCCGCTCTCGCCACAGCGACCTCACCGTCCGGGTGGACCGCCTGCACACCCGTCGGCGAGATCATCACGGGAAACGAAAGAGCCTGTCCCATCAGTGTTGTCGACAGATTGCGCGTGTCCGACAACCCCGCCACGTGTGGGGCGAACCCGAGTTCACCGAACGCCGCTGTGTTGTCTGCCGCGGTCAGACCACGTTCGGACCCCGCCACCAACGCTGCGTACACGGACTTCGGTAGACGCTTCGCCGCTCGCCGCTGCGCCTCGGCAACGGTCTCGAACCACACGCGCTCGCTCAGACCCCGAGCTTGCGGTCGAATCCGAGAGGCATCACGACATCGGACGGTGAGAGATCCTGTACCGAGGTGTGGCCGAGGCCGAGGACAGCGGAATCGACTCCGCCGCGCAGAATGTCGAGCACGTTCTCCACACCCGCCTGACCATTGGCAGACAGACCCCACAAGTACGCGCGGCCGATCAACACAGCCCGCGCACCTAACGCCAGTGCCTTCACCACGTCGCTGCCACGGCGAATTCCGCCATCGAGAGTGATCTCGATCTGATCGCCGACGGCCTCGGCGATCGCAGGCAGCGCCCGGATCGGAGCAGGGGTGCCGTCGAGATTGTTGCCGCCGTGATTCGACACCGAAATAGCGGTCACGCCTGCATCGACAGCCTTCTTGGCGTCGTCGACGCGCATGACCCCCTTGAGCATGAACGGCCCACCCCACTGCTCACGCAGCCACGCCACGTCCTCCCACGTCGGCAACGGAGTACCCATCCACTCTCCGTACGCACCGAAGAACGTCGGCGCAGGACCGCCGGTGGGTGGGGTCAGATTGGGGGTCGTCAGGTCGGGAATCTTGCCGGTCTTGGCGAACTCCCACAACCACTTCGGGCGCATGATGCCTTCGGGCGCGAACTGCACCATTGCCTTGAGGTCCATCTTCTCCGGGATCGACGGAGAGCCCCAATCGCGGCCGTTGGAGAACGACCAGTCCAGGGTCATGATCAACCCGACAGCTCCCGCGGCACGGGCACGCTCCATCCGTTGCAGCAGGATCTCACGCGAACCCACCCAGTACATCTGGAAGAACGTCTGCGGGTTGGCCGCAGCGACCTCTTCGACGGATTTGCTCGCGAACGAGGACAATCCGATCGGAATCCCCCGCGCCGCAGCAGCTCTCGCGACGGCGACCTCACCGTCGGGATGAACCGCCTGCACACCGGTCGGGGAGATCATCACCGGGAACGACAGCGACTGCCCCATCACCGTCGTCGACAGGTCACGTTTGTCCGACAGACCTGCCACATGCGGGGCGAAACCGAGCTCGCCGAACGCCGCCATGTTGTCGTCGATCGTCAACCCGCGCTCGGAGCCTGCCACGAGCGCGGCATACACCGACTTCGGTAGGCGTTTCTTCGCACGCCGCTGCGCTTCGGCAACGGTCTCGAACCACTCGCTCTTCGCCATCAGTGTTCCTGTTCCATTCCTGCGAGCGGGTTCTCGTCGCAGATCTTCGCCGGCGGACGCATCATCAACGTCAGCGGCACCGACTTTCGTGGGGTCTTGCGCTGCCCGGTACGGGAATGGTCGACGCTGGACTTGGGGATCTCCCCCGCCGCTGCCAACGCCATTTCGCCGTTACCGATGACGCATTCGGGATCCGGGCCGTCCATCGGCAGGCCGGTGAAGAATTTCGCTGCCATGCATCCACCACGGCACGCATCGAAATGGGCGCACTTGGTGCACGCGCCCGAGGTCTGCGGCGAGCGCAGTTCCTGGAACAATTCCGATGTCTGCCAAACCGATTGGAATCCGCCCATTCCGTCTTTCGCGTCGCGGACGATGTTGCCGGCGAGGAAGTTCTCGTGAATGGCGAACGGGCACGCATACACGTCGCCGATCGGATCGATCAGACACACCACACGGCCTGCACCGCACAGGTTGAGCCCGGGCAGAGCGTCACCGAATGCCGAGAGGTGGAAGAAGGAATCACCGGTCAATACGCCTTCACCGTTCGCGACGAGCCAGTTGTAGAGCTCGCGCTGCTGACCGGCCGTCGGGTGCAGATCGTCCCAGACATCCGCACCGCGTCCCGATGGCCGCAACCGGGTGATACGCAGTGTTGCAGCGTATTTGTCGGCGAGAGCCTTGAAGTCGTCGAGCTGGCTGACGTTGTGCCGGGTGACCACGACCGAGATCTTCGCATCGCGGAAGCCGGCTTCCTTCAGGTTCTCCAGAGCCCGGCAGGCCATGTCGAACGAACCCGGTCCGCGCACAGCGTCGTTGACCTCGGCGGTTGCACCGTCGATGGAGATCTGTACGTCGACGTAGTCCGACGCCGCCAGACGCGCAGCGACCTTCTTGTCGATCTTGACCCCGTTGGTCGAGAACTTCACCCCCACCTGATGGGCCGTCGCGTAATCGACGAGCTCCCAGAAGTCCGACCGCACCGTCGGCTCACCGCCACCGATGTTGACGTAGAACACCTGCATCTTCTGCAGCTCGTCGATGATCGACTTGCACTGCTCGGTACTGAGCTCGCGCGGGTCGCGGCGACCCGACGAGGACAAGCAATGCACGCACGACAGGTTGCAGGCGTAGGTCAACTCCCACGTCAGACAGATCGGTGCGTCGAGCCCGAGCTCGAACTGATCGACCAGTTTTCCAACCGGAGCTGGTCTTTCGAGGGTGGAGGTCATGGGCGGAAGTCCTCTTCTGCAGTAGGTCAGGGCTTTACGGGCGGGTGATCATGTTCGAGTGAGCCAGCGTGGTGAGTGCTTTCACGTACGGAGCCGACGCGGATTCGGTGATCCCCGCGGCTGCGATCGCCGACCGCATGTCCGAGTGCTCGGGCAGCGATTCGATGATCGCCACGATCGTGCGGTTCTTCAGAAACGAAAGCTTGCGAGTTCCGAAGTGATACAGCAACGCCCCGAACGACTCCGGACGCAACGCCACCTGCGGATGCAGAACCCACCGCGCATCCAGATCGAACTCGTCGAGGTCCTCGCGCACTGCAGCGGTCATGATCAGTACACGCCGCACATGCCGTCGATCGACACTTCCTCGACCAACGACTCCTCGACCAGATCGGACTCGACGACAGCCGTACCGACCACAGCGTTCTCGTTGTTCTTCGACATCTGAAACCTCCGGAGATTGTTGCGGACCACAATCGGAGTCGACAGTGGCTTGGGTCACCAACATAATGACACTGAGTGCAGAAAACCAGAGGATGGAAAGAAGAAAATGGTCAGGAGCGCGAAACCCTCCAATCAGCCAGGTAGACGCCCGTCCACAACGCGGGGCGAGCTGAGTGATCTCGGAATCGAGCTGTTCGCCGCCAGGGGATTCGAGGAGACCAGCGTCGACGACATCGCCGATGCCGCGGGCATCGCGAGGCGCACGTTCTTTCGCTACTTCCCATCCAAGAACGCAGTTCCCTGGGGCGATTTCGACGCTCAGCTCTCGGCATTGAGGACCCACCTGAACGGCCTGCCCGAGGACATCGGACTCGCGGACGGATTGCAATCGGCCCTGTTGCAGTTCAACACGTTTCCGCCCGAGGAGGCTGCCGTCCATCGACAGCGCATGGCGCTGATCCTGGGAAATCCAGCACTGCAGAGCTACTCGATGGTGATGTACGAAGGCTGGCGTCAGGTCATTGCCGAGTACGTGGCAGCACGAACGAACTCAGCCCCTGCCGACCACCTTCCGCGCACCGTCGGGTGGATGCTCCTGGGCGTGGCGATCTCCGCGTACGAGCATTGGCTGATCGACGAAAAGAACGACCTTCCCGAACTTCTGACGGCAGGAGCGTCGGTTCTGTTCGGCGGTGTCGGTCCGCTCCGAGCGTCCAGCGGCACCACCGCCGGTGAAGTGGACGGAGAGCGCGTCGAGTAAGCGGTCGAAACCGAGCACGGAGTCGATTCGATGGAGTCCGCGACGAGATCCGTTCCGACACCACTGGTGTCTCGGAGATCTACATCTGCCACCGAACCGGACGGGAAATGATGGCCCGCAGGCGGCGACGGTAGTACTTCGCCGATTCGCCGACGAACGCGCTCATCGTGGCCGCAGCAGCGTCGGGATCGCGCAGGCTCAGCGCATCGAGGACGTCCTGCTGCATCTCGATCGCCGCCAGCCGCGTCGCGAGAGGATGCTCGTTCGGTTCGGCGTCGCGCACCAACAGCCAGAGAGTTTCCATCAGAATGTTCAGGACCGGATTTCCGGCCGCGTCGTACACCCCCCGCTGAAACTCGGCGTTGTTCTCCTGAAAATTGCCGTAGTCACCCGGGTCCTCGCGCATTCGATCCAGCGCACCCTGCATGATCTTTATCTGCTCGTCGCTCACGTTCGAGGCGGCCTCGCGAGCGATGATGGGTTCGAGCATCAGACGAGCATCGATGACGTCGCTGATGTTGGCCCCGTCCAACTGCAGGAACAACTTCATGGTGTTGCCGAGTGATTCGAGCCTCGGCCGCTTGACCACCGGCCCGCCGCCGATTCCCGATTTGATAGTGACCAGATCGCGGCTTTCGAGCAAACGCAGCGCTTCACGCACCGTGGTCCGAGCAACACCGTGCTCGGCCATCATGTCCTTCTCCGTGGGCAACCGCTCACCCTCTACCACGCCCCCGTCGAGGATGCGGTCCGCGATGATGTTGGCGATCCTCGCGGAGACCTTGGGCGATCGCCCCCGCGGAGCGACACTCTCCTCAGCTGTCATGTCTGTGGCCTGACCTCATCGATCTCGGTGTGATGCGGGTTAACTCTATACATAGTTTGGTAGCTTAGTTACTGTAGTGATTGTCAGAAAACTGAAGGACTAGGGCAGGAGCCGACCATGTTGCCGACTCGGCCGCCGGGCAGCGACCTCGCCCGGTCGTATCGCGAACGCGGGCTGTGGACAGATCTTCCGATCGGGCACTACCTCTCACGTGCCGCCCGCCTCTATCCCGACGCCACTGCTGTGGTGGACGGCGACCGGCGCGTGAGCTTCGCCGACATCGACCGTGACGCGACTCGACTGGCGGCTGCGTTGCACGCCCGAGGGATTACCTCCGACGATGTGATCGCGTTCCAGCTCCCCAACTGCACCGAGGCAATCGTCGTCTTCCATGCCGCGATGAAGCTCGGAGCCATCGCGAATCCGATCGTGCCGATCTACCGATTTCGCGAGCTCCGCTTCATCTTCGGTCAGTCGCGGGCGCGGATCGCCTTCGTACCCGCCGAGTTGCGCGGGGTCGACGTCGCCGACATGTACAGCGACCTCTCCGCCGAACTACCGGACCTCGAATCGATCGTCACCGTAGGCGATTACGCGGACGACCGACCTGGAACCAGGTGGACCGACCTGATCGGCGAGGCCACGGACGCGATGGTCGCCGAACTCGATGCCGCGACTTCTCCGTCGCCCGACGACATCTGCTTGTTGCTCTACACGTCGGGAACGACCGCAGACCCCAAAGGCGTACTCCACAGCCACAACACCCTGGTGTACGAAAACCTGTCGATGGCGCGGTGGTTCGGACTGAACGAAACCGACGTTGTCTTCAATCCGTCTCCGGTCACGCACATCACCGGAGTCAACTGTGCTCTGGTTCTCCCGTTCGTAGTGGGCGCAACCGTTGTGTTGCAGGCCGAGTGGGACCCGGCAACAGCGCTGCAGCGAGTGATCGACGAACAGTGCAGCTTCATGATCTTCTCGACACCGTTTCTCCGAGGCCTGCTCGACGCCGCCGAAGCGACTCACTCGTCGACCCCGTCGATCCGCTATATCGTCTGCGGCGGAGCCGACATCCCCGATGCTCTGACCGCGGCGGCCACCACCCGCCTCGGTACCGTCGTCCGGATGTACGGGGCCACCGAGGGGCCGTCTGTCACCACCGCGGACCGGTGGGACCCGCCTGCATTGCGGATGAAATCCGACGGTCGCCCCATCGAGACAACCGAGGTGGTCGTGACCGACGCCTCCGGTGCGATCGCGCAGACCGGCGATGTCGGCGAGATCGTCTGGCGTGGACCGGATACTTTCCTCGGCTACCTCGATGCCTCTCTCAACGCCGCAGCGTTCACCGACGATGGATTCTTCCGTACCGGCGACCTCGGCCGCTTCGACGGTAGCGGAGCCCTTCATGTGGTCGGGCGAATCAAGGACATCATCAACCGGTCCGGCGAAAAAGTCAGCGCCTACGACGTGGAGAACGAACTCGGAACACATCCCGATGTGCTCGAGATCGCCGTTGTCGCAGGTCCCGATCCTGTGACGGGAGAACGTGGTTGCGCCTTCGTCGTCACTCGCGACCACCGCGATCTGAGTCTCGAGGAAGTGCGCGAGTTCCTCGTACAGCGCCGAATCGCCGTACAGAAGATCCCGGAGAGCGTTTTCATCGTCGACTCACTACCCAAGACGGCCAGCGGAAAGATTCAGAAGTTCGCACTGCGCAACTGGACGCAGGACCGCGTCACGGTGCCGCCTCAGATGGCTGCGATGACCTTTGCCGCAGCACACGAAAGATAGGACACCCCAATGCCTCTCCAGCCGAACGGAATCGAACATCTCACGGTGACCGAGCCGGAACCCGGCATCGCGGTGGTCGAGTTGGCCCGCGGCAAGGTCAACGCCATCGACACACAGATGTACGGGGAGATCGCCACGGTCTTCGAGGCGCTGTCCGACAACCAGGACATTCGCGCCGTGGTGCTCACCGGTCGAGGCAGAATATTCTGCGCCGGAAACGATCTCGGAAGCTTTCGGGTCATGGACTCGATCGGCGGCGAGATCGAGATGCGGGAAGTGCGCCGAGCGATTTTCGGAGTTCTGGACTGCGCACTCCCAGTGATCGCGGCCGTCAACGGCCCCTGCCTCGGAAGCGGGTTCGGCTTGACGTCGGTCTGCGATCTGGTGGTCGCGTCCGAGCGGGCGACATTCGGGCTTCCGGAAATGGGAGTCGGTGTCCTCGGCGGCGGCCGGTTCACGGCGCGCATGCTGCCGCAGCAAGCCATGCGGCGTCTGTTCTTCACGGCCGACGCAGTCGACGCGGAGACACTACGGAGTTGGGGCGCTCCGATCGAGGTCGTCGCGCACGACGACTGCATGACCACGGCCATGACGCGCGCGCGATCCATTGCGTCGAAGAGTCGCTACGCACTCACTCTCGCGAAGCAGTCGCTGAACGGTTGCGAGAACCTCGATCTCAAGCGCGGATACGAGTTGGAACAGACGTTCACACTGCGCCTGTCCGAACACCCCGACTCGAAGGCGGCGGTCGAGGCACGCATTGCCGAGATGGCAGGAGGCAAGAAAGCATGACACCGGATGATCGCGGTATCGACGTTGAGGCTTTCACCGAAAAGGCCGAAGCGTGGCTCGAAGAAAACATGGCGCGGCGGAGCAATGAATCGGCCGTTTCCAACTATGCGATCTTCCACGATCGGAGCCACGACGAAGAGCGGCAGCTCATCGACGCCGCCCGACAATGGCAAGGGGTTCGCATCGACGCGGGCTTCGGAGCCATCACATGGGGTCAGGAATGGGGCGGTCCGGGATTGACCGCAAGCCACGAGCGCGCGTACGTCGGTCTCGAACGAGACTTCGCAGCGCCCGAGCGGCACGAAAGCGTCCTTGTCACAGTCGAACTGGTGGCTCCGACAATTCATGCACTGGGCACGGACGAGCAGAAGCAGCAGTTCGTCAGGGCCTTCCTCCGAGCCGACCAGTTGTGTTGTCAGCTGTTCTCGGAGCCTGGAGCCGGTTCCGACCTCGCCGGACTGGCCACCAAGGCGGTGAAGACCGACGGTGGCTGGCGGGTGAACGGCCAGAAGGTCTGGAGCTCGGGAGCTCAGTTCTCCGAGTGGGGTCTTCTCATTGCCCGCACCGATACGACCGTCCCGAAACACCGGGGAATGACGGCATTCATGGTGCCGATGGACAGCCCGGGTGTCGACATCAGACCGATCCGTCAGATGTCCGGTGGCTCGACGTTCAACGAAGTGTTCTTCTCCGATGTGGAGCTGCCGGATTCACTGCGCCTCGGTGCCGAGGGAGACGGCTGGACGGTCGCCCTCACGACGCTCGGCTTCGAGCGAAGTTCGAGCGCAGGAATTGTCAGCGCCGGCGGAAACAGTGCCGACCTGCTGCGGTTGGCACGGACTTCGGGCATCACCGAAGACCCACTGGTTCGTCAACAGCTCGCCGACGCGGCGATCTACGAGCGGGCCTCGGCGCTGCTGGTGGCTCGCTACGCCGAGCGAGAATTGGCCGGAGCCGTTCCGGGAGTGGAAGGATCGATCGGCAAGCTGGTCTGGACCCAGAACCTCAAACGCATCGGCGACGCGGCAGCGTCGTTCCTCGGGCCGAGCATTCTGGCCGACACCGGAGTACCCGACACGTTTGCCTGGACCGAGCATCTTCTCGGCGCACCCGGATACCGAATTGCCGGGGGTTCCGACGAGATTCAGCGCAACATCATCGGCGAACGCGGACTCGGCTTGCCGCGTGAACCGCGGGAAGGCCTCGCATGACACTCGAACTGTCCGAAGAACAGCAGGACCTGAGCAGTAGTCTGCGGGCATCGTTGTCGAGAACTGCTGCAGGAGAGGATGTGTGGCCTGCACTTCTGAAGATGGGCTTGACCGAGATTCCGTTCCCCGAGCACGTCGGTGGTGCGGGCTTCGCGTTGAAGGACACTGCAGTCGTCATGTCCGAACTCGGTCGCTCGCTCGGACGCGCTCCGTACTTCTCGTCGGTGATCTTGGCCGGGCTCACTCTTCTGCATGCCGGTTCCGATTCTGCCTGCGCGCAATACCTCCCGTCGATCGCCGATGGCACCGCCACTGCAGCACTCGTGACGGGATTTCCCTTCGGCACCTCGCTCGTCACCGCGCGCGAAGGTGCCGACGACACCGTCGTACTCGACGGTGCCCAGGAAGCAGTCGTCGACGGCTCCGATGCCGATGTGCTGTTCGTGGTCGCAGACGGATCGGACGGACCTCACCTCGCTGCGATCGATGCGCACGCCGACGGGGTAACCCGAACTCGCCGAGAAACATTGGACTTCACGCGCGGGCTCACGCGAGTCGAGTTCTCCGATGCCGTCGCACATCGGGTGACCGGCCGAGACCTGCCGACCGGTCTCGCCACGGCACAAGCGGTAGCCATCACGGCCCTTGCCGCCGAGCAAGTGGGTGCGGCGCGCGCCTGCCTCGAGATGTCGGTGGAGTACGCGAAGACCCGGCGACAGTTCGGCCGGGCCATCGGATCTTTCCAGGCGATCAAGCATCGTCTGACCGACATGCTGATCGCGATCGAATTGGCCGAGGCCGCTGTACTCGATGCGGCGGGTGCCGACACGCGACGCACGAGCGAGTTCCTCGTCGCCGCAGCGACCGCGCGCGTGCTCGCGTCCCGGGCCGCGACTTTTGCCGCCGAGGAGTCCATCCAGATCCACGGCGGCATCGGCTTCACGTGGGAACACCCACTGCACCAGTACTTCCGCCGGGCCAAGACCAGTGAGCTACTGCTCGGAAGCACCACCGTTCACGTCGAGGCCGTCGCGGCCGCGCTCGTCCACGACCGAATCCGTTACTGATTCACTTCTCAAGTTACTGACGCTTCGCCTGACGTCGGCAAACCTGTCGGACTTGCGGACAAATATCTCTGTACATGTTTCTTTTGCCCCATAGTTTCTATAGTGTGACTTGAAATACAGTCCGGCATCAACGGCAGAGGAGCACTCAGTGAGCGTCGAGAACGATCGCGACAGCTGGATCACCGACTGGGAGTTCAGCGAGCGGTACCCGGTGTACACCCGAGCCAACGCCGGGGAGGTACTTCCCGACCCGTCGAGTCCGCTCAACGTGACCCTCGTCTGGAACAAGGGCCTCAACATCGGCTGGCGCGAAGGATATGTGGAACACCTCGGCACTCACCTGCCCTCCGAGATCGACGAGACCATGCCGCAGATCATCGGTAACTTCGGCGGCTACCACTACACCAACTTCTCGATGACCGAGCTGAACGGAGCCCGCCTGCCGGGCTTGACCGTTCCGGTCTGGAACAGCCTGTGGGTCGGCGATCACCCCGACATCCCCGACTACGTCGAACAACCGTGGCACCAGAACGACCAGCTCACAGCGGGATTGGCCGACAAGACCGCGTGGGCTCTGACCACCGACACCTTTCCCGAGGCAGAGGAGGCGAAGCGTCGGGCGGACGCCGCTCGCGCCGCTCGCCCCGACATGTCGGCACTGAGCGATCGCGAACTGGTCGACCACGCGCGATCGTTCGTTCCGGACCTCGTCTTCTGCTACGCCTACCACCCGGTGACCACCACACTCTCGACGATGGGGCCTGCCGTGGCCGGAGCCTTGCTCGAGGCCATCGGTGAAGCCGACAAGCTCGGCGACCTCCTCAGCGGGCTGGGCGGAGTCGACTCGGCAGAACCGTCGTACGCCCTGTGGAACATGGGTCGGTCGGTGGCGAAGTCCGCGGAACTGACCTCCCTGTTCGACAACGGACTCGCCACTCTCCTCGACGCCGTCGATGCAGGCGACTCCCCCGATGCGAAGCAGTTCCGACAGGACTTCGACGACTTTCTGTACAAGTTCGGATCGCGAGCGCCGAACGAGTGGGACATCCGCTCCGACAGTTGGGAATCGAAGCCGGTGCTCGCTCTGCTGGCCATCAACGGAATGCGGCTCAGTCCCGACGAATCCGACCCCGAGGTGATCGGACGGCGCAACGAGTCCAAGCGCATCGCACTCACCGCGGAGCTCGCCGCCAAGATGCCCGACGATGCAACTCGTCAGAGCTTCCTCGACGCTGCCAAATCCATCACCAAGTTCATGCCCTGGCGAGAGCGAACCAAGACTGCCTGTGTGAAGGTGATGGGCGAGATGCGCACTGCCCTGTACGAATTGGGGCATCGTATGGTCGACCGCGGCATCATGGACGACCATCACGACATCACGATGCTTCTCGACGACGAACTCGATGCTTTCGTCGCCGATCCCGAAAGTTTCGCAACCACCGTTGCCGAGCGGCGCGAGCAGTACCTCGCACTCTTCGAGCTCGAGCCGCCCTTCTTCTTGTTCGAGC
The DNA here is from genome assembly GCF_002259145.1 of Rhodococcus sp. 15-2388-1-1a. Lineage (NCBI taxonomy): Bacteria > Bacillati > Actinomycetota > Actinomycetes > Mycobacteriales > Nocardiaceae > Rhodococcus > Rhodococcus sp. 15-2388-1-1a. The sequence goes on along the minus strand of NZ_NPFP01000039.1, from coordinate 139,608 downwards.
CGCTGCCACTCTCGCAGTGGCCCAGAAGGACCGAGAACAAGGCGCAGATCGCAGCTCCCGGCGATTCGTTGACCGGAGTCGGCGGCGCACCGGGGGTGAGCCGCGGCCGAGCGCGCATCCTCCATGATCCGTACGAAGTCGGCGACCTCGCCGAGGGCGACATCATCGTTGCCCCACAGACGGATCCGGCCTGGACCCCTCTCTTCGTGTTCGCCGGCGGCGTGGTCGTCAACGTCGGTGCCACCATCACTCACTCGTCGATAGTGTGCCGCGAACTGGGCATTCCCTGCGCGGTCTCGGTGCAGGACGCAACCCTGAAAATCCCCGACGGTGCGATGATCGAAGTCGACGGAAACACGGGAACGGTGACCGTACTGTGACTCTCGCAATCGGCTTGTCCCTCCCTCAGCTCGGTGAACATGTCGACGCCGGTGCTGTCCGCGCCTTCGCCACCTCGGCCGAGGAACTGGGCTTCTCGAGCCTGTGGGTTCAGGAGCACCTGTTCTATCCCGAAGAGAACGAATCGATCTACGGCGGGCGCCACACCACCAGCGTGCATCCCGCCTACCGCTCGGTTCTCGGTGCCACCGAACTGATGGCGTTCGCCGCTGCCTGTACAAGGACGATCACGATTGGCAGCAGCATCCTGGTGGCCGGTTACCATCGTCCGGTCGAACTGGCGCAACGCTTGTCGACTCTGGATCTACTGTCGGGCGGACGACTCGTCGCCGGTCTCGGGGCCGGATGGTCCGACGAGGAACATGCTCAGATGGACGTCGATCCGCGCACCCGCGGCCGTCGAATGGGCGAATTGGTGCGGGCAGTGCAGGCCTGCTGGGGACCCGACCCGGTGGAATTCGAGGGTGAGTTCTTCAGCATCCCGCGGTCCATCGTTCGACCCAAACCAGTGCAGCAGCCACACCCACCACTGCTCTCGGGCCTGCGTTCGGCGACCGGATTGAAGCGCACCGCAGCACTGTTCGACATCTGGAACCCCAGCAGTGGCAGCCCGGAGGCTCTGCTCGAACAACTCGAGACGATGCGGGAACTGCGCTCGGAGGATGCGAGTCCGATTCGACTGTTCCTCCGTTCGTATCTGCAGCGGCCCACCGACGATGTGGGATCGGGTGGCCAGGGCATCGACGGGGTCCGCACCGACATCCGCACTGCGCTGGCGGCAGGCGCAGAACACCTGATCGTCGAGCCCAACTTCTGGGACGAGATGCGTTCGCCGAACGATTGGGTCGACGCACCGGCGCGGCTGGCAGTCCTGCTCGACGACATCGAGGATCTGTCGACTCCGGCGACGGCGAGCGCGTCGTGAACACCGTCGCGGTGGTGACAGGTGCAGGGTCGGGTATCGGCCGTGCGACCGCGGAGATCATTCTCGAGAACGGCGGCTCGGTCGTTGCGTTCGACACCACCGCGGAGTCGTTGGACTGGTTGTCCGGCAACGACAATGCGGTGCCGTTCGTCGGCGACGTCACCCACCAGGACGACAACCGTGCGGCAGTACAGCACGCGGAGACCTCGTTCGGACGCCTCGACGCCCTGGTGCTCAATGCCGGTGTGCCTGCATCCGGATCCATCGAAACCATCGACATGGAGGTCTTCGATCGTTCGATCGAAGTCAACCTTCGTGCGGTCGTACTCGGTGTGCGCGAAGCCATTCCTGCGTTTCGCCGAGCAGGCGGCGGTTCGATCGTGATCACGGCATCGGCAACCGCGCTCGGTGGTGAGCCGAACCGGTGGCCGTACGCCGCGGCCAAAGCCGGCGCTGTGAACCTCGCACGATCCTTCGCCCTGGACCTGGCGAACGACCGAATCCGCGTCAACGCCGTCTGCCCGGGACCCATCAGCACCGGCATGACCCGACGCATCGAGGACAACACCCCCGACCGCTACGAAGCGCTCAGGACGATGGTGCCCCTTCACCGTTGGGGCACCGCTCGCGAGGTGGGCGAGGTCATCGCATTCCTGGCCTCACCGCTGGCGTCGTTCGTCACCGGTGTCGCCATCCCGGTCGACGGTGGAGCGACCTGCGGGAGCGGTCAGACGGTGCCGGTGCCGGCTCCCGTCTGACCCACCGCGTCAACGACTCGGGTCGACCAGCACCTTGGCGTGCCGACTCGTCCCGGAGTCGAGCTCGGCGAACATCTCGACCAGTTCACCGAGCCCGATCGTGCCGGTGTGCAAGGACTTCACATCGATCCGACCTTCGGCGACCAGTGTCATCGCACCGAGGAAATCCTCGTGCGAGTACGCCAGCGAGCCGATCACCGTGAGCTCGCGAGACTGCCAATCGCCATAGCTGACAGAGGAATCGGTGCCCGGATACCCGAGCAATGCCAGGGTCCCGCCCCGTCTGACCAGCTCGGCGGACGGTTGCATCAAAGCGGCGACTCCGGTGCACTCGAACAGGACGTCGGCCCCGAGCCCACCGGTGACGTCGGCGAGCAACGCTGCGAGATCCGCCGGTTCCACCACGTCGGTGAAGCCCAGATCCGTTGCCGCCGTTCGACGTGCGGATGACGGCTCGCTGACGAGGATTCGGCCTGCCCCAGCGGTACGTGCGTGTTGTGCGGTCAGTAGACCGATGGGACCCGCTCCCTGGACGACGACGGTGGAGCCCAGCGTGATCGCGGCACGTTTGACGGCATGGAACGTCACGGTCGCCGGCTCCATCAACGCGGCCTCTTCGTCCGACAGCGCGTCGAGCACCGGGATGGCCCTGCGTGCGGACACCGTGAGGGTGGTGGCGAATCCGCCGTGTGCGGGGGCGTCATCGGTAATACCGTTGGCCTCTGCGAATGCGAGGTCGCAGTGAGCGGCGTGACCTGCCCTGCATTGGGCACACACGCCGCATGCAGGCCCGACACCTGCGACCACGCGCTGACCCACCCGCAAGGTGGTCACGTTCTCGCCCACGGCGCTGATCGTGCCCGTCCATTCGTGGCCGAACACGGCCGGCGGCAGGGCCGCGGACGAGTATCCGTGTGTGTCGGTTGCACAGATCCCGCAGTAGCGGATGTCGACGACGACACCGTCCGGGGCAGGCACGGGTGCAGCGTCGACACTCGTCTCGGCTGTGCCGGGTGCGACGACGTGGACGTACCTTCGCTCCGAGGTGCCGGTCACGACAGCGCGCAATTCAGTTTATTGGTCATGTCTCCAGTTTCTCACTTTCCGCTTCGTCGAGCACCTTTCGAGTAGCTCGACCCAGTTCCACAATCCACGCCCGCGTATCGCCTGCGCTACGGGCGGACGGGACCTCAACGCTGACCGCAGCCGTGGGCGGGAGTGCCCGCACGAGATCGACCAGCGGGAACGCGCCCTGTCCCGGCGGGAGCCTGTCGGTTCGAGCCTCGGTGATCGCTGCGTTCAGATCGTCCCAGGGCTCCGCCGACGTCGCGTCGCAGATCTGCCAGTACGGCAACGAGTTCTCGTCGACGGCGTCGAGATCGGACAGCGCCGACCCCGCCCGTACCCAGTGCAGGGCGTCGACGAGAACACCGCCATTGCTGCCCCGGGCAGCGGCGACGAAGTCGGCAGCGGCGCAGAAGTCTCGAATGGACGAGAAGATCATCGGCTCGAGACAACACCGAAGACCGACGTCCTCGGACAGCTCCGAGATCTCGCCGAAGTTGTCCGCTGCCCGGTTGCGCTCGTCGTCGAGCACCGTGACGAGCAGGTGCCGGGCACCGAGCTCGGCACCTGCGTCGAGGATGGACGACCAGTCCCCCTTCGAACTTCCGGGATGCAGCTTGACCACCTCGACATCGAGAACTCGCATCCCGTTGTGCGCCAACGCAGATTTGGTCTCACGCAGCAGCGCCGATCCGGCCGGGAGACAGAATCCCCGGTCGCGTTCGGTGTGCGCCACTCGGACGCCCACCGCGCCGAAGCCGCCCGACGCAGCGCAGTCGATCAGCTCCGGCGGTGCCAGATGCAGCGCCGAGAGGTGGGACAGAGACAGGATCCGTGGCGTCACTTCTGCCAGAGTGTCTCGAACTCACCCTGGTAATCCGCTACGCCGACGTAGTAGCCGGTGTCCTCGTCGAGGACTGCCGAACCGATGTTGTCGCTGTTGAGCAATTGCGTGGGAAGGAACGCGGCATCGGCCGCGGCGAGGTCGTCACCGTTGAATTGCCTTGCCAGGGTATCGATCACGCGCCATCCGAGAATTTGCACCGGGAAGCCGACCCAGACACTGTTGTCGCCGCCTTTCAGTGACTCGAGGTTGTCCGGCGTCGGCGTCTGACCGGCGAAGGTCACCTGATCGGTCAGGCTTGCACCACGCAGGGCCGCATCGACACCCAGCACGAGGTCACCGAAGGAGAAGACCGCGTAGTTGATGGTCGGGTCACGCTGGAGCGTACTGACCACGCTCTGGGGGGTCTTGGTGCCGAGATCGGTGACCTGCTGGTTCACGAGTTGGGTTGTGCAGTCGGGGCACTGGGCTTTCAACTGTGCGGTGAACGCGTCGGTGAAGACGTTGAGGATCGAATAGTCGGTGATCGAGAAGATGGCGACGTTCGCCTGCCCGTCGCTGTCGGCGACGACCTGACTCGCGACCATCTTTCCCCACTCCTCGACCTGAGCGTCACCGTCCAATGCGGTCGAGATGACACCGGCCACGGGCGGGCCCGCGATACTGTCCGCGATGATGGGAATGCCTGCGGCTTCGGCAGATTCGATCTGCCGGGTGAGCATCGTGAGTGGGGTACCCGAGATGTGGATCGCGTCCGGCTTCAGCGCGATGGCCTGATCCATCGCCTTGGGTGCCGCTTCTGCGTCGGTGCCCATCAGTACTCGCTGATAGCGCCACCCGAGGACGTCCGCGGCCTGTTGGATGGCGTCGTTCTTCGCGCTCGAGATCGGTTGTGGGGTCTCGATACTGATGACGTACTTGCCGCTGTCCGGAGCTCTGCTCAACGGCGCTGTCAGAACGAGATCGGCCGGCGGTGCCTCGTACCGATCGGCGACGGCCTGCGCGCCGGCCACGTCGGCAGCTGCACCGGTCGTCGTGGTCTCGTCCGAGCTGCTGCATGCGGACGCCAGCAGGCTCGCGGATACGAGGGCCACGAAAGCCTTCGTCCAGTTGGTTGATTTCACGTGATCACCTTTCGAGAGGAGGGAGTTCAGGTACGGCGTGCGGTCCGAGCCGCGAGAGCCACGGCGACGATGAGGGCTAGTCCGTTGAAGAGGTCGTTGACGAAGCTGGGAGCACCGGCCAACTGCAGTCCCTTGACACCGGTGGCAAGCAGGTAGATGGCGATCAGCGTGCCCAGCACGTTGACCCGGCCTGCGCGTATCTGAGTCGAGCCGAGAAAGACGGCCGAGAACGCCGGGAGCAGGTACGACGGGCCGATATCGGGTGCGGCGGTGCCGAGCTTGGCCGCCAGGACCACTCCGGTGAAGGCTGCGATGGTGGCCGACGTCATCAACGCGCCGAACATGATTCGCTCGACTCGTAGTCCGGCGAGCCGTGCGGCCTGACGGTTGCCACCGGTGGCGTAGAAGTAGCGACCCAACGGGGTCTTCTCGAGTACCACGTACATCACGGCGGCGACGCCGATCATGTAGAAGAACGGCAGCGGCAGACCGAGGAACGGCTTGCTCCCCAGGTCGAGGAAGCCGTCGGTGAACCCTTCGGTGATCTGTTTGCCGTCCGTGACCCAATAGGTTCCCGCCAGCAGGATGCTCGACATTCCCAGAGTGGCGATGAACGAGTCGACCTTGAGCTTGACCACCACAAAACCGTTGACGGCTCCGATCACCGCACCGCAGAGCAGCGTGGTGACGACGGCGATGGGTGTGCTGACACCCTGCGAGAGCTGATAGGACACCATCGCGACCGAGAAGCCCATGATGCCTGCGATGGACAGATCGAACACCCCGGCGGCGAGCGGCACGATCAGCCCGATGGCCAGCATCGCGGTGATCGCCTGGTCGCCCGCGATGATGCGGAAGTTGCCCTGGGTCATGAAGGTGTCCGGAATCCAGAGCGCGAAGAGCGCGATGACGACGATCCACACATAGAGACCGCTGAAGCGATCGAGTCCGAGATTCGGCCGTCGTCGAGCCGTGCGACGTTCGGCATCGACCTCACCGCCCGGCGGTGGAGTGTGCGGCGACGCTGCTGTGCCTTCGTGGGATTGTGTTGTCATGGTGATCCTTTCACCGATCTTCTGCGCCGGACCGCGCTGCTGCGGACACAGGTTTCTTCAGAGTCGAGGCCGTCAATCGATCCGGGTCGATGCGGGGGCGGGAGAATTCGTCGACCACCCGGCCTGCCGAGAGGACGATCACCCGATCGCACAAGCGCGTGAGTTCCCCGTGGTCGGTGGACACCACGAGCACCGCAGCGCCGTCCTGCGCGGCCTTGTCCACGAGTGCATGGATGTCTGCCTGAGCACCGATGTCGACACCCTGCGTAGGCTCGTCCAACAACAACACGCGAGGACTGCGCCGAAGCCACCTGGCCAGCACGACCTTCTGTTGATTGCCTCCGCTGAGAGTGCCGAGATGGCGCTCGGTGTCACCGGCCGGACGTACACCGAGTCGCTCGAGCCACGTGGCAACATCGGACTTCTCCCGCTTCACTCGCACGATCCCACCCCGAGAGAAACCCCACGGGTCCGCGACCGAGACGTTCTCGCGAAGGGAAGCGGTAGCGAATGCAGCATTCGAAAGCCGCTCGGCAGGAACGCATCCGACGCCCGCCGACATGGCGAGGTCAGGGCGGCCCTGTTCGACCACCACACGATCGACGGCAACCGTCCCGCGTCGAGACTCGGCACCGAAGAGCGCAGGCACGATCTGCTCACGACCGGAGCCGGTGATACCGGCGATGCCGAGGACCTCACCGGATCTGATCGCGAACCCGAAGTTCTCCACCGCACCGCAACTCAACTCCGACACCTCGAGCACAGGATGCCCCTCGGGATCCGATGTCTCCTCCGGTTCGGCCAGGAAATCGTCGATGCGCCGCCCGATCATCAACTCGACGAGCCCCGATTCGTCGAGACCGTCGAGTGGACGCGTGCTCACGACAGCGCCGTCCCGCATCACGGTGACGCTGTCGCACAGCGAGAAGATCTCGTTGAGGTGGTGCGAGACGAACAGGACCGCGACACCGCGATCCCTGATCCTGCGCACCAAGTCGAAGAGCCGAACAGACTCTGCTGCGGGAAGATTGGCTGTCGGTTCGTCGAGTACCAGGACGGCGGCCTGACCCGACCTGTCCTGAACCGCACGGGCGATCGCGAGCATCGTGCGCTCGCTCATGCTCAGCGCTCCCGCGAGCTTGCTCAGGTCGAGGTCGACTCCCAGTTCGGCGAGGGCGGCGCGAGCCCGGGCTCGCTCGGCACGAGAGTCGATCGTCCCGATCGCGGTGGTCAGGTAGCCGTGACCGAGTGCCAGATTGTCGACGACATCGAGGGTTTCGACTAACCCGAGTTCCTGGTGGACGAATCGCAGGCCAGCGGCCTCGCCACTGCCGGGAACACCGAGGGCAAGGTCGTGACCGCCGACCGATATCCGGGCACCGTCGTCCGGATCATGGTATCCGGCCAGCACTTTGATCAGTGTCGACTTCCCGCACCCGTTCTGACCGACCAACCCTCGAATCTCACCCGGGGCCAGCGACAACTCCACACGGTCGAGTGCTCGGTGCCCGCCGAAGGTCTTGGAAAGACTGGTGATGCTCAGTGCATCGGTCATGAAAGCCCGCCTGTGACTCGAGTTACTTGAGATCCGCTTGTGTTACCCACGTCATACTCAACTATGTACAGGGATAAGTCCAGCAATCTGCAAAACTCGACATTGTGCGCCTCGGTGCAGGAATCATCGACGAGGAGAGGATCGCGGTAACCGCCGCGATCGAGAACTGCGGCGTCGTATCTGCAGTCGATCATCAGTTAGCAAGCATCAGAATCGACGGTTGCACATGGAAAGCGAGACAATCCGGATGAGTGAGTTCGAGCTCGGCAGTGTGGTTCAGATCGCGTACATGGTCGACGACGTCAGTGCAGCGGCCGCCGACTTCTCCGCCCGTACCGGAGCGGGGCCGTTCTTCGTGCGACGGAACGTCATCACGGCCGCGTACGGCTCCGACGGCCGAACGGGGGCTTTCGACCACTCATCGGCCTACGGGCAATGGGGCCGCATGCAGATCGAATTGGTGCACACGCACTCGGCCGAACCGCCGGAATTCGCCGAGACCACGCGAGCACGCGGGTGTGTGCACCACGTTGCGATCATGGTCGCGTCGTTCGTCGAGCACCAACGGCAACTCACCGAGCGTGGTTGGCCGGCCCTACTGTCGGCGTCCACCCCGCACGGCAACAACTTCGCGTTCCACGATGCGCGGCCGCAGCTCGGACATCTCCTGGAGATCTACGAGCCACGGCCGAGCATTCTCGAGCTGTACCGGCGTGTTGCCGACGCCGCGACGAACTGGGACGGAACCGATCCCGTTCGCCGCCTCTGACGCGTCTAGGCCTCGGCGAGTAGGGCAGCCGCTCGTTCACGGGCCAGCGTCAGCACCTGCGGGTTGCCGGAGTTCCAGAGAACCGTCAGTTGCTTTCGGCAGATCTTCCACTCACCGCCGACTCGCACCACCGAATCGGTGTAGTACCCGCCGATGGTGAACACGGCATCGCCGGAGGTGTTCGGGAGTACGTGCTCGGCTCGCACGTAGGTGATGACCGTGCCCCGATCACCCTCGACCGTGATGTCGAAGTTCGACAAGAAGTGTTGCGACGCAACGAGCCCCGGGAACAGCATTCGCCCACGCTGCACCCAGTCCTCGGCGCGGAAGTGCCCACCGTTACCCGCGCGGTAGCTGGTGTAGTCGACGTCGATCTCGTCGGTGAACACGGATCGATACATATCCCAGTCACGCAGGTCGATCCCTCGCGCGAATCGCGCCATGAGCCGGGTGATGTCACCGGTCGCCTCGACGCTCATGTCGCAGGCAACTGTAGGGAGATCTTCTCGAAGTATTCGTCCAATCCATCCGGTCCGAGCTCTCGTCCGATACCCGACTTCTTCATGCCACCGAACGGTGCAAGGGCATTGAAGCGCCCCCCGTTGATGCCCACCTGACCGGTGCGCAACCTGCGGGCGATGGCAATCGCTGCGTCGTCGTCGGCCGCGAACACGGCTCCGGACAACCCGTACTCGGAGTCGTTGGCAATGCGGACCGCGTCGTCGATCCCGTCGTAGGTGAGCACCGTGAGGACCGGGCCGAACACCTCTTCACGGGCGATCGCAGAATCGTTGTCGACCCGGCTCACCACCGTCGGGCGGACGAAGAATCCCGACCGTAGTCGATCGTCCAGGTCGGGCACGTCGCCCGGCCCACCGACCACGAAGTGAGCGTTCGAGGGAACTGCGGAGAGGTGATCGAGGACAGATTGCTGCTGCTCACGCGATGCCATCGGTCCGATGTCGACGGATTCGTCGAGGGGGTCACCGATCCGCTGCGAGCCGACCAACTCCGCCAGCTTCTCCTCGACGTACTCGAGGCGATCGGCGGGTACCAGCAGCCGCGTTGTCGCAGTGCAGGTCTGCCCGTTGTTGACGTAGCAGCCGCGCACCGCGGCGGTCAGAGCTGCATCGAAGTCGGCGTCGGGAGCGATGACGAAAGCCGACTTGCCTCCCAGCTCCAGAGTCACTTTCTTTATTCCGGCTGCAGCTACCTGTCCGACGCGGGCACCGGCTGCCGTCGAGCCGGTCAGACTCACCATGTCGACGTCCGGGTGTCCGGCCAGCCGCTCCCCCACCCGGCCGCCTGCCCCACTGACGATATTGAGCACGCCCGGGGGCAGAGCGGTCGAATCGGCGATCTCGGCGACCGCGAACGCGACCAGCGGGGCCACACTGCTGGGCTTGACCACCGTGGCGCATCCGGCTGCAATGGCAGGCGCGACCTTGGCGGCGAGCTGGTAGAGCGGGTAGTTCCACGGCGTGATCGCGCCGACGACACCGATGCCGACCTTCAGGATCAACGATGTCCCGCGACGTTCCTCCAACGAGGTGTCCTCGAGAATGTCCGCCATCGATCGGAAGATCGTGACTCCGAGCCCCACCTGTACGGTTCGAGACCGCGCGATCGGCGTCCCGACCTCGCGCGCCATCATCTCGGCAAGCTCGCTCTCGCGTTCGACCAGCCCGTCGGCGATCCGCCGCAACACCGAGACTCGCTCCTCGATCGAGGACTGCGACCACACATCGAAGCCGGAGCGCGCTGCGGCGACAGCGTCGTCGACGTCGGTTTCCGTTCCTGCGGGTACGCGGGCGAGCAGCTCACCCGTCGTGGCGTCGAGCACATCTATGGTGCCCCCGCCCGCGGAGGCCACCCACTTCCCGCCGATGTAGAGCTCGGTTCGGTCGTCCATGTCGCGATCCCTCTTCCCGTACGGCGGTCGGCCGAGTGGCGGCCATCACATGCAGCCTAGCCGCCAAAGGCGACATGCTGTCAAGTAACTAGCCGCAGTCAAACCTGTACAGAGTTGGACAAAGTTTCTTGACATCCACTACTATTTGAGTAGGTTATGAGCACCGTCACAGTCCCGCCTACGGTAGACGTACGTCACTTGCCGAAGGCTGTTCCCCACGGGGGACCGGAGAGCGCCAGGAGCACCATGAACGACCTTGCGACCACCACATCCGAATCGACCGCTCTGGTCGACCTCGTTGTGAAGGGCATGCTTCGAGGGCCGGTCACGCCCGAGCTACAGGCTGTCGTCGATGCCGGTGACGCCGTGGCCAAGGGCCCGATCGTCATGCCGACGCAGGCCGGAATCGCCGCTGCCGGTGCGCAGGTTCGTCTCACAGACGGAAGCGACGAGCACGGTGCGGTCACCGACTTCCTGCGCGCATTCCTACCGGTCAACCGTCGGCTGCGGGAACTGTGCACCGCATGGCAGTGCCGTCCGGACGGCACGGCCAACGACCACGGCGATGCACAGTACGACGCCAGAATCCGCGACCAGCTCGAGGACATTCATACATCCGTGTCCAAGCTGCTCCGCCGCGGTGGGAAGCAGTGTGCAGTCCTCTTGGAGTACCGCGACCGCCTGAATGTCGCACTCGAACGGTTCGACAACGGCGACACCGCGTCGATGACGTCGCCCCTGACCGATGGCTACCACACCGTGTGGATGTGGCTCCATCAGCACGTGCTGATGATGCTGGGACTCACCCGCGCCGAGGACGAGGCACTCGAGGAGGAACTCGTCCGCGGTAGCGCCGAATGACCCTGTCCGACGGTTCCGTACTCACCTCCGCGCGCGCAGCAGTGCCGTACGGGCAAGGCCGTGCTCGCGGTCTCGGTGCCGACGCGCTGGGGGTTCACGGCGTCGAGATGGACAACCTTGTCGCGCTTGGTCTTCCGGTCGTACCAGGGCTGACGGTGCCGATCGGGTCCGGTGCCGGCCTGCGCGTTCCCGACACCGCGAGCGCCACGATCGATCTGTTGGAGAAGTTGGCAGTCCGCGGGATCTGGCCGTCGGTGCGCACCGAGCGCCGACCCATGCTGCTGCATCTGCGATGCAGCGCACCGGTTCCGGTGTCGGCTCTGCCTCCTGCCATCTCGGTCATCGGGCTCTCGCCCCTGAACGTCGATGCACTCGTCGAGGTGATCGGACGCGATCGCGACATCTACGACTCGTGGGCTGCGACCCTTCGATTCGTCGCCGAAGGTGCCCTCGACGTCGACACCGACGATCTCGACGATCTGGACGAGGACCACCCCGACAGTCACTCTCGCGTACCCGCCCTTCTCGAACTGATCGAACGTGCGACGGGCAGTCCGTTTCCCACCGAACCTGCCGAGCAGCTCGGCCTCGCAGCGACCGCCATGTTGGCTCGCTGGGCCTCTCCCCGCGGGCAGCGGGCCCGCCGCTCTCTGTCCCTACCGGACGATCTGGGCCTTGCACTGCACGTCCGTGCTCTGCGACTCGGCCCCTGGGACGACTCGGGCCATGGTTCCGCCGTCAGCCGCGATCTCGAAACCGGCAAGTACGCACCCCACGGCGTGTTCCACCTCGGTGTCCGCAAGGCCGATCCCAATCCCGGTCCTGGCGAACCACTGTCCAGCACTCCCGGTGGTGAACAGATCCTCGATCAGATCTTCGCGACTCTCGAGCCGCATCTGCGCGGTGTCGCCGAGATCGAGTTCGAGGTCCGCGATCGCCAGCTCGCCCTGCTGAGTGCAGGGGCGCTGGACCATCCAGGCCCACGTGCGGTCACCAATCTCGCCGTGGATCTGGCCAACGCGCGATCGATCGACCGCAGCGAGGCAGTGCGCATGCTCGAGCCCGACCTGATGCAGGACCTTCTGCACGCTCAGCTCACCCTCACCGGTAGCGAGCAGTTGCTCGTCCGCGGACTCCCCGCGTCACCGGGTGCTGCCGTCGGCGAGATCGCACTGTCGAGCGATCGAGCACTTGCTCTGGCAGCGCAGGGCAAGGCCGTCATCCTCGTTGCGTCCGAGACCAGCCCCGCCGACGTGCCCGCTCTGTTGGCAGCCACCGCGGTCGTCACGTCCAACGGCGGGCTCGCATCCCACGCCGCCGTCGTTGCCCGCGGTGCCGGTCGTCCGGCGGTCTGCGGCGCGGCGACCATCCGCATCGACAGAGAGCGCGCCACCGTGACGGCCGGCGGCGTGACCCTCGCCGAGGGCGACACCGTCTCGGTCAACGGCCGTACCGGTGACGTCTACGTCGGTACCGTGGCAATTCGGCCGGCCGAGCCGTCAGCGGAACTGGAAGTGTTGCTCGGTTGGGCGGACGACATCCGCGAACTGCGCATCCGCACCAACGCGGACAATGCCGACGACGCCGCTACCGCCTTTCGCCTCGGTGCCGAGGGAATCGGACTGTGCCGCACCGAGCACCAGTTCCTCGGCGATCAACTCCCGCTGGTGCAACGGCTGGTACTGGCCGAGAGCGAGGCCGAGGAGATCGAGGCCATTGCGGCCCTGACCGCCGCGCAACAATCGGACTTCACCGACCTGCTCCGTGTCGTCGGCGACCGACCCGTCACCGTGCGCTTGCTCGATGCGCCGCTGCACGAGTTCCTCCCGGCCGACGGCCATTATCGCGACCGCGAACAAGCCGAACGTGCGGCTGCCACACACGAATCGAACCCGATGCTCGGTCTGCGCGGAGTTCGATTCGCCATGGTGCAGACCCGGTTGTATCCCGCCCAGGCCGAAGCTCTGTTCCGTGCGTGGGTCGTGGTGAACGGCGAAGGAATGACACCGCAACTCGAGGTCATGATTCCGCTGGTGTCGCTGCCGGGCGAACTGACCGAGGCCATCGCACAGGTGCACCGGGCCGCTGCGACCGTTGCCGCCGACACCGGCGTCACCGTTCCCTATCTCGTCGGCAGCATGATCGAGACTCCCCGCGCAGCCCTGCTGGCCGAACCATTGGCCGCCGAGGCCCAGTTCCTCTCCTTCGGGACGAACGACCTGACCCAGCTCACCTACGGGTTCTCCCGCGACGACGTGGAGAAGACGGTACTGGCCCACTATCTCGAACATGGGCTGCTCACCGACAGCCCGTTCGCCGTCCTGGATCGGGACGGTGTCGGCGCTCTGGTCTCCATGGCCGTCGACCGTGCCCGCACCGCTCGTCCCGACGTCAAACTGGGTGTCTGTGGTGAGCACGGCGGCGATCCGCAGTCCATCTCGTTCCTCAATTCGCTCGGCCTGCACTATGTCTCGTGCTCACCTCGGCGGGTCCCGGTTGCCCGGCTCGCCGCGGCGCACGCCACCCTCGAAAGCCGGTGAATTCCACACGATGAGCGCCGAACTCGACGCCCTTCGAGCTGCCGTCCGCGCTGCTGCCACCGAACTCGGCGGACACGACCTGTGCCGTCGACTCGATCCGGCCGGCCCAGGATGGGACACGCGCGCCTGGTCGATACTGGCGGAGCAGATCGGAACGGCTGCCCTCGGCTTGCCCGAATCCTGCGGTGGTATAGGAGGATTGGCCGAACTGGTCGTCGTCGCCGAGGAGCTCGGCGCTGCATTGCTTCCGGTCCCCTTTCTCTCGACCCTGTTCGCGGGGCAGGTGCTCGCCGGCGCAGGCAGCGCCGAGAACGTGGTGTCCGACATCGCCGAAGGGCAGCCTGCGGCGTTCGCCGGGCTCGACCGGCGCGGGTGGTGGTCGCCCGACCACCTGCCGTTCACCGCCTCGGAGAACAGCCACGGATGGACAGTGAGCGGGCACACGCCAGCCGTCCCGGGTGCCGCAGGCTCGCGATGGATCGTCACCGTGGCGGCAACTCCCGACGGCCCCGATGTCTTCGTCCTCGAGGCGTCTGCCGACGGCGCGTCGATCTCCCGCGTCGAGACACTGGATCTGTCCCGCGCTCAGGCCTCTGTGACCCTCACCGATACCTCGGCACGACGTCTCACAACTGGCGGAAGCGCTGCCACAGCACTACTTCCGGCCCTCGACCTCGCCTGCATAGTGCTGGCCGCCGAGCAGCTCGGCGGTGCCCAGGCCAGTCTCGATGCCACGGTCCGGTACGCCAAGGAACGACGGCAGTTCGGCCGCGAGATAGGTAGCTTCCAGGCGGTCAAGCACTCGCTCGCAGACCTACTGGTGCTGGTGGAGTCGAGTCGGTCAGCGGTGACCCGCGCGGTCGAAGCCGAAGACCGCACCGAAGCCGGTTCGGTTGCCCAGGCGTGGTGCTCGGACGCGTACCGAACGGTGACGGCCGAGGCGGTGCAACTGCACGGCGGCATCGGCTTCACCTGGGAGCACCACTGCCACCTGTACTTTCGACGTGCACGCGCAGACGCTCAACTCTTCGGTGGTTCCGCGTTCCATCGGGAACGTCTGGCCCTCGCCCTCGCCTGGTGAGACCTCCACCCGGTAGATCAGCGCTTGTCGCGCCCCGACCACGGCCGATCACGATTCTCCCGTGGCTCGGACGGTAGGCCGAGCACTCTCTCGCCGATGATGGTTCGCTGAATCTGATCGGTGCCGCCCGCCAGCCGGTAACCCGGGCTACCCAACACGTGCTCGGACCACGCGAAGAGGTCGTCGTTCACCCGGGCGGAGATGTTCTCTCCCAACAGGTCTGCGGCAATCTCACCGATCTTGCTCAGCACGTCCGATGCCATCAGTTTTCCGACCGACGCGGCCGGTCCCGGCGAGATCCCTGCCGCAGCGGCCCTCGCTACCCTGTCGGCGGTGGCGGCGCGCAGTTCGGATCGGATGTACACGTCGGCGATGTCCTGACGCACCAGCGGATCGCCGGCCACGCCGAGGGATTGTGCGAGAGTCACCAACTCTGCGACCGAGCCGCCCTTCTTGCGGGTCACCGAACCGGAGGCGGTGCGCTCGAAGGCCAGAGTGGCACCGGCAACTTTCCACCCCGCGCCGACGTCGCCCAGGCGCATGCTGTCGGGAACTCGAACGTTGTGCAGGAACACCTCGTTGAAGGATGCGCCCCCGCTCATCTGCCGAATCGGGCGGATCTCGACGCCCTCGAGGTCGAGTGGAACCAGGAACGCGGTGATTCCCTTGTGCTTGGGCACGTCAGGATCGGTGCGGGCCAGGAGCATCCCGAGGTCTGCGAACCGTGCGCCCGACGACCACACCTTCTGCCCGTTGAAGATCCACTCGCCACCGTCGCGCACCCCACGGCATCCCAGAGCCGCCAGATCCGAGCCGGCACCGGGCTCGCTGAAGAGCTGACAGGCCAGCAAATCCGTGCGCAGCAGTGGATTCGCGTAGGTCTCACGTTGTTCGTCGGACCCGAACATCGCAACCGCGGGACCGACGAGACCCGTGGTGACACTGATGAGTTCGGTCGAAGGCGGAACATCGAACTCGCGCTCGGCCTGGGCGATGGCCGATGCGAACGACGCGGGAAGCCCGCGTCCACCGTGCTCGACCGACAACGTCACCGCGCCGTAGCCTGCATCGAAACGCCTGCGACGGTATTCTCTGACGGCGTCGAGCAAGGCCGACTCGTCGTCATCGGACAGATTGCGAAAGACGGCCAGGTCCGGCCGGTCGTCCGGTGACGGGGTCGGCCGCGGCGGGAGGATCGAGCTCAACCACGAGCGGACCTCCGACCGGAAATCGGCCAACTCGGGAACGGTGTCGACAACCTCTGTCATGGTTCGCCTTTCGCTATCGGCTCGTCAGCACGGTGCAGGCCGACAGACCCGGTGCCCCGTAGACATGCGTGAATCCGACGGTCGGCCCGCCGGGCACCTGACGCCCGTCCGCTCGACCCTGCAGTTGACGCACCACCTCGTGCACCTGCCGCAATCCGGATGCGCCGATCGGCTCACCTCCGGCCAGACATCCACCATCGGTGTTGATCGGAAGGTCGCCGTCCCAGTCGGTCGCTCCGGAGCCGACCAACTGTGCTTGCTCACCGTGCTCGCAGAGCCCGGTTTCGGCCATGTGGATCAACTCGGACCCGGAATCGGTGTCCTGCAACTGCGCCACATCGACGTCGGCCGGATCCACACCCGCTCCGGCGAATGCAGACGCGGCCGCGTCGATACTCGGGCTGTGCACCGGATCGGTGGTCAACCAGGGTGAGAAGACCTCGAAGGATCCCGGTCGTCTCGTTCGGACTTCGACGGATGCCAGCCGAATCGGCCGCTCGCACATGTCGTGTGCCCGCTCACCCCGAGCGAGAATCAGTGCCACGCCGCCCTCGCCCGGCGAACAGAACATGTACTGGGTCAGCGGGTCGTTGATCATCGGGGACGCCAGAACCTGCGCAGAGGTCAGCGGAGTGCGACGCCATGCCATCGGATGCGCGGCCCCGTTGGCGAAGGCCCGCTCGGATACCGCGGCGAGGGCGTACTCGTCGAGTCCGTACCGGTGGAGGTACCGACGAGTCTTCATGGCGAAGTACTGCGTGGTGACCATCAGACCGGTCTGCGCGTACCAGGGGTCGAGACCGTAGGCCGCGGGGTCGGATGCGAATGCTCCTCGCGGGTGCTTGTCGAAACCGACGACTGCGACGATCCCCGCTCGACCGGCGGTGAGCATGTCGGCCGCGGTCGACAGCGCGACTCCCCCTGTGGCGCAGCCGTTCTTGACGGTCGTGAACGGGATTCCGGTCAGCCCGAGCCGAGACACCAGCGAGTCGGGCTTGCCGGAGACGTTGCTGCCACCGACGGCCGCATCGACATCGGACCACCCGATTCCGGCGTCTTTCAGTGCGGCACGAAGTGCGTGTTCACCCATGTCCATGCCGGAGACACCGTCGTGCCGCCCGAAGGCATGCATCCCCGCTCCGACGACGAAGATGTCGGCCGGACTCACGAGACCACCCTGGCAAAGGCGAACGTGACCTGGCCCCCGCCGACGTAGAGCAGACGCAACTCGACCTCGTCGCCGATCGCGACCTCACCGACTATTCGCGACTCGACCAGAACCGCACCGAGATCGACGTATCCGACGACGAACGGTTCGAATCCCGACGACGGCGGCTGGTACGGCGGTTTCGGCGCGAACGCCTGGGTGGTCCACGTCCAGATCGTTCCTCGGTTCGGCAGCGCGATGCGCGTGACGTTCTCGCCGGTACATCCCGGGCACCGATGGGCTGCCGGAAAGACGACCACATCGCAGTCGCCACACGAACTTCCGGCCAACAGTGGTGGGTCGAGTTCGACGAACAGCCTGTCGTCGATCGCGGTCGATTCCATCTCCTACCGCTCGCCTAGTCCGCCAACAGGCTCAGCGGACGCGCCAGGATCTCGCTGACCGTGCGGAGGTATTCCGCCGCGGGAGCTCCGTCCACGGCCCGATGATCGAACGTCAAGCTCAGAGTCATCACCTGAGTCTTGACGGGAGTCTGCCCCTCCCAACGGAATCCGTCCTTCACTCTGCCGACTCCGAGGATCGCCACGTTGCCGGGATTGATGACCGGCGTGAAGAAGTCGACTCCGTACGCCCCGAGCGTGCTGACCGAGAACGTCGCACCCTCCATGTCGGACGATCCCAGCCTCCCCGTCCTGGCAGCTGTCGCCAATTCCGTGGTGCGAGCGCCGATTGCGCCGATCGACAACGAATCCGCTCCCCGGACGACCGGAACGACGAGACCACCCTCGACCGACACGGCGACGCCGATGTCGATGGCCTCGAAGAGGGTCACCTCGTCGTCGGCGATTCCCGCGTTCAGCAGTGGATGCTTCCTCAGCGCCAGCGCTGCGGCCTTGACCACGAATGCGTTGAGGCTCGGCGGCTTCGACCCGCTGCGCGCGGACTCGGCTCCCAGTTCGGCCCTGATCTGCACCAGTGCGGTCACATCTGCTTCGTAGCCGTGCGTCAGCTGCGCCATGGAGTGCAGACTGTCGAGCATGTTGCGAGCGATAGCGCCTCGCATGCCCTTCAGCGGGATGGTGTCGCCGGGTTTCGGGCCGGTCGTGCGGGCAGGCGCGTCCGCGTCTGCCGATTGCGCGCCAACCGGGACCGAAACACTGCGACCGGCGGCAGTCTCTATGTCGCCCTTCGTGATTCGCCCTCCGACACCGGATCCGACGAGCTCGCCGAGATCGACTCCGAGCTCGGCTGCCCGACGACGGAGTACCGGGCCGACGAACCGACCGGCCGCACTGTCCGCGCCGACCGCGTTCTGGGGCTGCGCCGGCTCGGGCGTCGCTACCTTCTCGGAGGCACCGGCCTTCTCGGCAGTGTCTGCCTTGTCCTGCACGGGCGTTGCCGCGAGGAACTCCTCGACGTCCTCGGACACGATTCGTCCGCCGGGGCCGGAACCCCGTACACGGGCAAGATCGATGTGGGACATCGCAGCGACCCGGCGGGCATTCGGAGACGACTTGATTCGTGAGTCGCTGCCCAGGGTGGGAACGTCGGTCTCGACGGCGGCGGTGGCACCGTCGGCGGCGGCCGGTTCGGCCGCGGTCACGACCGCCGCGTCGACGCCCGGTGCCGTTTCCCCGTCGCCGAGAAGCCACCCGATCACCGCGCCGACGGGCAAGACGTCACCGGCCTGCGCGGTCGTCGCCAGGATTCCCTCGGCCTCCGCTTCGACGTCGACGTCGACCTTGTCCGTTTCCAGCCGCAGAAGAACGTCGCCCAGACCGATGCGCTGGCCGGATTCGGCCACCCATTCGCCGATCACGCCCTCCTGCATCGTCAGACCCAGCTTCGGCAGCACGATCTGCTGAGCCACGATCAGTTCCTTTCGAGGAGACGGCGCACACCTGCGACGATGCGGTCGGCATCGGGAACGTAGGCCTTTTCGAGTGGTGTGCTGAACGGCACCGGCGTGAAGGGAGCACCGACGCGAAGTACGGGCGCGTCCAGGTAGTCGAACGCCTCCTCCTGGATCTGCGCGGCCACCTCGGCTCCGATTCCACCGAAGGTCACGGCCTCGTGCACCACGAGGATGCGGTTGGTCTTCGACGCAGACTTCACGATGGTGGCAGTGTCCAGAGGCTGGACCGTCCGCGGATCGACGACCTCCACCGACACCCCGGACTCGGCCAGGATGTCCGCGGCCTTCAGCGCTTCGGAGACCATGCGGCCGAACGCCACGATGGTCACATCCTCGCCGTCTCGCGCCACGGACGCCTCACCGAGCGGGATTGCGTAGACGTCCTCCGGTACCTCGGCGCGGGCACCGAGAAGGACCTTGTTGAGCATGAACACGACGGGGTTGTCGTCACGTACGGCGGAGACCATCAAGCCCTTGGCGTCGTACGCGTTCGACGGCATGACCACCTTGAGACCGGGCGTGTGAGCCAACCACGCTTCGAGACTCTGTGAATGCTGTGCGCCCGCACTGACACCGGCGCCGTACGCGACAGCGATGACCATGGGGACCTTGACCTCGCCCCCGTACATGAACTTCATCTTGGCGGCCTGATTGACGACCTGGTCGAGCGCGACGGCCAGAAAGTCCATGAACATGATGTCGATGATCGGGCGTAGGCCGCGTGCGGCCGCGCCGACGCCGAGTCCGATCAGACCCATCTCGGCGATCGGTGTGTCGACCATGCGCCGCGACCCGAATTCGGCGAGAAGTCCGTCGTACATGTGGAAGACGCCGCCGTAGGCCGCGACGTCCTCGCCGGCGACGAAGACGTTGTCGTCCTCGCGCATGACCTGGGCGACGGCCTCGTTGTAGGCCTTGACGTAGGTGGTGACTCTGCCCGCGGCGCTCGGTGCCGTCGCGGTCGACTCGGGTGTTTCCGTTGCAGTAGACATGCTCAGCCTTTTCAGATCTTCAGTCGCTGTAGACGTTGAGGGCGATGTCGGCCAGATCCGGGAACGGGCTGGCCTCGGCGAAGTTCACGGATTCTGCGATGTCGGCGTCGACCTCGGCCCAGACGGTTGCGAATTCGGCTTCGGTGACCAGCCCCTCGGTCACCGCCCGCGCTTCGAGCAACTTGATGGCGTCGCGCTCCTTCCAGGCCTCGACCTCCTCCTCGGTGCGGTACGTCTTGCGGAGACCCTTCACACCCTGGTGGTCGTAGTAGCGGTACGTCTTGGCTTCCACCAGTGTGGGACCGCCGCCGTTTCGCGCCCGCTCGACGGCGCGACCGACTGCGGCGCGCACGGCGATCGCGTCCATTCCGTCGCAGATCTCGCTCGGAAATCCATAGGCCGCAGCACGATCGGCCACGTTCTCCAGCTTCATGTGGTCACGGAGTGCCGTGAATTCGGCGTATCCGTTGTTCTCACAGACGAAGACAACCGGTAGCTCGAGTATTCCCGCAATGTTGGCCGCTTCGTGGAACGCCCCGATGTTGCTCGCGCCGTCGCCGAAGAAGGGGATCGCCACCGAATCCTCGTCGCGGTACCTGGCCGCGAACGCAGCGCCCACTGCGATCGGAATACCGCCTCCGACAATGCCGTTGGCACCGAGCATGCCGATCGACAGGTCGTTGATGTGCATGGAGCCGCCGCGGCCCTTGCAGTAACCGTCGACGCGACCGAACAGCTCGGCGAACATCGGTTTGAATTCGGCGCCTTTGGCGACGGCATGACCGTGTCCGCGGTGGGTGGAGGTGATCTGGTCGGTGTCCCTGAGGTTGGACATCGCGCCGGCCGCGACAGCCTCCTGTCCGACGTAGAGATGCAGGAAGCCAGGCATCCGACCGCCCTCCATCAACCGACCGGCCTCGGTCTCGAACTGCCTGATGCGCACCATCCTGCGGTGCAGATCGAGCACGACCTCTCGGCTCGGCGTCGGATCGTTCGACCCCACGGGCTCTATGGCCTCGCGGGTCGGGTCGGTCGCGGTCGAAGTCACCACGTACACCTCTCTGCAGACTTTGTTTACGTCTTCACCAGTATCGTCACCACACTAGCGCAATGTAAGTAGAATCACTATAAAGTTACTTCAACCCGTCGCGTCACACCTTTGGAGGATCGATCCCATGCTCGACCGAATCAGAGATCGAGCACGAGTCGATCCGTCAGGCCGGGCATTGACGGACGACACCACCTCGATGACGTGGTCCGACCTGCTCAGCGCCCTCGAGGCGCTCGGCGAGCACCTTCTCGAGATCGCCCCCGATTCCGACGACCGCATTGCCGTCATCGGCGAGAACTCCAGTCCGACCCTGCTCACCCACGTGGCGGCCATTGCGCGGGGCGTCGGCACGGTCGCCGTCTCCCGTCAGCTGACACCGAACGAGATGTCGGAGCAGTTCCTCGACTCCGGAACCGTCGCGGTGGTGACCGGTCCGGCCGGTCTCCTCTCGTCCCGCGCCGCCGCGGCCACCGCAGGCCTACGCGAAGTGATTGCGCACGGGTGCGACGGTGCCGTCGACACGGTGGACTGGTCGGAGGCCGTCACGCCGCGACGAACTTCCTCTGCATCCACGCCTCCGACCGAGCGCCCCGCGCGTCCACCTCTGGTCTACACATCCGGCACGACCGGCCGCGCCCGCGGCACCCAGGTGCGATGGTTGCCGGCCACCGGCCAGAGCGCTGCAGAATTCGCCGACGCGGTCGCTGCGAGATCCGGCTACCCGGACGGAGTACACCTGGTCGTGGGACCACTCCAGCACAACGGTCCGTTGACCGCCGTTCGGCACCTGCTCTCCGGCCACCCAGTAGTGGTGCTGGGCCGCTTCGACGCCGAGAAGACGCTGGATTCGATCGACGGCCACCGCGTCACGTCCACATTGATGGTCCCGACGCACTTCCAGCGGCTGCTCGCACTCGATACCGACACTCGCTCGAAGTACGACGTCTCCAGCCTCGAGTACGTTGCGCACACCGGCTCGGCGTGTCCGCCGGATGTCAAGCGATCCATGATCGACTGGTTCGGGCCGGTTCTGGTGGAGTCCTACGGCGGCAGCGAAATCGGGACGGTGTGCAAGATCGACTCACCGGACTGGCGTACACATCCGGGGTCGGTCGGGCGCGCAGTACCGCCGTTCGAGGCAGTCGTGGTCGGCGCCGACGGACACGAACTCGACCGTGGGCAGGTCGGGGTACTGGGCTTCCGAACCCCGCCGGAACGCAGCGTGGTGTATCACGCCGATCCCGAAAAGACAGCAGCCGCTTACATTTTGCCGGGCGTGGCAACCCTGGGCGATGTCGGCTACGTGGACGAGAACGGGTTCGTCTTCATCACCGACAGAGTCGCCGACATGGTGGTGTCCGGGGGCGTGAACCTCTACCCCGCCGAGAGCGAACGAGTTCTGGCCACACACCCTGCCGTCGCGGAGGTCGCGGTCATCGGAGTACCGGATGCCGACTTCGGTGAAGCCCTGCTGGCTCTGGTTGTCCCTGAACCGAATACAACGCTGGACACCACCGAACTCGCAGGGTTCGCCAAGGCGGCGATGGCATCGTACAAGTGCCCCAGACGCTACGTGATCGTCGACGAGCTGACGCGTAACGTCATGGGAAAGCTCGACAAGAAGGCACTGCGAGCACCGTACTGGGACACCGACCGAACCATCGCCGGGTAGACGTCCGGTCCATCGGGACGACGCGGGTCAGGACACCCGGACCAGCATCTTTCCGATGTTGCCGCCGCCGAGCATCGACAAGAATGCGTCGGCCGCGTTGTCGAGGCCGTCGTGGATCGTGGACTCGGCCACGATGTCGCCGGCAGCGAGCCAGCCGGCGACGCGGTCCTCGAACTCGCTCCTGAGGTCCTCGTGATCACGAACGATGAAGCCCTTGATGGTGATTCGCTTCAGGATGACCTCGATCAGACGGTCCAGGGGTGGACTGTCCGGACCGCCGTTCGAGATCATGCCGCACAGTGCGACGCGGCCTTGCTGTCGGAGCGCGGACAGCGCAGCCACGAGGTGATCGCCGCCGACGTTGTCGAAGTAGAGGTCGATGCCGTCCGGTGCCGCATCACGCAGCGCAGCACCGACAGGGCGGGCGCGATAGTCGATTCCTACGTCGAACCCGAACCGATCACGCAGCAGGGCTGCCTTGTCCGGTCCCCCGGCGCTCCCGATGACCCGCGTCGCACCGAGCAATCTCGCGAACTGACCCGCGGCACTTCCCACTGCGCCCGCAGCTGCGGACACGAACACCGTGTCTCCCGTTCGGATCTCACCGGCGCGCTGCAGTCCGCAGTACGCCGTGAATCCGGTTTGGCCGAGTATCCCGAGCCAGTGGTGCAGCTCGATACCGCGTGGGGCGATCACCGTGGCCGCAGCGGTGTCGAGCACCGCGTGTTCGCGCCAGCCGAGCCGATGCCGGACGTAGGAACCCGCGGGCACCTCGTCGGTGCCCTCGATCACCACCCCCAGCGCCGAGCCGTCGAGAGGCGAACCCACCTCGATGTTGGTGGTGTACTGCATGTTCGACGTCCCCAGGCGTCCCCGCGTCGACGGATCGACGCTCATGAAGATGTTGCGGACGAGAAGCTGATCCGCAGCGCGTTCGGGTAGCGGTAATTCCCGAACGTCGAAGTGTCGGGCTTCGGGTTCGCCCGAGGGCCGCTCGGCGAGAAAGACTGCTCGGGTCGCGGTCACGACACCACTCACGTCAGTTCCAGAATGGTGACCGTGCCCTTGGATCCGTCGATCTCCACGAGCGTACCGTCGGGAATGCGACGGGTCGCCGCCTGAACTCCTGCAGCGCAGGCGATACCGAGTTCGCGGCTGACGATCATCGCGTGGGAGCCCATGGCCCCGACGTCGGTGATCGCCCCACCGGAGACCATGAACAACGGTGTCCACGACGGATCCGTCTGTGGCGCAACGAGGATCTCACCGACCTCGAACTCGCCCAGTGCCGCCATCGAGGTGATCACCCGAGTGCGGCCCTGGGTGACGCCCGGTGACGCGCCCGAACCCTGCAGCACGTCGCCCACCTGCACGGACTCGATGGCCGACTGGCCTTTGCGAGCGAGGGAGGACAACGGCGGGAATGCCTCGCGCCCGTCGAGGAACGTCGGCAGTTCCAGGCCGAACAGTTCCTTCCAGTCGCGATGGCGTTGCGCGAGTACCGGTGCGATCGACTCGGGCGCACTCGCCAACACGTCGAGTTCTGCGTCGACGGCCATGAACACGTGGTCGGCCGATTCGAGACGGCCCTCCGAGAACAGTCGGCGTCCGAGCTCGACGAGCGGAACCCGCGCTTCGTGCAAGACCTTGATGCAGTTGGTCTTGGCCCGCTCCCGCCATGCGGCGAAACGACGAGCCGACGCAAGCGCGGCGGTGAGAGTTGCTCGTCCGTCGGCATCGTCGCCGACGATGTCCTCGGCCTTCTTCAGCGCCGTGTCGGTGGCCGATGCGTGGTCGGCCAGCCGCGCATGTGGTGAGGCCGCGTCGTCCTGGAGCCGAAGCCTGTCGACGAGACCGAGAACCAGTTCGGGTCGGGTTTCCCACGACACCGATCCGAGATCCCATTCGTTGGGTCCGCGGTAGCCGAAGTCGAGCAGGAACTGTTCGAGCTGTGCGTCGAACGCGGAGTCGATCCCGTGCACGCGCGCACCGACACCCTCGATGCCCTCGTCGAACGCGGCCATCAGCCTGTCGTTGGCCCGTGCCAGTCGACCCAGATCCCACAGTGCATACGACGGCAGCGCCGAATCGACGTCGCCTGCGGCACCGACGAGGGTCACGATGAGGTCCTGATGCTCGGCACCGAGCAACTGACCGAGTACGGCGGGGCCCACCGCGGAGCAGTTGGTGGCGACGACCTCGCCGCGCCACGCCACTCGTTCCAGGGGCATCACCGAGCGTGCGCGCGCGACGAGAGCAGCCGGGGTCAGCACCGACAGGTCCGGCCGTTCGGTACGCAAGCGGTCGGCGAGGGTTCGGTCCTCCTCCAGTTCGGGAAAGTCCTCGGTCGAGAGCGCCCAGGCATTTCGGGCTTGCAGGCGCTGGCTTGCGTCCGCGTTCTCGTCGTCCGGATGTGCCACGTAGGGAGGGATATCGGGGTCCCCGCCGTACCAGAGCTGGTCGACCAACTCGACGGGCAATCCACCGCGAATGCCGGTCAATCGCGACATCGACATGTTCACGTAGAGATGGCCGTAGAAGATGGCCGCCGACGCCGTCAGATCGGGCGACTCCGCCAATGAGTAGCTACCGAAGCTGGCATAGCCGAAGTTCCATCCCGGCAGGATGTTCTGAATCCAGCCCAGATCTGCGCCGAGCGGCGTGATCGGGTCCGACAGCACGTCACTCGCGTTCAAACGTGTGTACACGGGGAGACGGGTGCTCGGCTCGGTATCGACCAACCAACGCTGTTCGGACATGTCGCTTCTCGTCTCTGACGTCATCGTCGACGTCTCGGTGGATAGTTTTTTGATTCGTTCTGCACATTGCTGTGACTTCCGCCACTCTACATGCAAGACTGTAGACGATGACAAGTTACTTGTCCGAGATCCCGTCCGACATTTCCGAGGAGAACTTCGATGAAACTGCAAGACAAGGTTGTTGCCGTCACCGGTGGAACTCAGGGCATCGGTCGTGGCATCGCCGAGGCGGCCTTGGCCGAGGGCGCGAAGGTCTCACTCAACGGCCGCTCGGCCGAGAAAGGTGACAAGGCCCTCGCCGAATTCGGTGTCGGAGATCGCGCCGCGTTCTTCGCAGGAGACGTCACCGTTCAGGCGGACGTCGAGAACTTCATCGAGCAGACGGTCTCCACCTTCGGTCGAATCGACGTACTGGTGAACAACGCCGGTGGCGCGAAGGACTTGCAGCCCACGGTCGATCTCAGCGACGAGGAGTGGACGTTGGTGATGAACTGGAACCTGAACTCCAACTTCTGGGCGACCCGCCGAGCCCTGAAACACATGCTGCCCAACAAGTACGGCCGCATCATCAACATCTCGTCCGTCGAAGGCAAGCACGGCAAGCCCGTGTTCACGGCATACGTCGCGGCGAAGCACGCCATCAACGGAATGACGAAGTCGATCGCCCGTGAAGTCGGAACCCAAGGGATCACTGTCAACTCGATCTGCCCCGGACTTGTCATCACCGACATCATCAAGAACAACGGCCCCAGCACCGCCGCCGCAATGGGAATGTCGTTCGAGGAGATGGTCGCTCTGTTCGCCGAGGAGTCGGCCATCAAGCGCCCCAACACGATCGAGGAAGTGTCGGCAATGGCCATGTTGCTCGCATCGGACGCAGGTGCCGGAATCACCGGTGCCATCCTCAGCGTCGACGGCGGCACTGCGTCCTACTGAGCTCCCCCGATCGCCAACCGACAACCGACAACCGACAACCGAAAGAAGATCATGGGTCAGTTCGACGGCAAAGTCGCATTCATCACCGGAGCAGCACGGGGCCAGGGGCGTTCGCACGCCGTCCGCCTCGCCGAGGAGGGTGCCGACATCATCGCTGTCGACATCTGTAAACCCATCGACAGTGTGACTCCCTTCTATTCACTGGCCGAACCGTCCGACCTCGCGGACACGGTCGATCTCGTGGAGGGCCTGGGCAGGCGGATCGTCGCCCGTGAGGCAGACGTCCGTGACCTGACGAGCTTGAGGAATGCGTTCGAGGAGGGCCTCGCCGAACTCGGCCGAGTCGACATCGTGCTGGCCAACGCAGGCATCTTCATCAGCCACGACGCTGCGGACGCACCAGAGCAAGCGTGGCGCGACGTCATCGACATCAATCTCACGGGTGTGTTCTTCACGGCGCAGGTAGCCATTCCGCGACTGATCGAACAAGGCGAGGGCGGCGTCATCCTGTTGACCAGCTCTACGGCAGGCATACAGGGTTATGCAAACGCTCCGCACTACACGGCGAGCAAGCACGGAGTGGTCGGCTTGATGAAGAGCCTCGCGCAAGAGCTTGGGCCACATGGCATTCGGGTGAACTCCATTCACCCCACCGGCGTCGACACACCGATGATTCAGAACGAGCGGACGTGGGGGTTGTTCTCGCCCGGCGATCCCAGCCCGACCAGAGAGAAAGCCGCAGAGGCGATGAAGGTATCCAACCTGCTGCCCGTTCCGTGGATCGACCCGCGTGAGGTGAGCAACCTCGTTGCCTGGCTCGCATCGGACCAAGCACGCAACGTAACGGCCTCCCAGTACTCCATCGACGCCGGTGCAGTGAACCGGCCATGAACACGACGAGGATTCATTCATGAGCACAGCCGGATTGTCTGCCAGTCGCGAACTCGCCGAGCGCTATTCGGTGGTGATCAGAGGGCTCACCGCGGACGAGTGGGCTGCCCCCAGTCGCTGCGCCGGATGGTCCGTCAAAGACCTCGTCGCGCACACGGGATCGAATTTCAAGATCATGGTGGACCCGCCGGCCCACGACCCGTCGGCACCCGTTCCGACGACAGCGGAACAGGCGCAGAACCTACTGGTCGATGCACGACGCGACTGGTCGAGCGCGCAGGTGGCCGACGAATTCCTGTCCAACGCGGACGGCGCACTCGGCGTGCTCGAGGCGATGCAGGGCAGCGAGCTGGCAGCGACCCCGATGACACTGACCGATCTGGGAACCTATCCCACCCATCAACTCTCGGATGCGTTCGCGTTCGACATGTGGTGCCATCTCTACGTCGACCTGCTCGGACCCGACGGTCCGGTGACACGCGATACACCCGATCCCGAAGACGACCTGGTCCGCACTGCCGTCGATTGGATGTGGACCGGCCTACCGCAGATGTGCACCCCGGTCAGCGGCGTCCTCGACCGGCCGCTCGGCGTACAACTCACCGGTGCAGGCGGCGGCGAATGGACCCTTCGGCCCGGCTCGCAACTCCTGACGGTCGAATCCGGAATCTCGGGTGCCGATACCGTGGTCCGTTCGACTGCAACGGATTTCGTGCTCTGGGGCACCACACGAAGTCCGTGGCGAGCGCATGTCTCGATCGAGGGTGACCGAGCCTACGCCGAGAAAATTCTCGACACCGTCGACATCATCTGAGCACTCGGTCAGTCGTGGGCCGCTGCATCTCCGGTGACGGCCCACGACAGGCACCGCTCGAACACGGTGCGGAACTCCGGAACCGTCCAGCTCCCCCGGTCCACCCGGCCCAGATCGTCGATGCCGAGATCCTGTACGTCGAATCGCCCTCGGCAGTGACCGAGCGTGAAATAACAGACGGTCCCGCGACCGTGGTCCTTGAGGTATAGCACCGGACGTGGCTCGTCGTCGGCGGTGTGTCCTTCCTCGAAACCCGTCGACTCACCGACGAATCGAGTGTGCGCCAGGACCTGAATCGGTTGATGGAGTTCGCTGACGTAGAGCTCGTCGGTCACCTCGAACGAGTCGATCCCGGCCACGAACGGGTGGGCCGGATCGGTGATCTCGACCGTGTACGGCGCGATCGGTGGGTGACCGAGGAACTGGCTTCCC
Source organism: Rhodococcus sp. 15-2388-1-1a (assembly GCF_002259145.1). NCBI lineage: Bacteria > Bacillati > Actinomycetota > Actinomycetes > Mycobacteriales > Nocardiaceae > Rhodococcus > Rhodococcus sp. 15-2388-1-1a. The sequence continues at coordinate 110,822 of NZ_NPFP01000039.1, read as the reverse complement.
AGCACGGGAGCAATGGTGCTCAGAGATCGTGGCGTCACGTATTTGCTCGCCGATCCGGGTGAAGTCCTCTCGATCGCCGAGTTGGTGCCGTGCAGGGCCAGCCATCGTCCACCGCGAGAGACGAACTGCGCCAAAGCATTCTGCTGCGCTTGATCGGGAACCCGATTGCACGTGTACGTGATGAGGAGGTCGGCCGTGGCCACCGCCTCGATACAGTCGTAGTCCTCGAACACTCTGGTCCGAACCTGCTCGTACTCGGCCACTGCCGACAACAATTGCAGGCGTGCGTAATCGAAGTCGTGCCACTGCCCTCCGCATACGAGAACAGCATCGAGTCGGCCTGCCGGTCCCGGCATTGCTTCTCCTTGTTCGTCAGCTGTGCGCGTGCAGCGCTTTCCCCGCCAACGCGAGGTGCGCCTCCCCCAGAGCTTCTGCCTGGGTCGGATGGGCGTGTACGTGCTGGGCGACGTCCCCTGCGGTCGCCTGCCAGTTGTAGATGAGCTGAGCCTCCCCGATCAGTTCACCGACACGCTCGCCCACCAGGTGGATTCCCACAACGCGACCCTCCGGTCCCGCCTGGACGAGCTTGACCCCGCCGGACGTGCGGAGAATCCGACTCTTGCCGTTACCGGCGAGGTCGTAGACCACCGTTGCGACCTCACCGAACTGCTTCGCGGCTTCGCTCTCGGTCAATCCCACCGACGCAACCTCCGGGTTCGAGTAGGTGACTCGCGGAATTCCGGTGTCCTCGATGGGAGTGCAGTCCAACCCTGCCAACTGCTCGGCAACCAGAATGCCCTGAGCGAAACCACGGTGTGCCAGTTGCGGACCGGCCACGATATCGCCCACCGCGAAGACCCCGGGAACCGTCGTCTGCAGCCATTCGTCGATGACGACGAACCCCCGGTCGAGCTCGATTCCCGCCTCCTCGAACCCCATGTCCGCAGTACGCGGCCCACGGCCGACGGCCACGAGCATCAGGTCCGCTTCGAGCTGCGATCCGTCGCTGAGATCGACGTGCACGCCGCCGCCCGGTCGTTCGGTGACTCCGCTGAACGAAGTCCCGGTACGCAGAGTGAGACCTCGTTTGCGGAAGGCTCGTTCTATCTGTTTGGTTGTCCACGGATCCTCCGTCGGCAGTAGCGTCGCGGCGGCCTCGACAACGGTCACGTGCGCGCCGAGCGAGGTCCAGACGCTGGCGAACTCGCATCCGATCACACCGCCGCCCAGCACGACGACACTGTCCGGAACGACATTCAACTCCAGAGCACGATCGCTGGTCATGACCGAACCGCCGATGTTCAGGCCAGGCAACGACTTCGGTCGAGAGCCCGTGGCCAGCACCAGGGCTTCACCGCGGTACGTGCCGGTTCCGCCGTCGGCGAGTTCGACCTGCACGGTGCGATTGTCCACGACACGTCCGCGACCGGCGACGAGCTCGATCTCACGGGACGCCACCAGCCCCTGCAGTCCGCGGTACAGGCCGGCCACCACCTCGTCCTTGTACTTGTTCACCGCAGTCATGTCGACGCCGTCGAGCGTCGCCTCGATCCCGAAAGTCGATGCCTCTCGGACCGAATCGGCGATCTCGGCCGCGTGCAGCAGCGCCTTGGTGGGAATGCATCCGGTGTGCAAGCACGTGCCGCCGAGCCTGCCGGCCTCGATCATGATGACCGACATGCCGAGCTGGGCTGCCCGCAGTGCACAGGCGTACCCGCCCGAACCGCCGCCGAGGATGACGACGTCGGCGGTGCCCGTCAGCTCACGTGTCACGCCGCGCTCAGAAATCGAAGCGGTTGGTGAAGCCGCCGTCGACCACCATGTTGATTCCGGTGATGTGCCCGGCGGCGGGCGAGGACAGGAAGGCCACGGCATTCGCAACGTCCTGTGCCGCAGCCAGTTTACCGAGCGAGGCCGACTCGAGGGCAGCCTCGTACAGTGCCGGACGACTCGTCTTGATGGTGTCCCAGGCACCGCCCTCGAAGAAGACGGGGCCCGGTGATACCGCGTTCACTCGGATACCGGCAGGTCCGAGTGCGCGGGCCTGCGCCGACGAATGTTGCAGGACAGCGGCCTTGAGTGCACCGTAGCTGTTGGCCGTACTGATCGGTCCGGCCTCGAGCGCGGACGTCGTGCTGATCGTGACCACCGATGCGGAGCCGGACTTCTCGAGGTGTGGCTTGGCCGCTTCGATGAAGTTCACCAGGCTCATCAGGTCGACGTCGAAGCTGTTCTGCCATGCCTGCGCGCCTTTGCCCGTTGCAGCGGAGGCGTTGACCACGACGATGTCGATTCCACCGAGGGCACCGGCTGCATCCTCGACGAACGATGCAACCGCGGCGGCATCACCCACGTCGACCGCCTTGTGGAAGACGGTCCCCAATGCGGACAGTTCTCCGGCAACCTCGTTCAGATGCTCCTCGCCGCGGGCGCACACACCGACGGAGGCACCCTCCGCCAGAAGTGTGCGGGCGATCGACAGGCCGATGCCGCGGCTCGCGCCACTGATGATTGCGCGTTTTCCGCGAAGATCGAGATCCATGTGAGACTCCTTGAATATGACGTGATTCGACTGCAGGACTTATAGATTCATGGCTCCGACGTGCGACTGGAAGTCGAGTACATGAGTGAAATCGTTCACCGATTGGACCGCGCGACGCGTATCGGCACCGCGCACCACACTCAGCGAGGTGTGGTGGACTCGGACCGGCATGTCGAATGCGCTACCCAATGCGTCGGCGAGCACGGCATTGATGACACCACCGTGGCAGCTGATCACCACTCGCCGGCCCAGATGCGCGTCGACGATCGACGAGATCTGGCGGAGAACGCGCGCATGAAACTCTGCGCCGTCCTCGGCGTAGGTGAACGCACCGTAGCGACGAGTGCGAATGTGATCGCGGAACATGGCCGCGACCTCCTCGTGCGGTAGCACCTCGAACGGAGACTGGTCGGCCGGAAACTTCTGCCACGGTTCGTATTCGGAGAGTTCGTCACGCACGACGGGCTCCAACCCGTGCTTACTCGCGATGAGAGTGCCGGTACGTAGTGCGCGACGCAACGGGGAGCTGTAGACCGCATCCACCCGTGTGCGCGCGAGTCGGTTCGCGACCGCCTCCGCTTGTCGCTCACCGAGTTCGGACAGGGGTGGGTCGACGGTCTCCCGCGCACTGAGTTCTCTGCTCAGTACCTGCTCACCGTGCCGAACCAGAATCAGTTCACAGAGCCCGGTCAGCGGGGCAAAGGGATTGTCGAGATCGATCGACCTGGCGCGCGGCATGAACCCAAGTCAACCACAAACTGTCGTCGCTCTAAAGATACTTCGCAAAATCGGTGCCGCGAGAGCCCTTTCAGACGCTCGAGATGTCGGCCGCGAGCTCGCGAACTTCCTCGGAGAATCGACGACGTCCGAGATCGGCCAGGACCGCGTCCTCGGTGAGCCACGACGAGGCCGACACTTCGAGCAGGGTCGTCAACGCGACAGCGGCCGCACCCTGCTTCGCTTTGGACGCGATGCCGCTTCGAGTGCGCAATTCGGCCGAGAACAGCGCCAGCATCACCGAACGCACTTCTCTTCGCAGAGTTTCGATGGACAGACTCCAACCGGGCGATCGGGTGAAGTACACCAATGCCGCAGCACGGTGCTGATCCGTCCATTCGAGCAACGACGAAATGATGTCACCGAGAGCAGCGTCCGGATCGGCCGCGATCTCTGCCCGCAGTTCGCCGAGAAGGCCGTCCGCGAACAAACGCAACCCGGCGAGCAGAACCTCGTCCTTCGACGGGTAGTGGTAGTAGACGGCCGCCGACGTCATCTGGGCCTCCGCAGCGATATCGGCCACGGTCACGTCCTCGATGGACCTGACCGAATACAGATGCATGGCAGCGTCCACCACTACTTCGCGTCGCGACGGCCGGTGCGCCGCACGCTTGGCACCCTTGTCCGCCGGGGGCGTCACCGTCGATTTCGGCTTCACTGCCTTTGCTGCCATGACGTAGATCATGGCACCATGCAGTGACCCGGGTGCCGAGGAGGACGCTGTGCCGCGACGAACCAGCAGCTCACAGTCGAAAGTCGACGAGAGTTCCGAGCCGGAGGCTGCCGCCGATTCTCCCGTTGCGTCCGAGCCGGATGCCGCATCCCTCAAAGGATCTGCCCACCGGCCCTCTCGACGCCACCTCATCGTCCAGGCAGCGGTGCGCGTCTTCTCCCGCAAAGGATTCGCGGAGACGTCGATTCAGGAGATCGCCGAGGCAGCGGGCATGGTCCCGACTGCGGTCTACTACCACTTCGCCAGCAAGGAAGAGCTGTTCGATACCGCACTGGGCTACGCGATGGATGCCAGTACCGCCGCAGCCCAGGCAGTTCGACCGGACGACACCGAGGCCGATGCCGCTGCGTTCAAGGATGTCGTCGATGCCGTATGGGACTGGACCGAGGAACATCCCAATGCGGCCCGGATGTTGTTTCTGCAGGTGGCCGGCGGTGCCACGCCGGGGACACGTCTGCTGACGAAGGAATACGAGGACAGGCACGTCCGTCGCGCCTTCGACTATTTCCCCGACGCCGAGATACCGGCGAACAAGCGATCGGCCGCGGCGCAGCACGCCGCGCGATCGCTGCGAGCACGCACGATGATTGCGACGACCATCGCCATCCAGCCCCTGAGGATCGAGGGCGGGCCCTTGTCCAACATCGCGGTGTCGCGTCTCCGGTCGGCCACCACCGATGTGTGCGCGAAAATGATCGAGGGTCGCTGAACCTCCGACGGACGGGCACCACCGTCGAGTAACTTGACTGAAACAACAGTCGAGACTCTGAATGGACGTCCCTCATGCGTATCGCGGCTTTTTCCGGTGGACACTCCTTCGATCGCGACGCGTTCGCCGGATTTCTGGAGTCGATGCCCGGTGAAGTCACCTGGTTCGAGCACCCGGACGCGAATCCGGGGCCGGAAGCGTTCGACGTCTCACTGCACTACGACATGCCGGGCACGTTGCCCCGGCCGTCCGCGCCCCCCGATTCACTACGCGACGCAGTGAGGGCCGCACCGAAGTCCGGACACGGGTATGTCGTGCTCCACCACGCCATCGCATCGTGGGCCGCCTGGGACGAGTGGGCCGAGTTCGTCGGCGGCCGCTACCTGTATCGACCAGGCGTGGTGCGGGGCGTCGAGCGACCCGATTCGGGCTATCGACACGCGGTTCCGCAGCACATCTCCGTCGTCGACACCGACCATCCGATCGTCGCAGGGATTCCCGAGTCGTTCGACCTGACCGACGAGACCTACCTGTGCGAAGTCTTCGAGGACGACGTGACACCGCTGCTGCGAACCGACGCCGAGATGACCGACGCCGTTCACTTCTCGACCGCCTCGGCCATGGCGGGCAGGCGCGACGATCGCACGGGATGGCAGCACGCGCCCGGCTCGTCGCTGGTCGGGTGGACCAAGACGAACGGTCGTAGCCGGCTGGCCTACCTGCAACCGGGCGACGGGGCTCCCACCCTGTCGGACCCCGTCTACCGCAGGCTCGTGGGGGCAGCGCTCCGATGGGCCGCTCGGCAATAGTTATTGGAGTCGCACTAAAGAAAACTGTGCTCATCGTCACTGTTCGCTGATACAGTTAGTGGATAGAGCATTAAGTAACACCTCTACTGATCATCAAGGAGATTGCGATGCGACAGATCAAGCATCCGATGAGCCACGCGATCTACGAGTTCGACGACGACTTCAACGTCCTGGTCACCACTCGCGACGGCAAGACCGGCACGTTCGACCCGGAAGGTCGCTACCTCCACGGCGAGGTGAAGGCTGTGGATCCCGAACTGGCCCGATGGGTGGGGCTCGGCCCCCGCGCTCCCGTTCCCATCACCCAGAACCGACGTTTCATGGGCGCTGCGAAGCTGCTCGAGAAGATGCAGGCCGACAAACAGGCGCAGGACGCCCTCGCCATCACGCTGGAACAGGGAGGCAAGCTGTGACCGATATCGATGAGCGCGCCACACCACCCGTCGAGAACGGGACGGGGTACCAACGACTGCTCGAGACCGATACTCATCCGGTGCCGGACATCCTGCGCGAAGAGTCGCACGAGCAATACGCCGACCAGAACTTCGTTCCGGTGTCGCGCTACATCAGTCGCAAGTATCACGAACTCGAGCGAGATCGAGTCTGGTACAAGGTATGGCAGATGGCGTGCCGTGAAGAAGAGATCCCCGAGCCGGGCGACACGCTCGTGTACGAGATCTGCGAGAAGTCGATTCTCCTCGTCCGCGGTAAGGACATGGGCATCCGTGCGTTCTACAACTCGTGCCTGCACCGTGGCCGCACCCTCCGCGAAGAGGACGGCCCGGCCGGAAACGAAATCCGTTGCCCCTTCCACGGTTTCGCCTGGAACTTCGACGGCTCGCTCAAGTCGATGACCTGTGCCTGGGACTTCCCCCAGGTCGACAAGTCGAAGATGGATCTGCCGCAGGTCAAGGTCGACACCTGGGGCGGCTTCGTGTTCGTCAACATGGACCCCGAGTCCGAATCACTGGACAGCTTTCTCGGTGACCTCGGAAAGCACTTCGAGGCCTGGCCTCTGGAAGATCGCTTCATCCAAGCGCACGTTGCGCAGGTCATTGCGGCCAACTGGAAGATCGCGCAAGAGGCGTTCTCCGAAGCTTTCCACGTGATCACCACTCACCCACAGCGCGTCGTGGGCACCGGTGACTCCAACAGCCAGTACGACAGCTGGGGCAACTTCAACCGCGGTATCACGGCGAACGGCGTACCGAGCCCGCACATCAACTTCGTCCCGTCCGAGCAGGAGATGTTCGACTCGATGATCGATGCCCGCATCGACGAGGACCCGATGGTGACGCTCCCCGAGGGTGTCACCGCGCGCGAGATGTCCGGCATGCTGGCCCGCGAGGGTCTGCGCGAGATCATCGGTGATGTCAAGGCGGACAACATGTCCGACGCGGAATCACTGGACAGCATCTACTACACCGTGTTCCCGAACTTCCATCCCTGGGGCGCATACCAGCGCATCGTCTACCGATTCCGACCCAACGGTGACGACCACGAGACCTCGATCATGGATGTGTACCTACTCGCACCGTTCAAGGGCGAACGGCCCAAGCCTGCCAAGACCCAGTGGTTGCGACCGGAGCAGTCGTGGCTGGAGGCAACCGTGCTCGGCAGTTCGGCGCGGGTGTTCGACCAGGACGCGTACAACATGCCCAAGGTACAGAAGGGCTTGAAGTCGGCGCAGTCGAAGACGCTGCCGCTGGCTCGATACCAGGAAGTCAAGATCCGGCACATCCACCACCTGCTGGCACAGTGGATCGGCGAGGAAGCGGACTGACACCGGCGACCGTCCGAGGGGCCGGCATGACGGGAGGAATCGGTCGGCCGTCGAAAGCAACTGACCATCCGGGTAGGTAGCCGCCCGTCCGGCGCGCGGGGTCCGCAGCGTCCGAGCGGCCCGAACTGCTCCGGAGCGGCAGATTCGCCGAGCGTCGTGTGGAACGCTCGACCTCACCGAGGGGACGACCTCACCGGGCGTCCGACGAACAGAATGGCTTTCGATGACCGAGCTGGATGCACTGGCACCGAGCCCGGATGGAGTGTGGGCTCACGAGAACGTGGTCGTTCGGCATCTTCCCGGACTGGAGTTCGACGCGGCCCGGACGGGGTCGACCGTGCAGGTCGGCCACGGCCTGACGTCGGCCGACATCGGTGAGCGCCTCGTTCCGATCGTGACCGCACAGGCGCGTCATGTGGGTCTCTCTCAGCGCGAGTTCGAGCTGGTCCTGGTCGGGATCGTCCGCACCACCGTCGCCGATCCGGTCGACGCATGGGCCACCTATTACCGAAATTCGCTGGACGAGCTGCTCTCGGGAACCGCCGACTTCGCACCGGTCCACGAACGCGCCGAGAAATCGGTCGTCGGATCGGTCCTCGACCTGGGTTCGTGTTTCGGCTTCTTTCCGCTACGCCTGGCGATGAAGGGTCACTCGGTGACTGCGACGGACCTGTCGGCGGGCACCATGCGGTTGCTCGCCACCGTTGCCCCGCACCTCGGGATCACGCTCGACACCATGGTGTGCGACGCTGCGGATGTTCCCGTTGCCGACGGCAGTGCCGACACGGTGACTGCACTGCATCTCCTCGAACACGTCGACGCCGAGACCGGCTCCCGCATAGTGGAAGAAGCGCTACGCATCGCACGCACTCGTGTTGTGGTTGCCGTGCCCTTCGAGACCGAGACCACCGCCTGCCACGGACACGTCCGCACGTTCGACGAGGCGTCGTTGGTCGAGCTCGGTCGGTCGACAGGCCGGCAGTTTCGGACGTCCGAACACCACGGCGGGTGGCTCGTGATCGACAAGGCCACGACTCACCAATTGGTCTGACCGGCCGCTGGAGACAGCACACGGCAGTACCGGTGTGGTGTCAGGATCGCAGTGGATCCTGACACCACTGCCTCTGTGGGTCTAGGCGTGCTCGGGTACCGACAGTCGATTCTCTGCAGCGGCGAGTGAGTCGAATCCGTCTGCCTTCAGCAGATTGTGGACGTTGCGCCGTCGGACCCCCATGTTGCCGCCGTCGTAGACCGGGAAACACAGGACGTCTTCCATGATCGCGGCGATCGGGGTCAGGTTCGTGTACGCATCGACGCCGACGAGACGCATCGCGTCGTACACCACCTGCACGGCCGTCTCGGACGCGAAAATCTTTGCCTCGTTCGCCAATTCACGATCGCGTCCGCCGGTGCGGTCGAAGTGGTCGGCGGCCTTCCACGCGAAGTAGCGGACCGCCTCGATACGAGTCTTGATGTCCACCAACATGTATCCGGCGTTCTGATACTCGATGACCGGTACCGGACCGGAGCGGTGGTCGGTCTTGGCGAAGTGCAGTGAGTAGTCGAATGCAGCTCGCATCCTGCCCACGCACGCGGCAGCGATGGACGAGCAGGTCCAGGAGAAGGCAGTGGCGACGATGTCCAACCCGTCGCCCGGCTTGCCGATGAGGTTGCCGACCGGCACCCGTACGTCGCGGAATTCCACCCGCGGCGAATTGGTGGCGCGATGTCCGATGGTGTCGATCATGTCGGTGATCTCGACCCCGGGCGTTCCCTTCTCCACGACGATGACGGCGAGCGACTCCGACGGCGGCAGTGCAGGATCGGTACGGCAGACCACACTGATCAGGTCGGCACCCTGACCGTCCCAGCCCGAGGCATTGGTGGTGTAGTGCTTGGCACCGTTGATGACCCACTCGTCGCCCTCGCGACGCGCGAAGGTCCGAATTCCGACGGTCGGGTCCTCCGAATCGTAATTCGCTCCGCCGGTCACCTCTGTGTAGGCGATCGCAGCCAATCGGGGTTCGCCGTCGCAGAACAACGGGAGCCAACGATTCTTCTGCTCCTCGGTACCGAAGTTGATGATCGGGTTGAGTCCCAATCCCGTGCCCAGCAATGCAGTCGGAGTGTTGATGTCGACCCGAGCGAGTTCCTCCGCCGCCAGCGCGAAGGTGAGATTGTCGAAGTACGCGCCGCCGTATTGATCGGGAACCAGTCCCTTGACGAATCCGAGACCGGCCAGCTGCTTGTAGACCGGCTGCAGTGCGTAGAAGCGATCCTCGGGGCGCGGGATGGAGGAAATAGCGGGCGCTACTTCGCTCAGAATGTCGTCCGCCACTTGCCGCGCCTGCATGCGCACTGCCATCTGCTCGGGGCTGAGCTCGAAACTCAGGGTCATGTGAGACTCCTCGATGTCTGTCCTGGTGGGGGTGAAGAACGGAATCGGGCGACGCTGCCCTGCACACCATGTTTCACGGCCCGATGCATCCCGGTCTTGTACCGGACTGCGCCGTCGTCGGTACCGTTCTGCACTCCCGAACAGAGAGTCCTCCTACGCCAACTGCGACATTTCCCCTGTCTTCACCGACGCGCGGTATTCGACCGGACTGCATCCGAAGCGCGATCGAAAGGTCTTGGCCAGATGGGCCGAATCCGAGAAACCCCACGCTGCAGCTATCGTTCCGATCGATCGAGTGTCACGCGAATCGGCAAGCTCACGGCGACACGCTTCGACGCGATGCTCACGTACGACGGCACCGAACGTGGTTCCCGTCCTCTCGAAGAGCGCATGGAGCGTGCGTACCGATACCCCGACATGGCGGGCCGCATCGGTAGCGGGAACTCGGCCGAATGCAAGCCTGGAGTCGATGTACCGAACTACGGACACCCGAAGTGCTTCGTCGGTCTCCGACGAGCATCCAGTACCCCGTTGTGTCCCTCCCAGTACTGCACGCAGCAGATCGACATGGGCAGCACCGATCATCTGCCGCTCGGCGGTCTGCAGCGAGGAATCGGTCCGCCAGGTCTCCACCATCAACGAGCTGAGCAGGCGAGCAGAACCCGACGAACTTGCGAAACGCCGCGCAGTGGTCGCTGCCGACGGGCCGACCACATCTGCCAGCAGAGGGCGCGGCAGTCGGAAGGACAGCACTCGCCACAGTTCGTCGTTGCCGGGCTCGACGAACTCGAGCCGGTACGGGCGAGTCGAGTCGACGATGGCGAACTCGCCTCGGGAGACCGTGCACTGCCGCCCGTCCTGAGTGGTCGTACAGTGGCCGTCGAGCTGCAGATTGACGAAGACGACGTCCTCGTCCGCGCGGGCGACCTCGCGCCTTCCGTGATCGATTCGCTGTGTGCAGGAGGCGATCTCCGCTGCGTTGCCACCCCCGATCGCCGCGGAGCGCACCCATCCGGGAAGTCCGGAACGCGACGAACTGTGTTCGACGTGATCCCGGGATCGCCACGGTGCAAGAGGGGTGAATGCCTGGCAGAGAACATCGGCCCAATAGCTCATCTGATCGGCCGGGCCGAGTCCCCGGGTTGTCCAATACGACGTCATGATGCACTCCGCGCTAGGTTCGAGTGCACACACGGTAAGCCTTGGGCGTAAGCCATCCGAGGCATTTGCGTTACGAAATGCGTGCACTCTCCTCACACCGGCGTGCAGGGCGCGGAGAGGTTCCCCGCGCCGTCGGAGGCAGGTACCTCACCGCGTCGACGCGACCGAGTCGAGCATCCAGGCGGGGTACTCATCCGGCGGACCCAGGCCGCCGTCGGAGGGCGGAATCACGATCAGACAGTTGGCATGGGCGAGCGCACCGACCGAGTGCGATCGAATGATCGTGGCGTCGTCACCGTCGACGACGCCCAGCATCACCCGGGGTATCGCCGAGGCAGGAGGCGTCTGCCCCTGCGCCCTGACCGTTCTCATCGTTCTTTCCGCCTGCGGGTTTCGCAGTGCCGTAACGACCACCGGCCGGACGAACAGTTCGTAGGAGATCAATGCGCTGACCGGATTTCCCGGCAGGCACACGATCGGAGTTCCGCCGAATCGACCGCACGCCTGCGGTTTTCCCGGCCTGACTGCGACAGAGACGAAGTCGACCTCCTGATCCGCGAGTGCCAGCCGAACCACTTCCTCGGTACCGGCGCTGATACCACCGGTCGTGACGATGACGTCCGCAGCGTCGGCGCACCGGGCGAGTGCCGCCCGACATGCGTCCACGTCATCGGCCACAGCCGGTTCGAGGTGCACGTCGGCACCGCACCGGGTGAGATCGGCGACGATCATCGCGGCGTTGGCATCGTGAAACTCACCGTTCGCGAGTTCGGTCCCGAGGCCGCGGATCTCCGATCCCGTCGAGAGCACAGCGACAACCAGAGACGATTCGACCCGAACGTGGGTGCGGCCGAGAGCGGCGAACAGGCCGACCTGGGCGGGGGTGACCATCGTCCCTACCCCGACAGCGATATCACCGACCTCCAGATCCGACGCCCGGGCGCGAATGTTGCTCTTGGAATCGAGCGAGTGGACGGTGACCTCGGCCGAACCGAACGACTCGACGAATCCGCTGGTTCTCTCGACCGGGATCACCACGTCTGCACCGAACGGCACCACGGCCCCGGTCATGATCTGGACGCACTGACCCGGCAGAACGTGCAGCGGCACCGGTTGCCTGCCTGCGACGCTGCGAGCGGAGACGAGCAACCGAACGGGCGCACGGCCCGCACCGTCCACATCGGCAGCGCGGACGGCGAATCCGTCGACCGCCGAGTTGTCGAACGCCGGCAACGCGTGGTCGGCAACGATGTCCTCGGCCAACACTCGTCCCACGGCACTGTGGATCGGCACCGAGCGAACGCGTGGCGACACGCCCAGTCGGTCCACAGCACAGCGATGTTCGTCGACCGTCCGATGCGACGTCGGACGAATATCGACTCCTGCCGACTTCATCCGCCGGAAATCGGAGGCAGCACTGCGATCTCGTCCCGGTCCGAGCACGGCGAATCCTCGCTACGACCCAGCGAACGACCGTTTATCCAGATCCGAGACACAGCAAGCACATCCGCGAAGGGCGCGCCGTACCGTTCGACCGCGGAATCGAGCACCCCTCGGACGGTCGACCCAGGAATCTCTCGCGCCGCCTCACCGGCGATCTGACGGGCCGCTGCGAACATCAGGACTTCGGCCATGAACCTCTCACTCTCCGATCATCCACCGATGTAGGACATTTCGATGCGGTCGCGCACTGCACCGTCGTTCGTTCCGGCTCGTAGCTCCGAGTAGCGATCGTCGCGGCGCAGCCACAGCGCCGACAAGCGCGCAACGAGGTCGTCCTGCGAGGCTCCCGATCGCAGCAGGGCCCGCAGATCGGTTCCCGTCGAGGAGAACAGACACGTGAACACCTTGCCGTCAGCGGACAACCTCGCGCGGGTGCACGTTCCGCAGAACGGTTCCGATACCGAACCGATCACGCCGATTTCGCCGCTGCCGTCGAGGTAGCGATACCGCACCGCCACCTCACCGTCGTATTCCGCGTCGACTCTCTCCAGCGGATGGCTCCGTCCGATCGTGTCGACGATCGATTCGACGTCGACGACCTGGGCCAGCTCCCACCTGTTGGTCGCGCCCACATCCATGTATTCGATGAAGCGCACCACGACGTCGGTGCCTCGGAACCGTTCGGCAACGGCCAGGATCGAGCCGTCGTTCACTCCCCGGCGCACCACGACGTTCACCTTGACCGGCGACATCCCGGCCCGCACAGCCGCGTCGATGCCGTCGAGCACGGTCTGCACAGGCACGCGGGTGTCGCTCATCCGGGCGAACGTATCCGGATCCGTTGAATCGAGGCTGACGGTGACACGGCGCAACCCGGCCGCCACGAGTTCTTCGGCATGCGCAGCGAGCAGTGAACCATTGGTGGTCATCGCCAGATCGATGTTCTCGATCGAACTCAATCGCTCTATCAGCGTGGTGATTCCGGCGCGTAGCAGCGGTTCACCGCCGGTGAGACGTACCTTGCGAATTCCGATGGTTGCCGCCGCGCGGGCAACTCTGTCGATCTCGTCGAAGGACAGCAGCCTGCTCGCATTCAGGAACGAATGATCGGGGCCGAATTCGGCACGGGGCATGCAGTACACGCAGCGAAAATTGCACCGATCGGTGACCGAGATCCGTAGATCGCGAAGGACTCGCCCACGAGTATCGCGAACGCCCACGTCGAGTCCGCTCACGAGGAACGTCCGTAGGTGGCGGGCAGCCACTGCGAGGCCGCCCGCTCGACGCCCTCGATCTGCACTCCGGTCTCGACCCAGTCGCTGACTCCGGCCCGCTGTTCGAGCTTCCACACCGGCACGGACGCTTTGAGAACGTCGATGCAGAACTGCGCGGCCAGGAAGGCATCGACGCGATGACCCGAGGACACACAGACGAGGACGCCGGCCTCACCGAGTGGAACCGATCCGACTCTGTGCAGCAACGCGATACGTCCGATTCCCGGCCACCGGTCTCGCGCCGCGGCCGCGATCTCGAACAGTCGCACTCGCGCCACCGACTCGTAGGCCTGGTAGTCGATCGACACGACACCATCTGCGGGGCGACCCGCGACGTCCGTCGAGTATTCGCGAACCACCCCGGTGAAGATCACGACGGCCCCGCACTGCGGCAGTGTCGCCCAGTCGATCGTCGCCTCGACCGACAGATCGTCGGCTACCACGGCGACATACGTATCGGTCGCGCGTGCTTTCGGAGTCGTATTCGCATCCACTTCTCGGACAGTGTCGACTTCGCCCACGGCACACCCCTTCCACCTCGTGTGCACCGAGGATTGCCGAATCGGGTGATCCACAGTTGACCGTCAGTGACGGCTAGTTGATCCGCAGAGACCACGCTGCGACGTCGTCGCAGGACTTTCCGGCAATGTTACGAACAGCCAATCGAGCCGAAACATTGCGCGTTAACCTCGAACGAAGCCCCTCCATCGCGGTGATCGACACGATCACGACGAGTCGATCACGGTGGGCTCCTACGACAAGGGGTTCTCATGCTCTCCAGATCCGGATTCTCCATCCCGGCCCGGACGACCAGCCGCGGGGACTGGTGCGACATGTTGAACGAACACTTCGTGGCACTCGATGTCGCCGATGTGGCCGACAGCCGATTCACCGGGGCCGTTCGCTCGATGTCGCTTGCGCACCTGCAGGTTTCGAGCGTTCGATCCACGACACAACGCATCGCTCGTACCGACTCGCTCATCGAGAAGGACCGTATCGAGTACGTGCAGATCGGGATGATCCGTCGGGGCCGCGCGATCGTGGTTCAGGACGGTCGCGAATGTTCGCTCTCACGCGGCGACTTCGCCATCTACGACACCTCGCGACCGTTCGACTGGATCATCGACGGCCACCCCGACGACGACCAATGGGAGCTCGAGGTCTTCACCTGGCCACGGCACATGCTTCGACTCGACGACCGCGAGTCCAGCGACATGACAGCCATGGCCTTCGACGGGTCGGCCGGCTTCAGCGGCCTCCTCGGACGATTTCTGCACGACCTGGGGTCGACCCGCTCGGCACTCGGTGCCTCCGGGGCCCAGGCGATAGCCGACGAGGTCGGAGATCTGGTCAGCGTGATCGCCCGCAACACCACCACCAACCCGACGATCGACTCCCCTACTGCAGCACTCGTGCGGTCCGCACAGCGGTACATCGACGATCATCTCGCGGACCCCGAGCTCTCGCCCGGCACGGTCGCGGCGGCGATGCTCGTCTCGACCCGCCAACTTCACCGCGTCTTCGCCGCCAGTGGCACGACGGTGGCCCGCAGCATCCGCGTCAAGCGACTCGAGCGGTGCCGTCGTGAGATCATCGCCAGCATCTCGGCCGACCGTTCTCTCGGGCAGATCAGTCGACGGTGGGGATTTGCGGACCTCGCCGTGTTCAGCCGGGCATTCCGCGAGCAATACGGCATGAGCCCCCGTCAGTACCGCGCCGCTGCGTGCGCCCACTCGGACGACCCACGAGCGATCACCCGCTCGATGCGACCGAACTGACCCGTAGGACCCGCTGGGGTCAGTGAATCGAGTCGCTCGAGTGCCCCGGCACGATCGGTGCCGAGCCGTCCACCAGCGGAGCGATGTGATTGACCGCGGTGGCTGCCTCCGCGAAGCCGACCGCGATCAATTTGACCTTGTCCTCGTGTCCGGCAACGTCACCCACCGCGAACACTCGCCTCCGGTTGGTGCGCATCGTTCGGTCGACGGCGATGTCGCGTTGGTACTTGTCCAACCCCCACGTTGCGATGGGTCCGAGCGCCGCCTTGAATCCCAGTGCGGCAACCACACTCGACACCGCCAGCTGTCGCCGCTCCACCCCGGCACCGTCGACGATCGTCACCGATTCGACAGCGTCCTCGCCTGCGATCTCCTCGACCTCGAACGGAGTGAGAACATCGACACTCGACCGCTCGAGCAGACCCAGACTGTGGGCGTGCGCTCGAAAGTCGTTGCGCCGGTGCACCAGTACGACCGATTTTGCGATCGGCTCCAAGCTCAGTGCCCAATCCACCGCCGAATCACCGCCGCCCACGATCATCACGTGTTCGCCGGCCAGATCGTTCAGCCTGGGCACGAAATACCGTAACCCGCGGTCGTGGAACTCCGACCCGGCGGGCAGCGGCCTCGGCGTGAACTTCCCGATCCCCGCTGCCACCAGTACGGCCTTCGCGACGACGGTGGCACCCTTGTCGGTGGTGATGCGAACGGAGTCCTCGAACTCCTCGAGCTCGGTCGCGACGTGTCCCATCAGATACGTCGGTCTCGCCTGCTCGGCTTGCTCGACCAGTGCGTCGACCAGATGTTGCGCCTTGATCGCCGGGAAGCCCGCGACGTCGAAGATCTTCTTCTCCGGGTACAGCGCGGCCAGTTGGCCGCCGGGGTGTGGCAGGGCATCGACGACGGTGACCGTCAGTCCTCGGAAGCCCGCGTAGTAGGCACCGTAGAGCCCTGCCGGGCCGGCTCCGACGATGATCAGGTCACACTCGGAAACCGTTGTGTCACTCACTTCTTCGCCACTTCGTCGATCGTCGGATGGTCGTGCCCGACCGGCCCGAGATCCTCCGCGCCGCCGGAGGCCTCGGCGTCCTCGCAGAACTCCACTGCGATGTCGACGAATCGCTTCTGCTCGTCCGGGATCTTGTGTTCCCAGAAGATCGCGTCGTTCGGGCACGCGGGCATGCACTTTCCGCAGTCGACGCACTCGTCGGGATTGATGTACATCATCCGAGCGCCCTCGTAGATGCAGTCGACGGGGCACTCCTCGGTGCATGCCTTGTCGAGTAGGTCGATGCACGCTTCGGTGACGACGTAGGCCATGGCGAAATCCTCTTGTTCGTAGTGGTGACGATGATCAGGCGTCGAGTGGTCGCACTTCGACGAGGGTGTCGGAGAACGTCGGGGCGTTTCCGAGGTCTGCGAACACGGTCGGGTTCAGCGAAGCCGGAGTCGACAGCGACAGCATGTTCTTGCGCCACGCGCCCATCGCACAGACCGTGACGCCCTCCATGACCGTCTTGTCCGGCTTGGCAACAACGGTGAACTCTCCACGATCGTTGAAGACCCGCACCACATCCCCCGACGCGATTCCCCGACGCTCGGCATCGACTGGGTTGATGAGCAATGTCGGCTCCTTCTGCACCTTGCGATGCATGTCCAAATTCCCGAAGCTCGAATTCAGATAGGCGTGCGACTTGGGAGTCAGCAGGTTGAGCGGATACTTCTGCGCCAGTTCGGGGTTGGTGCGCAGCGATTCGCGGGGCGCGATGTAGTGCGGCAGCGGATCGACCGGCTGGCCCGGTTGGTGATCGTTCGAGCCCTGCCGGAACAGAGGAAGAACGAAGTTGCCGCCCGCCGCTGCCGAGGACAGGAATTCCGTTTTGCCGGAGGGGGTCCTGAAATTTCCGTCGGCGTGTGGCGCGTACTCGTCGGGACCGGGCAGATTGAGTCTCTGCCAGCCGAGCCGTTTGAGCGACTCGATGGTGATGCCCTCCATCGCCGGGGCATTCCAGTCGTAGGCGAGACCGATGAGCTCGTCGTCGGTTCGAGAGAACACCGGCTCGGTGAACCCCATTGCCTTGGCCAATCGCCGGAACATCTCGGTGTTGGGGACTGCTTCACCCATCGGCTCGATCGAACGGTTGTTGTAGGTGACGAACAGGTGGCCCCACGAGAAATTGATGTCGTCCTGCTCGAGCTGAGTGGTGGCAGGCAGGATGATGTCCGCGTAATCGGCTGTGTCGGTGATGAAATGGTCGCTGACGACGGTGAACAGATCCTCGCGGCTGAGCCCGTCGATCATCCGCTTCTGATCGGGGCACACCACCACCGGATTCGAGTTGTAGACCATCAGGCCCTTGAGTGGCGTATCCAGATTCAGCCCGCCGGTCAGTGCTTCGCCGAGCTGGTACAGATTGATCACGCGAGTACCCGGAGTCTGCAGATCCGTCTGCAGGAATTCGGGCCAGTTGACCGGGAATGCCCATAGGGGTAGTTGGAGAATTCCTCCACCGGGCTTGCGCCACGCCCCCACCAACGAGGGGAGACACGAAATGGCCCGAACGCTCTGTCCACCACCGGCACTGCGCTCGATCGCGACGCCGATACGAATCACGGACGGCTGACTCTGCGCGTATTCCCTTGCCAACGTGTAGATGTCCTCGACGGGAATGCCCGTCTCCTCCGATGCCCACTGCGGGGTGTATTGCTGCACGCGCTCGGCCAACTCGTCGAAGCCGATGGTGTGCTGCTCGATGTAGTCGGCGTCCGTCAGTCCCTCGTCGATGATCACGTGCATCATCGCCAGTGCGAGTGCGCCGTCGGTGCCGGGCCGGATGGGGATGTACCAACTCGCAGCCTTCGCGGTTCTGGTCTTGACCGGATCGATGACCACGACCTTGGCACCGCGCTTCTTCGCCTCGGCCACATACGGCCAGAGGTGCAGATTGGTGCTCATGATGTTCGACGCCCAGATCAGGATGAACTTGGAATGGAC
The DNA here is from genome assembly GCF_002259145.1 of Rhodococcus sp. 15-2388-1-1a. Lineage (NCBI taxonomy): Bacteria > Bacillati > Actinomycetota > Actinomycetes > Mycobacteriales > Nocardiaceae > Rhodococcus > Rhodococcus sp. 15-2388-1-1a. Next base: position 92,420 of record NZ_NPFP01000039.1, on the reverse strand, counting down.
GAAGCTTTCGGGGTCGACGCCCGCCGTGTCGCCGACCGTCATCGCGTAGGCAGTGCACGAGCCGGCGTCGCAGTAGGTGCGCTCGGCGACCGTCGCTCCGAGGCGGTTGAAGAATGCGTCCCCGACGTTGAGCCCCTGCGTGATCCCCTGGGTGCCGAGGTAGTTGCACGGCATGATCGCTTCCGGACCGAATTCCTCGGCGATGGCGGTGAACTTCTCCGCGATGGTGGCCACGGCTTCGTCCCACGAGATTCGTTCGAAGCGGCCGGAGCCTTTGGGTCCGGACCGTTTGAGCGGGTACAGAACTCGATCGGGGCTGTAGACCTTGTCCAGGTAATTGTCCACCTTCACGCACAGCCCACCGTTGGTGTACGGGTTGGTTTTGCTCCCGCTGACGCTGGTCGCCACACCGTCCGCGACGGTGACCACCATCGAGCAGGAGTCCGGACAGTCCTGGCCGCAGGCCCCGAGAACGGTGAGCTCCGTGGGGCGATCCGTGGGAGCGTCGTCTGGGCGTGTGTCTTCCTGAACGGTCATGGGTGCTCCTCGGCATGGATATCACTGGTGTGTGTTATCCGAAGCCTGCACCTCCCGAACGCGCCGAACAGGACGCGGAGCGCCGTCTACTTTGCGCTCGGTGCCTCATCGGTCGTCGCTCAGATCAAACCCTGCTTGCTCGCCGCGTACACGGCCTCGGCTCGTCTCGACACCGCAAGCTTGCGCATGATGTTGCTGACGTGAAATTTGACGGTTGTCGCAGAGATGAAGAGTCTGGTTCCGATCATGTTGTTGGACAATCCCGTTGCCAGGAGACGAAGCACTTCGAGTTCACGCTCGGTCAGGCGCTCGATACTGCTCGGCGTGCCGTTGAGAGAACGAACGACGGCCGAGGCGCTCCGCGAGTCGAAGGCGCTCTCACCTCGCGAGACGGCGCGGATCGCGCGAACCAACTCGGTGGTGTCGACGTCCTTGACCACGTAGCCCCGCGCTCCCGCGTGCACGGCCTCCACCACGAGTCGGTCGTCGAGGAAGGTCGTGAGCACCAGCAATCCGATCCCGTTGTGCGCCTTGGCCAGTTGTGCGCACAGAGCCAAGCCCTCGTAATCCGAGCTGGCCGAGAGCTTGAGGTCCATCAGCACGATGTCGGGCTCCACCCGCGCGACGACGGCCAAGCCCTCCTCCCGCGTCGACGCCTCCCCCACGATCGTCAGGTCGGACTCACGTTCGAGCACCGACCGTAACCCGTCGCGCAGAATCGCATGATCGTCGACCAGCACGATGCGGACCGTGGGTGCGGCCACCTGCCCCATGCCCGTACGTACCGTCGGAACGCTCACTGTTCTCGGCCCTTCTCGGATTGTCTCTGGAACGGAATGCGTGCTGCCACACGCACTCCCCCGGTACGGGCACGTCTGATCTCGAAGACACCACCGTGTTCACGGGTACGGGCCGCCATGTTCGCCAATCCCCGATGCCGACCGTCGACGTCGGTGGACTCGGACAGATGCAGCATCATCCGCAGATGGGCCGGATCGCCGTCACCGTCGTCGGCTATCGACAACTGCACCTGATCGGACGAGTAGGTCAGTCTGAGAATCGCTCGCGACGCATGCGCGTGCACCGCAGTGTTGAACAGTGCCTCGCCGGCGATGCGCAGAAGGGCGTGCTCGCATTCGCTGCTGAGCTCGACCGGAGTTCCCTCCACCCGCAACGACACCTGCAACTCGTCCGGCATGTGAACCACCGAGAGTTGCTCGAGCATCTCGGGCAGCGACGTCCGATCGGCGTCCTGAGGGTGATTGAGTGCGTAGATCGCCGACCGCAGCTGTTCGACGGCTCGACGCGTCAGATCCTTGGCCAGATCCAACCTGTCCCCACGCTCCTCGGCCGAGATGTCGCTGCGACACACTTCGATCTGCATACCCGCCGACAACACGGCCTGGGTAACGCTGTCGTGCAGTTCGCGAGCGATGCGGTGCCGTTCGTCGTCGAGGACCTGATGCCGATGTGCGGCACCCAGTTGCCGCTGCGTCAGCAACAGTTCGGCATTGCGGGCTGCGAGATCGGCCGCTGTGCGGTTCGCCTGGGCGTATGCGTTCTCGGTGCGCTCGAGCAACTGCCGCCGACTCTGAAAGAGCGCCGAATTCTGCAGAGCCACAGCCGTTTGACTGGCGAGGATGCTCAACACCGCGGCGTCGGTGGCGTCGAGCACCCGCTGCTCTCCGGTCCAGGCGGCGAACGCGCCCACGACACCGCCGTCGAACGCGATCGGCACGAACGCGTGATGAGCAGAGATCACCGGGGTCTGCCCGTCGCCGCACGTCGACTTTCGAATCGACTCGAGGCAGTCGACGACATCGTCCGGCAACGGTGGCCCCTCCACGTTGTCGACCAGAAACGGTGTGGCGTCGGGTCCGAGCACCAGGCGGCGAGGACCGGCGTCCGGGAGAGCGCCGTCGGCGAGAGCGAACACGACCCAGCGGGCACTCAGATGGGCGCGGGCGGCCTCGGCCACAGCGCACACCAGCGTTTCCGGACCGTCGACCGTGCGCACCAGCGCCCGCGAAATCAGTTCCAGCGCATAGACGACACGCTCCAGACGTTCTGCCGCGCCGCGATACTGGGGGTAGAACGTGTTCTTACCCGAGCGCAGTCCCGTCAGCAGCGACAGGTCGGGCCCGGATGTCACAGCGCACTCCTGAACAGATCGACCATTTCGCGGTGCGTGGCCGAGCGCGGATTGGTGGACATACAGGCGTCCCGTAATGCGTTGGTCGCCAACACATCCAAGTCGGTCTCGCTGACACCGATCTGCGCAAGACCGGTAGGGACACCGACCTGACGTGCAAGGCGATCGACCCGGTCCGCGACGGCCATGGCGGCCTCCTCCGGCCTTGCCCTACCCTCGGGTAGTCCGAGGCTCATCGCGATGGCGACGTACGGTAACGGATCCTCTGCGGCGTTGAAGCGGATGACGTGTGGCAGCAGTACCCCGTTGATCACCCCGTGCGGCAGGTCGAGCAGGCCACCCACCTGATGGCTCATGGCGTGCGTGGCACCGAGGATCGCGTTGGTGAACGCCAGACCTGCTTCCAGACTTGCCTGCGCCATCGATCCGCGGGCAACCATGTCGGTAGGTTCGTCGATGGTGCGGGCCAGTTGCGACATCACCATGGTGATGGCTCGAAGCGCGTGATGGTCGGTGAGCTGGTTGTGACCGAGGGAGACGAATGCCTCGATCCCGTGCGTGAGGGCATCCAAACCGGTTGCGGCGTTGAGCCATTCGGGCATCGTGGTCAGCAACATCGGATCGATCACGGTGATGTCCGGAACGAGGGCACGGCCGAGAATGGTGATCTTGGTCGAGCGTGCCGTATCGGTGACGATGCAGAACTGAGAGACGTCGGCCCCGGTGCCGGAGGTCGTCGGCACCATCACCAGAGGCGGAATCGGCCGCGTGGCCTGATCGACGCCCTCGTAGTCGAGAATTCTGCCACCGTTTCCGGCGAGGATGGCAATCCCCTTGGCCGCATCCATGACCGATCCTCCGCCGATCGCCACCAGCACATCGCAGCCGTAGTCGGCGTAGTAGCCATGCCCGGCCTCGATCTCGAAGTCCTTGGGGTTGGGTGTCAACGCACTCCAGACCTGGGGTTCGAGGCCCTGCGCAACCAGCAGGTCGACCAACTGTCCCGCCCAGCCACTGTCGAGCAACCCCGAGTCGGTGACAAGCATCGGCCGTACCCCACCGAGACGACGTGTCGCGTGCGCGACCTCCCCCAGAGAATCCGGACCGAACACGATCTCGGGTGCATGGAACTTGAGAACTCGAGGTGCCTCGGTCCGGCTGCGCTGGGCATCGAGGTCGTGCAGCGCCTTGCCGACGTCCGCAGTAGCTGCCTGGTCCACCGTTCTCACCCTCGCTGTCCTTCGGTCCGAAAATATCCGGACCTGTGATTCAGGTTACAACCTTACGGGCGTGGCCGGTTCGATCCCACCAGCGCCCGGCCAGGTTGGGACCTACCCGATCGGGTAGGTCCACGGTGCACTCGGTCAGGTCACGACAGCGCATGCCCCAGTTCGGCTGCCTGCGCAGTCAGCTGTTCCCCGTCCCTCGCAACCACGACCCGGTCGCAGATCTGCTCGTACTCCTCCATCGAGCACGCTGCCTGCGCCCAGTAGCGACGAGCTTCGGGGGTGATCCACGCGATCCGATGGACCTTGGACCGAATTTTCTCCAACGCATCGAGTCCGGACGGACGGCCGTTGCACCGGCCGTCCCCCACGACGATCACGGCCGTCCGCTTGTCCAGCACGTCCCCGTGCGAGTCCAACAGGTCCGCAAAGGTTCTGCCGTAATCGCTGCTCGCTTCCAGGTCCAGTCGCGCATCGGCGAGCACGGCAGCGAGTGCGCCGTCGCCGGTGCTGCCGAGCAGGGTGGTCGTCACGTCCACCGGTGCGTCGACGAACCCCATCACCGTGCATCGGTGTGCGCGCGCATGCATGGCTTGCGCGAGCCTCAACGTGAACGCGGTGATGGGCCGAACCGACAACGACACGTCCGCCAACACCAGCAATCGAACCTTGCCGGGTACAGGAGTTTTCGTCACCAGACGGAAGGGGATGCCGTCGGTACGCAGACTGGACCGGACGGTGCGCCGCATGTCGAGCGGGCCGCGTGAATGTTCGCGCGGCCGAGGGCGAGGAGTGCCCCGCATGTGTTTGAGCACTTCGTGACTCGCGCGCTCGATCTCGGCGTGCCGGCCGATCGCCTGCGCGGCACCGTCGTCCGGCGCCGGTGACGACATCGCCCCGGTCAGATCCCCCAGCGCTGCGACGAAGGCTTCGACGGCATCGGTGATGCGGTCGAGCATCGCTGCACTCAGCGGACCGTAATCATCCCCGTCGCCGTAGACGCCACTCGGATCGTAGGCATCGAACCACGCCAGGATGCTCGCCGGATCTTCCCAGTTCAGCTGTCCCGCAACCGCTCCACTGGTGCTCGACGCCAACTCCCCTGCCGCCGTCGATCCGGACCGCTCCAGGTCGACGGTGTAGGTGACGCCCCGCCGTCCCATGTCGCCGTCGGTGTCGATCGACAGATCGTGATCCTCGGACGAGAGGCTGATGTCGTCGTCGTCCTTGTGGGGGTTGAAGCCCTTGTCCGCTTCCGGGGCATCGAGCAGATCCCCGATCTCGACGGCACGCTCGTTGTACTCGGCGTACTTGGCGGCCTCCTGATCCGCTCCCACGTCCAGGTCCGTCGGAAGTCCGCCCGCGACCTGAGCACCCACGGACGAACGATGCCCGTCCACAGCACTGTCGATGGGGGCCTCGAACATCGACTCGAAGGCGAGATCGAAACCGTGCTGTTCGTGGTCGTACTTGGCACACGTCGCGCGCAGAGCGGCACGCAGAATCGTGAGGTCACGGCCCCCGAGGAGACCGAGGACGCGTCGAACCTCGATGACCTCGGCCGGCGACGCCGCCACTCCGAAGCGCCGCAGCGTCCGCCCGAAGACCGCCGCCAACACGTCGAGTACTACCGACGGCGTGAACGGCTGTACAGCAGTCATCGTCGTATTCCGATGCCGCCCTTGTCGCGTCCACCGTGCCCTCGGAAAGCCGTCGCGGTCGTGTTGACGACCGTGCCGAGTGACGTTGCTGCAGAGGATGTTTCTGCTACCGGTCCGGCCAGCGCGATCTTCATGTCCGAGGAGTACTTGACCAGCGCGGCGAGCAGATACTTGCGGGTGTCGTCGGTGTGTCCGAGGACCGACGCGATGCGGGCCGCGTCGATCACCTCCGAGATGGACGGGCTCTTGCGGAGCGGTAGCTCTCGCAACTCTGTGGCCAGTGCCACGATCTCGGCCACGATGTGTGCGGGCACCTCGGGAGCGCGAGCGGTGACGATCTCACGTTCGCGCGAGGCCGTCGGGTAGTCGAGGTGAAAGTGCAGGCAGCGACGCTTGAGCGCCGAGGACAGCTCGCGAGTGTCGTTGGAAGTCAATATCACCCACGGATCGCTGCGCGCGGTGAACGTACCCACCTCGGGGATGGTCACCTGCTTCTCCGCCAGAACCTCGAGCAGCAACGCCTCCATCGATTCCTCGGTGCGATCGACCTCGTCGACCAGAAGCACCACCGGCTCCTCCGAGAGCACCGACTCCAGCAGGGGGCGTACGGCGAGGAAGGGCTCGGAGTAGAGGCCGAAGTCTTTGGCGGCGAGCATCTTCGAGGCGTCGTCGATATCGGTGACGTGCTGGGTGAGCGCACCGATGTGCTCGCGCAGCATCTGCACGTGCAGCAGTTGCTTGGCGTAGTCCCACTCGTAGAGGGCCCGGTTGTCGTCGAGGCCCTCGTAGCACTGCAGCCGAACCAGCTTGCGTCCGCTCGCCGCGGCGAGGGACTTGGCCAGCTCGGTCTTGCCCACGCCCGCAGGGCCTTCGAGCAGGAGCGGGCGATCGAGTGCTGTCGCCAGATGCACCACGGTGGCGAGGTCGTCGTCGGCGATGTAGTCCTGCTCGCCGAGCGCGCGCTGCAGATGAGCCGCGTCGGTGAATCGAACGGTGCCGGTGTCGTCGCTACGCACTGTCGACAGCGAGGTCATGTGTGTCCCTTCGGAAGGCGGCTGCGCCGCATGTGAGCGGAACCTCGTTCCCTGCTACGAAGTTCCGCTCACATGGGTGGCGGTTAGTACGACTCGTTGATCGCGTGAGAAACGACGGGAATCATCGACTCGACGGTGACCTCACGGGGGTTGCCCGGGGTGCACCAGTCCTCCTGGATGTGCTCGGAGATCTTCAGAACCGACTTCTCGTCGCCCTTGATGACGTCGCCCTTACCCGCGTACTTTCCGGTGTTCATCCGGTTCTTGTCGTACGTCGCGGAACGGATCGATCCGAAGTTGTCGGGAATGCCGACGTCCTTGGCGAGCCTGATGGCGGCTTCCACGGCAGCATCGGCTGCCTGCACGGTGGTCATGTTCTTCGTGTCGACGCCCATGGCCACAGCGATTTCGGCATAGCGCTCGTAGCGCGAGGGCAGGTTGTACTCCCACACGCGCGGCAATGCGATGGCGTTGTTCAGGCCGTGAGCGCTGTCGTAGAACGCGCTGATCGCGTGCGAGATCGAGTGGATGACACCGAGTCCGCCGGAGTTGAACGCCTGTGTCGCGATGTACTGAGCGTTCATCATGCCCTCACGGGCCTTCAGGTTGCCCGGGTCGTACACGGCCTCGCGGAGGTGCTTGGACACCAGACCGATCGAGTAGATCGCGTTACCCAGCGACGGCGCGAAATCCAGACGCGAGACGTACGGCTCGGCACCGTGTGCCAGGACGTCGAAGCCACAGAACGCGGTCCACTGCTGGGGGCAGGTGTAGTAGAGCAGCGGATCGTCCAAAGCCAGAGTCGGTGTCGACGCCTCGTCGAAGGCGAGCCACTTGTGCGGCTTCTCCATGTCCGAGGTATCGGTGATGACGTAGGCCCAGGACGTCTCCGACCCTGTTCCGGCAGTGGTGGATACCGCGATGTGCGGCGGGTTCTGCTTGTTCGTGGACTTGGAGAAGCCCTCGAACTCGTTGATGTTGCGGCCGTCGTGGGCGACGACGACGCGGATGCCCTTGGCTGCGTCGTGGCTCGAGCCACCACCGACGGAGATGACGCTGTCGCACTTCTCCTTCTGGTAGAGCGCGGCACCGTCCATGACGTTGTAGTCCTTGGGGTTGGACTCGACCTTGTCGTAGAGGACCACCTCGACGCCCTGGTACTCGATCTTGCCGATCAGTTCCTCGATGATTCCGGAACCGCGCAGTCCGGTGGTGACGAGCAGAGAGCGCTTGAACCCGAGTTCCTTGGCCTCGACACCGATCATGTCGTGGGCGCCGACTCCCAGCTTGGCGCGCGGCAGCGGGTGAAACTCCTTGATGGGGAATTCCCAGATCTGGTTGAGCTCGATGACCATCGGTGTCTCCTCGGTGAGTGTGAGTGACAAGACGCCTTCTTTTGTGATCGGCGTCTCACTGGTGAACACACTCCACTGCCCTGCACCGCGTGGGAACACCTCGAGGCGGGAACCCTGCCAACGACCCGACCGAACTACCCGATCGGGTAGGAGTACTCGCTCACCCTCGGCAGAGGAAGACTCACGGACTCTGGCGCACTACCGATCTCGCCGCTGCGCCAGCGAGAATCCGAGAACCGAGATCAGAGCGAGCGTGATGACGAATCCTCCGTACAGTTCCACCGTCGTGCTGAGCCCCAGTCGGTGTACGGCCAGTCCTGCGACCACGGCGGGCACGCTGAAGGCGAGGTAGCTGATGACGAATGTCGTGGCGAAGACCCCGCCTCGCTCCGCGGCGGGGACCAGGGCACCGAGCGTACGCATCGCGCCGAGAAATGTTGCTCCCCAACCCGACCCGGCGATGACGGCACCGACGAAGTACAGCCCGATCGAGCCGATCTGGACCGAAACCAAGGTCAGCGCCACACCGATTGCGAGCACAGACGCACCGATCATCATCACCCGGCGAGGAAATCCGTTGCGCACCACGGCAGCTGCTATCGAACCGGAACCGAACAGTGCGAAGATCTCCAACCCGCCCACGATGTGGTTGTCGATACCGAAGACGGTGCCGATGATCGACGGCCCCAGCGAGAGATGGAACCCGCCGAGGGACCAGGTGGCGAACAGCGCGGGAGCGATGACGACGAAGGGTGCCCGGACCGATTTCGGCATCGATGCCCTCGGCAGCAGCGTCGACGCGAGATGACGGCGGGAATCGAAGCCGCGCAACGCCGAGGTCTCGGGCACGAACAGCAGTGCCACCGTGAGAACCGACGCCGCGCCGATCAACAGGGCGAACACGAGGATCTCCGGTGCCGGTGCGAGCTGCACCAGCAAGCCGGCACCGAGCGCCCCGGCCGCCAGGCCGAACGATGGGGCCACACTGTTGAGCAACGGCCCGGTGGAGACGTTGGGCTGCAGATCGATGATGGCCGCACTCATAGCACCCGTAGCCGCACCGGCAGCAATTCCCTGCACGACGCGAGCCGCGATGAGAAGCGGCACGCTGTCGGCGACGATGAACAACACCAGGCCGACGATCAGCAGCAACAGCGACGCGATCAGAATTGGTTTACGCCCGATGTGGTCCGACAAACTACCGACGGTGAGCAACGTGAGCAGCAGAGCAAGGGCGTACACGGCGAAGATGACCGTGAGCGTGATCGCGCTGAATCCCCAGGACTGCTGGTAGACCGGGTACAACGGTGACGGTGCTGCCGAGGACGCCATCAGCACGATGAAGGCGGTACCGACCACCCAGAAGGCGTACCGGTGCGGCATCCTCACCGCAGTCCTTCCTGCACTACCCCGCACGTCCACGTCGACCATGTGTTGTCCCTCCACCGCAGCGACCGTTACCTCAGTGAAGGACAACGCGTAGGAAGGTCTCGCATTCCCGACGGACTCAGAGTCGGTGTGCTCCCGCACCGTCGAGCAGCAGCTGGCCCTCGCGGTACCGCTGCGCGCTCGCAGGCAAACCGCCCTCGATTCCGCTCAACCACACCGATACACGTCCGGTTCCCGAACCGCTGGAACCGACTTCGTCGACGCGTCGCACCGTCTGGTTGGCCACCGCCTCGGCGCTGTCGAACATCGTGATGCCGCTCGGCAGCTGCGAGACGATCTCGGCCGACACCAGCGGGTAGTGCGTGCACCCCAGCACGATCGAGTCGACGTCCGTGGGCGTGGCTGCCACGGCCGCGGTGATGGCCGCACCGATCCCGCGAACATCACCGCGATCGATCGAATCCGCCAGACCGTGGCACGCCACACTCGTCACCGTTCGGTGCGAGGCGAACTGCTCGATCAGACGCCCCTGATAGGCGCTGGCGGTCGTGGCCGCCGTCGCCCAGATCGCGATCCGATCGCTCACCGCTGCAGCGGGTTTGATCGCCGGGACGGTACCCACCACCGGAATCGTGTCACCGAGCGCGGCCCGGACGTGACTCAGCGCCGTCACACTGGCGGTGTTGCACGGAAGCACAACCACCTCGGCACCGAGTTCGACCGCATGCTGCGCTGTGCCGACTACCCGGTCGACGACCCAACCGTCCGGCTTGGGTCCCCACGGAGCGTTGTCGGGGTCCATCATCAGCACCAGATCGAGCTCGGGGCGCGCTTGTCGTAGCCGCGCAGCCGTCGGAAGCATCCCCAGGCCCGAGTCGATCAGTGCGACGATCATGCCAGCGCTTGCTCGACGTCACCGACCAGATCGGCACCGTCCTCGATGCCGACCGACAGACGCACCAGATCGTCGGGCACCTCGAGCAACGAACCGGCCGTCGACGCATGGGTCATCGCGCCGGGGTGTTCGATCAACGATTCGACGCCGCCCAAGGATTCGGCGAGAGTGAAGATCTCGGTTTTCGCGCAGAAGTCCAGTGCTGCCTGCTTGCCACCGGCCAGACGCACCGAGACCATCCCGCCGAAGCGTCGCATCTGCTTCGCGGCGACCGCGTGGGACGGGTGGGATTCGAGCCCGGGGTAGATGACCTGCGAGATGGCCGGATGGCCGTCGAGGAATTCGACGATCTTCTCGGCGTTGTCGCTGTGTCGCTCCATCCGCAACGCGAGAGTCTTGATGCCGCGCAAGGTCAGGAATGCGTCGAACGGTCCGGGAACACCGCCCGCGCCGTTCTGCAGGAACGCGAACGCCGTATCGAGTTCTTCGCTGTCGGTGACCAGTGCGCCGCCCACCACATCGGAGTGTCCGCCGATGTACTTGGTGGTCGAGTGCAGCACCACGTCGGCACCGAGGCTCAGCGGCTGCTGCAGATACGGAGAGGCGAAGGTGTTGTCGACGACGAGCTTGGCCCCACCCTCGTGCGCGACGCCCGAGAGGGCCTCGATGTCACCGACGTTGAGCAGCGGGTTGGTGGGCGTCTCGACCCAGACGAGCTTGGTGTTCGGACGCATCGCTGCACGGACCTCGTCGACGTCCGACACTGCGGCAACCGAGTACTCGATGCCCCACTGGGTGAAGACCTTGTCGATCAATCGGTACGTGCCGCCGTAGGCGTCGTTGGGGATGACGAGGTGGTCACCGGGACGCAGCGCCGAGCGCAGCAGGCAGTCCGTGGCCGCCATGCCCGAGGAGAACGCGCGCCCGTAGGTGCCGGACTCGATGGCCGCGAGATTGGCTTCGAGCGGCCGACGCGTCGGGTTGCCGGTGCGCGCGTACTCGAATCCGCTGCGCATGCCGCCGACGCCGTCCTGGGCGAAGGTGGAGCTGGCATAGATCGGCACGTTCACTGCGCCGGTCAGCGGATCCGGCTCGTAGCCGGCGTGAACCGCCTTGGTGGAAAAGCCCTGCCAGGAGGTGTTGTCTGCCTTGCTGCGCTGCTCACTCATGGCCTCCACCCTAATCGGCCTTCGTCGTCAGGCGGGGGCGTGGGTAACCTGCGAAGACAACCCCCAGCGGAAAGAGGCACCGTGGCCAACTCCCAGAGCGTCGACGAACTGTTCGCGATCGATTCACTCCTCGACGACGAGGAGCGGCAGATCCGGGACACCGTGCGCAAGTTCGGCAACGAGCGCATCCGGCCGCACATCGCCGACTGGTTCGACGAAGGCACGGTCCCGGTGCGCGAACTGGCCAAGGAGCTGGGCTCGCTCGGCCTGCTCGGCATGCACCTCGAGGGCTACGGCTGCGCCGGAACCTCGGCGACGGCGTACGGCCTGGCCTGCCTCGAGCTCGAAGCCATCGACTCCGGCATCCGGTCGCTGGTCTCGGTGCAGGGCTCGCTGGCGATGTTCGCCATCTGGAAGTACGGCTCCGAGGAGCAGAAGCAGCAGTGGCTTCCGGGGATGGCCGAGGGAACGCTGATCGGCTGCTTCGGACTCACCGAGGCCGACTACGGATCGAACCCCGGCGGCATGCTCACCCGCGCCAAGCGCGACGGTGACGACTGGATCCTCAACGGCAGCAAGATGTGGATCACCAACGGACCCGTCGCCGACGTCGCCGTGGTGTGGGCACAGACAGACGACAAGATCCGCGGATTCGTCGTCCCCACCGACACACCGGGATTCACCGCCAACACGGTCAAGAAGAAGCTGTCGCTGCGTGCGTCGATCACCGGCGAGTTGGTGTTCGACGACGTCCGACTCCCCGCAGACGCGATGCTGCCCGAGGCCAGCGGTCTCCGCGGACCCCTGAGTTGCCTCAACGAAGCGCGCTTCGGCATCGTCTTCGGCGCGATGGGCGCGGCGCGGGACTGCATCGAATCGGCCGTCGAGTACTCCAAGACCCGCGCGGTGTTCGACAAGCCACTCGCCGGCTACCAGCTCACCCAGGCCAAGCTCGCCAACATGGCTCTCGAACTCGGCAAGGGCCAACTGCTCGCTCTGCATCTGGGTCGACTCAAGGACAAGGGCGAACTGCCGGGCGAGCGAGTGTCACTCGGCAAGCTCAACAACGTCCGCGAGGCCATCAAGATCGCACGTGAATGCCGAACGATTCTGGCCGCCAACGGAATCACGCTGGAGTACCCGGTGCTCCGTCACGCCAACAACCTCGAATCCGTCCTCACCTACGAGGGCACGTCCGAGGTCCATCAACTGGTGATCGGGCAGGCGCTGACCGGCACCAGCGCGGTGCGCTGACGCGCAGTGGTGTGGGTCGAGTGCCCATCAGGGGCAATCGACCACACCACTGCCGCTAGGCACCCTTGCTGAGGAATCCGAGCAGATCGTGGCGAGTGATGACGCCGACGGGCTTGCCTTCTTCGACGACCATCAGCGCGTCGGATTCGCCGAGCGCCTTGGTGGCGTCGGAGACGGTTTCGCCGGCACCGATCAGCGGGAACGGGTCACTCATGTGCTTGGCGACCGGATCGGCCAACGCTGCGCGACCCTCGAACACTGCGCTGAGCAGATCCCGTTCGGTGACACTGCCTGCTACCTCGCCTGCCATGACGGGCGGCTCGGCTCCGACGACCGGCATCTGGGAGACGCCGTACTCGCGCAGAATCTCGATGGCGTCGCGCACGGTTTCCGACGGGTGGGTGTGCACCAGATCCGGCAGCGCACCGGACTTTCCGCGCAGCACAGCGCCGACGGAGGTCTCCTCGGTTGTGCCGTCCAGACGCGAACGCAGGAATCCGTACGACGACATCCACGAGTCGTTGAAGATCTTCGCCAGGTAGCCGCGCCCGCCGTCGGGCAGCAGGACGACGACCAACGCGTCGGGACCTTCGCGCTCGGCAACCTGGATAGCGGCAACGGCGGCCATCCCGCACGAGCCGCCGACCAACAGGCCTTCCTCGCGGGCGAGGCGACGGGTCATGTCGAAGGAATCGGCGTCGGAGACGGCGATGATCTCGTCCGGGATGGACGGGTCGTAGGCCGTCGGCCAGAAATCCTCACCGACACCTTCGACGAGGTACGGTCGTCCCGTGCCGCCGGAGTAGACCGAGCCCTCGGGATCGACGCCGATGACCTTGACCTTGCCGCCGGAGACCTCCTTGAGGTATTTGCCGGTGCCGGAAATGGTGCCGCCGGTGCCGACGCCTGCGACGAAGTGCGTGATCTTTCCGTCGGTGTCGGCCCAGATCTCGGGGCCGGTGGTCTCGTAGTGGCTGGCCGGTCCGGCCGGGTTGGAGTACTGGTTGGGCTTCCAGGCTCCCTCGATCTCGCGAACGAGTCGATCGGAGACGCTGTAGTAGCTGTTGGGGTCCTCGGGTGCGACAGCCGTCGGGCAGACGACGACCTCTGCTCCGTAGGCGCGCAGCACGTTCCGCTTGTCCTCACCGACCTTGTCGGGGCACACGAACACACACTTGTAGCCGCGCTGCTGCGCGACGAGCGCGAGACCGACGCCGGTGTTGCCGGACGTGGGTTCGACGATGGTGCCGCCGGGCTTCAATTCGCCGGATGCCTCGGCCGCGTCGATCATCTTGACCGCGATGCGGTCCTTGGACGAACCACCCGGGTTGAGGTACTCGATCTTGGCCGCGACCGTGCCGACGCCGTCGCCGATGACGGTGGACAGCTTCACCAACGGGGTGTTGCCGATGAGTTCGGTGATGTGCTGAGCGATGCGCATTGCACCATCTTCCCAGATGCAGGTATTCGACTCTCGGCCACGGCTGTCGACGCCCGCCTACGATGGTGTCGACGGCGCGACGAGAGGGATCGATCTGTGACGGCGAGCGGATGGCGAACCGCTGCGAAGGCGAGCGCCGCGACGGTACTTGCGGGCTCTGGAGCAGGGACTGCGTCCTGGGCCGCCTACCGACATCTGATGGCGCAGGCCGCTGCGGCGCGCGGCGTCATCGGGCGTACCACCGCCAAGCCACCGGAGGCCGACGGCGTCTACACAGCGGGATGCGCGGCCCCCGAACGGTGGCGGATGGGAAGTTCAGCAGATATTCATCTGATGATCTTCGGCGACTCCACGGCGGCAGGCGTGGGCTGCGTCGTCGCCGACGAAGTTCCCGGGGTTCTGCTCGCCCGCGGACTGGCCGAGGAAACCGGGCAACGAATTCGATTGAGTACCAAAGCAATTGCCGGTGCCACCTCGAAGGGGCTCGAAGGCCAGGTCGACGCGATGTTCGTCGCGGGCCCGCCCCCGGATGCAGCGGTCATCTTCGTCGGCGCGAACGACGTCACCAAGAAGTTCTCCATTCCCGCGTCGGCGGCGCGACTGGGCGACGCGGTCGAGCGGCTGACGGCCAAGGGCTGTGTCGTCGCCGTGGGGACGTGCCCCGACCTCGGTGTCGTGACGGCCATCCCGCAGCCTCTGCGCACCGTCGTCCGCAATTGGGGTCGACGCCTCGCGCACGCGCAGACGGCCCGCACGCTCAGCGCCGGCGGGCATCCGGTGGCGGTGGCGGATCTGCTCTCCCCCGAGTTTCTCGCGGCACCCGACACGATGTTCTCGGCGGATCGTTTCCATCCGTCGGCCGCCGGCTACGAGCTCGCCGCGCAGCAGATTCTGCCGGTGCTCGCATCGGCGCTCGGGGTGTGGCACGGTGGCCCGCTGCCCGAGCTGCCGACCGTGTCCGCCGCCGCCGAATCACGCAAGGCCATCCCCCGCGCCACGGCCGCACTCGACCGCTTCCTGCGTCGCAGAACCGCGGAGCTCGACGCCGAGATCGTCACTGCATCGGAGGATCTCGTACGTCGTGGCGGCGGCGGTCGGGCGGGGTTGTAAGTTCGGTCAGGAGACATCGCCTACTCGGCGGTAACAGAGCAGGTAAGCAGTATCGATTCGAAGGAGATCTCATGCCAGAGGCAGTCATCGTCGCCACCGCGCGCTCACCGATCGGCAGGGCGATGAAGGGGTCGCTCAAGGACATTCGTCCTGACGACCTCACCGCTCAGATGGTCGCCGCCGCGCTGGCCAAGGTGCCTTCGCTGGACCCCAAGGACATCGACGACCTGCTCCTGGGCTGCGGTCTGCCCGGCGGCATGCAGGGCAACAACCTCGCTCGTATCGTCGCAGTGCAGCTCGGCTACGACTCCCTGCCCGGAACGACGATCACCCGCTACTGTTCGTCCTCGCTGCAGACCACCCGCATGGCGCTGCACGCGATCAAGGCAGGCGAAGGCGACGTGTTCATCTCCGCAGGCGTCGAGAGTGTGTCGAGCTTCATCCACGGCAGCTCGGATTCGCTTCCGGCAAGCCACAACCCGATCTTCGCCGACGCCGAGGCCCGCACCAAGAAGGCACAGGAAGAGGGCGCGGACAGCTGGACCGACCCCCGCGAGAACGGCGAGCTGCCCGACGCGTACATCGCGATGGGCCAGACGGCCGAGAACGTCGCACTGCTCACCGGCATCACCCGCGAGGATCAGGACCACTGGGGCGTCCGCAGCCAGAACCGCGCCGAAGAGGCCATCAACGCCGGCTTCTTCGAGCGGGAGATCACCCCGGTGACCCTGCCCGACGGCACCGTCGTCAACACCGACGACGGCCCTCGCGCCGGCACCACCTACGAGAAGATCAGCCAGCTCAAGCCGGTCTTCCGCCCCAACGGCACCATCACCGCCGGTAACGCGTGCCCGCTCAACGACGGCGCAGCAGCGCTCGTCATCATGAGCGACACCAAGGCCAAGGAACTGGGCCTGACCCCGCTGGCTCGCATCGTCTCCACCGGAGTCACCGGCACGTCCCCCGAGATCATGGGCCTGGGCCCCATCGAGGCCACCCGCAAGGCGCTGAAGATCGCGGGCATGTCGATCTCCGACATCGACCTGTTCGAGATCAACGAGGCCTTCGCTGTTCAGGTCCTCGGCTCGGCACGCGACCTCGGCATCGAGGAGGACAAACTCAACGTCTCCGGTGGTGCCATCGCGATCGGCCACCCGTTCGGCATGACCGGTGCCCGTATCACCACCACCCTGCTGAACAACCTAACCACCCACGACAAGACGTTCGGCGTCGAAACCATGTGCGTCGGCGGCGGCATGGGTATGGCGATGGTGCTGGAACGCCTGAGCTGATCCGAGTCACAACGAAAAAGCCCCGCCCTCCTCGATGGAGTGGCGGGGCTTTTCGCGTGAGTACTAGTCGTTCTGGAAGTAGCTCAGCAGACGCAGGATCTCGACGTACAGCCAGACCAACGTGATGGTCAGACCGAGGGCGACGCCCCAGGCTGCCTTCTCCGGAGCCTGTGCACGGATCAGCTGATCGGCCTGGTCGAAGTCGAGCAGGAAGCTGAACGCGGCGATGCCGATGCAGACGAGGCTGAAGATGATGGCCAGCGGTCCGCCGGAGCGGAGTCCGAAGCCGTCTTCCATGAAGAAGCTCGCGACGAGGTTGCCGAGCATCAGCACGACGACGCCGATGAGGGCACCGACGACCATGCGGGTCAACCGCGGGGTGACACGGATCGCGCCGGTCTTGTAGACGATCAGCATGCCGAAGAACACGCCGAAGGTTCCGAGGACGGCCTGGCCGATGAGGGCCGATCCACCGACTCCGCCGAACGCGACGCCGGTGAACATGAGCGACAGAGCGCCGAGGAACACGCCTTCAGCGGCGGCGTAGGCGAGAACGATGGCCTTGTTGTCCATCTTGCGACCGAAGGTCGCGAACATGACCAGACCGAAGCCGATCAAACCGCCGCCGATCACGAACGGGATGGCCAAGTCGGTGTTGTTGGAGACGAGGAGGTACGAGATGATCGCCGTCACGCTCAGCACACCGAGGGTGATGCCGGTCTTGGTGACAACGTCGTCGATCGTCATGGCCCGCTGTGCGGGCTGCGTGGTGTACGGATCGGCCTGCGTTCCGGGATGCTGGCCGAAGGTTGCGGCCTGCGAGGCTCCAGCCGTCGCAGATCCGAATGTGGCGTATCCGCCGCCCTGCTGCTTGGGCAGGTTGCGGAACACCGGGTTGCTGGAGGTGCGCACCGTGTCTCTTCCCTTCGTAAGTTCTGATCCCCACCGGGGATCTCCCCGTCGGTCATCAGTAGAACGTCTGACATCCGGACAAAAGTTCC
Organism: Rhodococcus sp. 15-2388-1-1a; assembly: GCF_002259145.1. NCBI lineage: Bacteria > Bacillati > Actinomycetota > Actinomycetes > Mycobacteriales > Nocardiaceae > Rhodococcus > Rhodococcus sp. 15-2388-1-1a. The sequence goes on along the minus strand of NZ_NPFP01000039.1, from coordinate 74,904 downwards.
CAGGAGGAGAACTTCTACGACGGACAAATCGGACTCTACCGGGTAGGGCCCCGACACGCGGAGACGACCGCGTGTGTGACACCGAATCGAAACGGGCACTATGAGGAAATGGCAATCGAAGACGGACCCGACCAGACCTTGGACCCCAGTGAAAGCGTCGACTCCGACGAGGTGCGCAACGACGACGGTGACACCGTGGTCGATCCTCCCGACCACTGGAGCGAGGCCAACAGCTTCGGCACCACCGCCCGCGAGGCAGCCGAGGGCGAGAGCCTGGACCTCAAGCTCAGCGAGGAAGAACCCGATGTCGCCGTCGAGGAAGATCTCGACCGCCCGATCACCGAGACCCCCGACGAGGAGTTGACCGAGGAACTGGTCGACCACGTCATCGAGGAATCCGACGAGGATCCCGACATCGACTACGCGGAGGGCCAGCGTCAGGCCGAGATCGTCGAGGGCACTCTCGTCGAGGATCTCGGACGCAACCGGGGACAGATCGACGGAACCCCGGAGGACGGTGGCCCGGTCAGCTGACCGTCTACCGTTGCTCGCTCGGGCGTACCGAGCGAGCGACGGTGAACTTGCCGTTGCGCCCCATCAGGTCGGTGGGGCCAACGGCGTCGGCCAGTTCACGTCGGTAGTTCAGGTGGGTGTTGAACACCGTCCACAGCTGACCGCCCGGCCGCAGCACCCGACCGGCCGCGACGAACAACTTGCTGGCCCCACCCGTGTGCACCGCCGCCCCCTCGTGGAACGGCGGGTTGCACACCACCAGATCGACCGATTCCGACTCGAACGTCGACATCGCGTCGTCCGCGATCACCGCGACACTCGTCCCGTTCGCCTCCGCGGTGGCCGCTGCCGACGCGATGGCTGCGGACGAGCGATCGGTGGCGATCACCTCGAGATCGGGCCTCGTTCGGGCCAACTCGGTCGCGAGAATTCCTGTGCCACAGCCCAAGTCGACGGCAACACGGGCTCGCGGGAGCATCTTCGGAACGTATTCCAACAGGTATCGCGTCCCGATGTCGAGACCGGCCCCCGCGAACACCGCACCGTGCGCCACCACCGTCAGGTCCAGGTCGGCAATCCGCTTGCTCACCGGATACGTCATGCCCGACGCCACCGCGCCGCGTGCGGTGAGCACTCGGGCTTTCTGCCGGCCGCGGCCGGCCGTGACCGTCTCGAACGACTTCCGCAGGACGTCGTTCATCGCCGGGGTCATGTGCTTGTCTCGTCCGCCTGCGAGGACGACGACGTCCGCCGGCGCATGTGCGGCGATGTGTTCGGCGATCTCGGTCAGTTCGGCCAGACCTCGCGGCAACTGCATCAACACCACCCCGACGCCGTCGAGCAGTTCGGCACCCAATGCGTGCTGGGTGTACGACCCGGTCATCGCAACCCGCGCGGCGTTCAGCTCGAGCGCCCGCGCGCCCGTGACGGCGTCCTGATGAACTCGGACCGCGGTGAACCCGAGAGAAACGGCTCCGAGGGTCAGGGCTCCGTACCGGTCGCCGATCACCGCGATCGGCGTCGTCCTGTCGATTCCGGGGAGTTCGTCGGCGGTATCGAGGACGAGGCGGTCCGCAGCATCGACGGCATGGAGGTTGGGTGCCTCGGCGTCGGGCTCACGCCGCAGGGCGTCGAACAGGGATTCATCGGGCACACGGGCAGTATCCCACCCGAACCCGACCGGTCGGACACGGTCGTTCCGCGCGGCAAGTGGCTATTGCGGCGAATCAGGGGCATGCTCGGGGAATGGAACACAAAGACAAGAACGAGGCACTCTTCAGCCACCCCGACGACGCATCGACCGATGCGCACGCCGAAGCCTCGAAGCCTGCCGTCTACACCGCCCTGTTCAGCGGCGCGAACGACTGACGTTCGGACGACAACGAACAACTCTCACGACAGGTAGCGCAGGTACTCCAGCGCCTTGGTCGCATGCACGTGACCGCGCTCACTCTGCACCATCATCCGCACCACTCGGTGCCGATCGATCACGAACGTCGTCCTCTTCACAGACAGCAACTGCCTCAGATACCCGCGTCGACCCGCGTTCGAGTGGCCGCGTTCGAGCTCTCGAAGCCTACGCCGCCGAGTGAACCACCCGCCGCGTCGCACGCCGAATTGTTCGGCCACCGCACCGTCGGGATCGGACAGCAACGGAAAGTCGAACGACCTCTGCAGAGCGAAATGCTGATTCTTGTCGCGGGTGTCGGTGCTGATCCCTACTCGCTGAGCACCGAACCGTTCGAATTCTGCTCCCAGGTCACGAAAGTGACATGCCTCGGCGGTACAGATGGGACTGTTGGCCGCCGGGTAGAAGAACAGTACGACCGGACCCGACTCGGTCAGCTCGGAGAGCGCACGGGATTCACCCGAATGATCGGGGAGCTCGAAATCCGGGGCCGTCCGTCCGATTCGCATGACGCAGAGGGTACCGCTCAGTCCTGTACGAGCGAGGCAGTCAGACGTCGTCGGAGATCCCGATCGATGCCCAGGTAGTTCAGGTACCCGTCGAACGAGCCGTGCGACCTCGCCATGACCTCCAGGCCGTGCTCCAGGTAGGACGCGCGGACACCCAGTATCGCCTCGGTGGGGAGAACGTCGTGGAGTCCGGTCCAGGTTCGGCGGACGTGCGCGAGCAACGGCTCCATCGCGTCGTTGCTTCTCAGATAGTCCGCGACGATGTCGTCCTCGTCGACGCCGGCCGCCCGCAACACCGTCGCGACCGTCCACCCTGCCCGGTCCTTGCCCGCTGCGCAGTGCACCAGGACGCCGCCGCGTTGCTCCACGATCTCGTCCACCACCCGCTTGATCGCGTGGGACGCTCCGTCGAGAGTCGAGAAGGAGGCATACGCCCGCATCATGTAGTCCACTTGAGTCTGCTCGTCCTGAATCGGAGCTGCCTCGTGTGGGGCTCGCTCACCTTTCAGATTCTCGTACGGCACGGAGATCGACTCGACGCCGTCGGGAACTCGGTCGACGCCGCTCCGTTCGGCCTCCGAATCGCCGCGGAGATCGAACACGGTACGAATGCCCAGATCCGCGACAGCGCGCTGCCCGATCTCCGTCAACCCACTCAATTCGGATGCGCGATAGAACAATCCGGGCCGGATCGTCGCCCCGTCCGTGGTGCGCGTACCGCCGAGATCGCGGAAGTTCCAGGCCCCGTCGAGGGCGAATTGATCGTGTACCGGGGCGTTGCGCATGGTTTCGACCCTATCGAAGGTGATGCTACGAGCGCGGTACCAACCACCGACGCAGCCGGGCGGTGACGAACGGCATCACCACGTAGACCATCAGCGGCGTGCACATCATCACCACCAGTGCAGTGCGCAGAGCCACGTTCAGGTCCGTCAGATGTGGCGTGAGAACGATGTTGACGAGCAGACTGACGGCGTAGAAGGCCACGCCGATCGAGATCGCCTGCTTCCACCGCGGCGGCGGACCACCGATGACCCGGACGGCGTCGGTGAGGTTGGACTGCGGCTCGAACCATCCCTCCACACCGGAGAGTCGATGTGTCGCAACGTCGTCGGCGATGGGACGGCCGGTGCTGAGCCAGGTGCGCCGGGCATCCGAGCGCAGCCAGGCGTCGAGGTTGTCGTGTGTCTCGAATCGATAGACCACGTGGTAGTCGCTGGAATCACCGGAACTGCGCAGCCAACCGCCACCGAGAAATCCGGGAAAGGTTCGGACGAGATCCATACCGCGATCGGTCCACTCCACGAAGTCGGCTTCGTATCCCTGACGGACGCGTCGTGCGACCGAGGTCGTGACGTGATCGAGCGTATCGGTCGTGGTCATGCGGTACCCCTTCTGCTCGTGTTCGTCGCGGATCGATGTGTTCTACACAGAGTGCGGCCAGATGGACCGACATTCAAATCGTGAGCGGAAACGAAGATCGATGGCTTGATGTGCCAAAGAATGTGACAATTCGTCTACACAGACCGTTCTCGAGCGACCTGGAGTGGACGGATGGCACAGCACGGACCCGAGTACCGACTCGACGACGTGGACCGACGCATCGTCACCGAGCTCAGCCGGGACGGCCGGATGTCCATGCGCGCCCTGGCCGAGGCCACCCACATCTCGCGAGCACACGCCTACGTGCGCGTCGACCGTCTCGTCGACGAAGGGGTCATCGAGGGATTCACCGCACGCATCTCCTACGAGAAAGCGGGGTTCGGCGCGTCGGCGTATGTGGCTCTGTCCATTCGGCAGGATTCCTGGCGCGCCGTCGCCGACGACCTGAGCACCTTCCCGTTCGTCGAACACGTCAGCCTCATGGGCGGAGATTTCGACGCGCTCGTCCTGGTTCGGGCTCCGGACACGTCGGCACTACGCCATCTGGTGCTCGACAAGCTGCAGGGACTCGACGGGATACTGTCGACGCGAACCTGGCTGATCTTCGACGAGTCGATCGGCCCCGGCGCGCAGTGGACCGCAGAGACAACGAACGGGAGCAATCCATGACCACGTCCGAGCGAGAACCGAACTCCACCGACGTCATCGTGATCGGCGGCGGAATCGGGGGCGTCTCGCTCGGTTACGAACTCGCGAGCGACCGACGCGTCACACTGCTCGAGCGCGAGAAGACCCTCGCCTTCCACACCACCGGCCGCTCGGCCGCGCTGTTCCTGGAGACCTACGGCAACAGCACCATTCGTGCTCTGACGACCGCCAGTCGTGAATTCCTGATGAACCCGCCGGAGCACTTCCGGTCCGAACTGCTCGCCCCGCGTCCGCTGCTGCAGATCGCGGCCGTCGGGCGAGGTGACGCGCTCGAGGCGATGTACGCCGATGTCAGCCGACTGACACCCGACGCCCAATTGGTCTCTCCTACCGACGCGCGTGCGTTCTTTCCGCCGCTGCGCCCCGAACTGATCGATTGTGCACTGTACGAACCACATTCGATGGAGGTCGACGTACACGCGCTGCATCAGGGGTTCGTGCGGGGGCTGCGCGATCGAGGTGGTCGAGTCCACACCGGGGCAGGCGTGACGCAACTGAGACGCATCGACGGACTGTGGCACGTGCACACCACGGACGGTTCGGTCCACACTGCGCCGCTCGTCGTCGACGCAGCAGGCGCATGGGCGGACGTCGTGGGCGCACTGGCGGGTGCCGATCCGATCGGACTCGTCCCGATGCGTCGGTCGGTGTTCATGGTCGCCGCGCCCGAAAATCTCGACACCGCGAATCTTGCGACGTTGAGCGATATGGACGAGAAGTTCTACATCAAACCGGAAGGCGCACAACTATTGTGTTCACCTGCCGATGAGACGCCCACCGAGCCCAGCGATGCCCGCCCGGACGAGTTGGAGATCGCCCGAGCGTTCGACGACATTGCCGAGGCGACCACGCTGACGGGACGACATCTGCGCTCGTCCTGGGCGGGTCTGCGCAGTTTCGTCCCCGATCGCACCCCGGTCGTGGGCTTCGACACGAAGCTCGAGGGCTTCTTCTGGTGCGCCGGTCAGGGCGGATACGGAATCCAGACGTGTGCGGCGCTGGCCAGAGTCGGCGCGTCTCTGGTTCGGCGGCAACCACTTCCGGTCGACGTCACCGAGCGCGGACTCGTCGAAGCGGACCTCTCGCCCAGTCGCTTGGGGTGAGAGGCGCTTCGCGCCACGTGCACGAAAACTCGACCCCTGCTACGAAGTTCCATGCACGACGTGCGACGTCAGCCGCCCACGACGCGTCGTAGATCGCGCAGCGTGGTTCGGTAGATGTCCACCAGGTCGGCGTCCTGCCCGGCGTCGATGCGCTCGGCCCAGTCGTCGAAGGCGATGCGCATGGCCATTCCGGCACCCTCGATCAGCAACCGTGCGTACGAACGTGATTCGTGGCCACCGAGTTTGGCGGCCACCGAGTCGGTGACGCGACACAGCGTCATGGCCTCGGTCGCGAAGGCAGCGGCTCGGAGGTGGTCGTCACGCCCGATGAGCCGTCGGGTACGCAGTAGTCGATCCCGCGCCTCGTGCGGGGCGGCGGAAAATCGTTCGACCGATCGCTCGTAGAGTGCTTCGATCGCAGTGAGGGTGATGTCCTCGGGTGCGGACGACGCCAGCCAGGCGTCGATGTCGAGCTCGAACTCCGGGGCGAGGCCGAGAACCGATTCTTCCTTGGATGCAAAGCTACGAAAGAACGTGCTGGGCGATACTCCGGCCCGACGTGCGATCTGGTCGACCGTCGTCGCGGCGCAGCCCTGCGTCTCGAACAGTTCGAGCGCGGCACGGGTGATCTCGAGCTGGGTTTCTCGGCGACGACGCTCTCGCAGATCCGGTACGTGCTCGCTCATCGTCCTCCACCCATCGCCCGCTTCTCGGTATTCTCGCCGTCAACTTACCAGTAATATTCAAGTTGACAGTCACTGTCACAATGAGTCAGGCTGTCTCGACAGTATTCCTTTGCACCTTTGAACCCATACGCGAAAGTTCTCGACACATGACCACACCTGAGACCGACCACGCACCCGACGGGCAGCTCGCGCCGGGCAGCAAGTTGTTGATCGGCATCCTCGTCATCGCCGCGTTCGTCATGATCCTCAACGAGACGATCATGAGCGTGGCGCTGCCCACACTGATGGTCGACCTGAGCATCACGGCGACCACCGCACAGTGGCTCACCACCGGATTTCTGCTGACGATGGCGGTGGTCATCCCCATCACCGGATTCCTGTTCCAGCGCTTCACACTGCGCCAGGTATTCGTGGCGGCGATGACTCTGTTCACCGTCGGCACGCTGCTCGCAGCCTCTGCCCCTGGCTTCGAGCTGCTCCTGCTCGGACGCGTCACCCAGGCCAGCGGCACGGCGATCATGTTGCCGCTGCTGATGACCACCGTGCTCACGGTGGTTCCGGCGCACAAGCGCGGCGCGATGATGGGCGTGATCTCCATCGTCATCGCCGTGGCCCCCGCCATCGGTCCGACCATCTCTGGAGTCATCCTCGATTCGCTGAACTGGCGTTGGATGTTCTGGCTCGTCCTGCCGATCGCACTCGTCGCGTTCGCCATCGGGACCACTCTGGTGAAGAACGTGACCCAGACCGGTCGGCCGTCGTTCGATCCGCCGTCGGTCGTATTGTCCGCGTTGGCTTTCGGCGGGATCGTCTATGGCCTGAGCAGCCTGGGACACTCGGCCGAGGAGTCCGTGGTGCCGGTATGGCTGCCACTGGTGGTCGGAGCGATTGCCCTGGTGGTGTTCGTGCTGCGTCAGATCGCCCGGCAAGATCAGGGTGGAGCTCTACTGGACATGCGTCCGTTCCGTACCCCCACCTTCAGCATCGGCCTCGGCATGATCGCGATCTCGATGATGGCCCTGTTCGGCGCTCTGATCCTGCTACCGATGTACCTGCAGAACGTCCGCGGTCTCGACACCCTGGACACCGGCCTGATGCTGCTCCCCGGCGGACTGCTGATGGGCCTGCTCGCGCCGTTCGTCGGACGCATCTTCGACCGAATCGGACCGCGCCCGTTGGTCATTCCAGGTGCGATGGTGGTGAGCGCCGCGCTGTGGTCGATGACCGTCCTGGACGCGCAGTCCGCCCTTCCGCTCGTGATCGGTATCCACATGCTGCTCTCGGCCGGCCTCGCGCTCATCATGACGCCGCTCATGACCTCGTCGCTGGGATCGCTTCCCACCCAGCTGTATTCGCACGGTAGCGCTATCTTCAGCACGGTTCAGCAGTTGGCAGGTGCCGCAGGTACCGCACTGTTCGTCACCGTGATGTCGAACACCGCAGCAGCCCGAATCGCCGACGGCGCAACCGCTGTGGGCGGCTCCGAGGCCGGGATCCACACCGCCTTCCTCTACGGCGGGGCCGTGTCACTGGTGGCGGTGGCAGCGTCGTTCTTCATCCGGGCACCGGCGCGCAGTGATCGCGACGCCGTCGCCCCTGCCCAACCGGTTCACTGAGTCACTCGACTTCGATCAGCTTCAGGGCCGCGGCGACGATCCGGTCTTCCGACAGGAGGACCAGATCGGCCGCGGCACCGAGTGGTACGAACGAATTCGCACTCGACACTCTGTGGATGGCACCGTCGTAGCCTCCCTCGACCAGAGCGGTCACAACACCCTCGCCCACTCCCCCGTCGTGCCGGGTCTCGTCGGCGATCAGTACCCGATCGAATTCCGAGAGCCGGTGCAGCAGATCCTCGCTCGGGAGCGGAACGACCCATCGCAGATCGACAACCGTGACAGCGATCCCGTGTTCGCGCAACGTGGACGCGGCTCGTCTACTCATCACCACGCCGTTCCCGAACGTGACGATCGCCAGATCGACGCCATCGCCATGCGTTGCGACCGTGCCGAATTCGGTCGAAGCATGGTCGGCACAACGCAATGCCCCGTCACCGTCGAGCAGGTCGGTGCGGTGATACAACGCGATCGGCTCCAGTAAAACGCACACCCGCCCCTCCTCGACGGCCAGTGCCACACACGTTCGGAGCAGACCGGCGGCCTCCGCCGCCGAACTCGGGACAGCAACCACTATGCCCGGAATGTCGCGCAGAACGGCGACCGCATTGTCGTTGTGGAAATGTCCGCCGAAACCGCGTTGATACGCCAGACCGGCGATGCGCACCACCATCCCGTTGGTGTACTGGGCGTCGGAGAAGAACTTCAGCGACGCCGCCTCGCCGCGAAGCTGGTCCTCGGCGTTGTGCAGGTAGGCGAGATACTGAATCTCGGGTATGGGGACGAATCCCGCGAGCGCAGCACCGAGGGCGGTGCCGAGCACGGTCTGCTCGTCGAGCAGCGTATCGAAAACCCGTGCTGCGCCGAACTTCTTGCGTAAGCCTTTCGTGACGCCGTAGACGCCACCCTTGACGGCCACATCCTCGCCGAACACGAGGACGTCCGGTCGCGCCGCCATGATGTCGGTGAGCGTCCTGTTGATCATGGCTGCAAGCGTCAGACGCGACCCGCCCTCTGCAGGTCGCAGGCTCTGTTCGGTGGCGGTTACCGCAGTCGGTCGCCGTTCGGTGAGCGGGGCCATCACCGCGTCCGCGGTAGCCAGGCGCGACGACGCCCCGGACCGCAGGGACTCGACCATTGCCTCGGCCTCGGTCATGACGGTCTCGCGCATCGCCTCGTAGCGGCCTTCGACGTCGGCTGCCGAGAGCACACCGGCCCCGATCAGCGCGCGTGCGCCGGCGAGCAACGGATCTCGTGCGTAGTCACCGACGATGTCTGCGTTGGTGCGGTACGCGAGTTCGGCATCGGAACCGGCGTGGCCCATCAACCGCACCGTTTCGAGGTGGAGGACCACCGGACGCCGCCTTGCCCGTACCGTCGCTACCGCAGCGTCGACGGTGCGCATCAGTTCGATCGGATCATCGCCGTCGGCGCGCACGTACTCGATCGACGGTAATCGGCCGAGCGACTGCGCGATCCAACCCCGCGGCGATCGGGTACTGATCCCGATTCCGTTGTCCTCGCAGACGAACAGGATCGGCATCGGAACGGATTGGTGTGCGCAATAGGCCGCAGAGTTCAGCGCACCCACCGTCGTCGAATGATTGGCCGAGGCATCGCCGAAGCTGCACACGACGATGGCGTCCTCGGGCCACGGGGTTCGATGCCGGAGTGCCTTCGCCCGCCCCAGTGCGAACGCCAGACCGACCGCGCGCGGCACCTGTGAACCGATGGTCGATGTCTGCGGAACGATGCCCAGGTCCGGATGCCCGAACACCTTGTGGCGGCCACCGGACATGGGATCGGATGTCGAGGCAATCAGGCTCGCCAGCACGTTCTGGATCGGCGTCGAACCCGGATACTGTTGTGCGCGTGCGGCATAGAAGCCGCCGGATCGGTAGTGCAGGAGCGCCGGGTCGGTGACCGTGGTCGCGGCACCGACAGCTGAGTTGGCCTCGTGCCCGGACGAGCCGATGGTGTAGTAGCCGAAGCCCGCGGACTGCAACCAGCGCGCGGCGAAGTCGAGATGCCGGCTCGCGAGTTGCGCGTCGAAGTACCGGATCAGACGCTGCGGATCCGCGTCGACCGACCGACCGGGCCGGATCGACCGAACCTGCTGCAGGAAGTACTCGTCGATCGCCTCGGCCACACTCGCACCCTTGTTCCCGTAGAGCCGTCTCCATCGAGCCGAGCTGCGTGAATCAGCTCAGGGCGATCATATCCATCGGAGTGCTGAGCAACCGGCCTACGAGGGCGAGGAACTGCGATCCCTGCTGGCCGTCGACGAGACGGTGATCGAACGAGAGCGACAGTGTCGTCACCGACCGCAGTGCGATGGCACCCTCGTGTTCCCAGGGCATGCGGCGGATCGAACCGAAGCACAGGATGGCAGCTTCGCCGGGATTGAGGATGGGAGTGCCTGCATCGACACCGAACACTCCGACGTTGGTGATGGTGATTGTGCCGTCGGCCAGGTCGGCAGGACTGCTCTTGCCCTCTTTGGCCGTGCGCGTCAGCTCTGCCAGTGCGCGCGCGATATCCACCAACGAGAGTTCGTGGGCATCCTTGATGTTGGGAACCATCAATCCGCGCGGGGTCGCCGCGGCGATGCCGAGGTTCACGTAGTACTTGGTGACGATCTCCTGAGCTGCCTCGTCCCAGGACGAATTGAGCGAGGGATTCGATTTCAACGCAACGAGAACCGCCTTGGCGACCAGAGCCAGCGGAGTCAGCCGCACGTCGGCGAAGTGAGCCGAGGACTTCAGGGATTCCAGCAGTGTCAGGGTCTCGGTGACGTCCACGGTCACGAACTCGGTGACGTGTGGAGCGGTGAATGCACTGCGCACCATCGCATCCGCCGTGTGCTTGCGCACTCCCTTGATCGGTGTGCGCACCTCGCGTCCGACCCGCGGTGGGGTCTGCTCCCCTGCAGTGTCCGCTCCGTGCAGATACGACTCGACATCGTCGCGGGTGACGTCGCCGCGAGCTCCGGTCGGGGGTACCTCGGCAAGATCGACAGCGTTGTCCTTGGCAATCTTTCGCACCGGCGGTGTAGCGAGCGGTTTACCGTTCTGGCCACTCGAGGTCGAAGCGACCGGCGTGGTCCCTCTGCCGCCGCGTCGACTCGACCCTTCCTTCGCCACGCCGTAGCCGACGAGAACCGGGACGCGTTCCTCGCTGTCCTCCACCGGACTCGCTTCGTCCACATCGGCGGCTAGCTCGGGGGTAGCTGCGACATCGTCGGTGCCTCCATCGACGCGGATGTCGATGATCGGGACGCCGACCTCGACGGTGTCACCTTCCGACACATGAAGGGCAGCAACGACGCCCGCGAACGGTGAGGGAAGTTCGACGGCGGCCTTGGCCGTTTCGACCTCGGCGATGTTCTGATTCAGCTCGATGGTGTCACCGACGGCGACGAGCCAGGTCAGCAGATCGGCTTCGGTGAGTCCTTCCCCGAGGTCGGGCAACGGAAAGCTCTTGATGGTGGGCATCGTCGAATCCTGTTCGGTACGTATCGGCGGCGGTCGGTGAGCGCGAGGTCAGTGCGAGCGGCAGCGGTCGACTGCGTCGAGAATCCGGTCGACGTCGGGGAGATAGAACTTCTCCAGCTTCGATGCCGGGTACGGAGTACCGAAGCCACCGACGCGCAGCACCGGCGCTTCGAGGTTGTAGAAGCAGCGTTCGGAGATCCGAGCGGCGATCTCGGAGCCGAGGCCCATGAACACGGGGGCCTCGTGCGTGACGACCAGCCGTCCGGTCTTGCGCACCGAAGCCTCGATGGTCTCGAAGTCGATCGGCGAAAGAGAACGCAGGTCGATGACCTCGATCGAGATTCCCTCGTGGGCAGCGACTTCGGCCGCCTTGCGGGCGGTGGCAACGAGTGGGCCGTAGGCGATGAGGGTGATGTCGGTGCCCTCGGTGACCACCCGCGCGCGATGCAGAGGGTAGGACGCGTCGAGATCACGCGACTCCAGATCGATCGGGCTCTTCTCCCAGTACCGGCGCTTCGGCTCGAAGAACAGGACCGGGTCGTCGCTGGCGATGGCCTGCTGAATCATCGAGTAGCCGTCCGCGGCATTGCTGCAGGTGACGACACGAAGGCCTGCGGTCTGCGCGAAATATCCTTCGGGAGACTCCGAATGATGCTCGACGGCACCGATTCCGCCACCGTAGGGCACTCTGATCGTCATCGGGATCTTGACGTTTCCACTGGTGCGGTAGTGCAGTTTGGCGACCTGCGAGACGATCTGGTCGAACGCCGGATAGATGAAGCCGTCGAACTGGATCTCGCACACGGGGCGGAATCCTCGCATCGCGAGTCCGACTGCGGTGCCGATGATGCCCGATTCGGCCAGCGGCATGTCGAGTACACGACCGGGGCCGAAGTCTTTCTGCAGGCCGTCGGTGATGCGGAAGACGCCGCCGAGCTTGCCGATGTCCTCGCCCATCAGCAGGACTTTCGGATCGTTCTCCATCGCTCGTCGCAGACCTGCGTTGATGGCCTTGCCCAACGGAAGACTGGTGGGCCGTTCCAGGGTGGTCATGACATGGCTCCTTCGAATCCGGCTTGGTACGAGGCGAACTGGGCTCGCTCGTCGTCCAGGAGGGGGTGGGGGTCGGCGTAGACGTTGTCGAACACCGACATCGCCGCCGGTTCGACTGTCTCCAGGCATCCGCGACGAAGCTCGGCGGCGACGTCGTCGGCCGTGCGCTTCACCGAGGCGGCGAACGCGTCGTCGAACACGCCGATTCGCTTGAGCAGCTTCTCGATTCGGTCGATCGGATCCTTGGCGCGCCATTCGTCGTCGGTGGCACCCGAGCGGTACCGCGTCGGATCGTCGGAGGTGGTGTGCGGGCCCATGCGGTAGGTGACGGCCTCGATGAGCGTCGGGCCACTGCCTTCACGCGCCCGCGCCAGCGCTGCCCTGGTCACCGCCAGAACCGCGAGGACGTCGTTACCGTCGACGCGCACCGATGGAATTCCGTAGCCCTCACCGCGAGCGGCGATCGTCGCCTTCGTCTGCACCGTCACCGGTTCGGAGATCGCCCACTGATTGTTCTGACAGAAGAACACCACCGGTGCATGGAAACTGGCGGCGAAACCCAGCGCCTCGGAGATGTCGCCCTGGCTGGTCGCGCCGTCACCGAAGTAGGTGATGGCTGCGCCCTCGGCGCCCTCGAGCTGCATACCGATCGCGTAACCGGTCGCGTGAAGACCCTGCGATCCGACGATGATCGCCGGTGTAGTCATGCGGTACTCGTACGGGTCCCAGCCGGACAGTGTCGATCCGCGCCAGAACCGCAGCATCTGGGTGGGGTCTACTCCGCGACAGTAAGCGACACCATGCTCGCGGTAGCTGGCGAACACGAAGTCCTCGGTGTCGAGCGCACGAGCGGATCCGACCTGTGCTGCTTCCTGCCCGAGCAACGGTGCCCACAAGCCCAGTTCGCCCTGTCGCTGCAGGGCGGTGGCCTCGGAATCGATACGCCGGACGACAACGAGATCGCGGTACATCTCCATCATCGCGGCCGTGTCGATGTCGGCGACGAGGGGCGAGTAGGTCTCGTTGCGCACCACTGTTCCCGATTCTTTGATCAGCTGAACCAGCGAGTTGGTGTTCATGGTCGTGGCACTCTCCGTCCTGATGTGATGTCCTTCACAAGGACACCACCGACATCCACACTGCACAAGCGATGACTTCAGAACTGCGCAGCGTGCACAATATTGGGTAACGACCGAGCGACAGGAAGTGCGCAATGACCGATTTGGACAAGACCGACGCCCGGCTCCTGCTCGCCCTCTGCGCGAGGCCACGAGCCACCGGTGTCGAACTCGCCACCACACTGAACCTGTCTCGCAACACCGTCCAGGCACGCCTCGGTCGATGGGACGACAAAGGATCACTGACCCCGATCGATCACCGCATTCCGCCGAAGTCGCTGGGACGCCCGCTGCAGGCCTTCGTCACCGCACAGGTCAACCAGCACACCCTGGCGGCGGTCACCGAACACCTGCGCACCATTCCGGAAGTGCTCGAGGTGTTCGGGCTGTCCGGGGCTGCGGACATGCACATCCGCATCGCCGCCGTCGACGCCGACGACCTGTATCGCATCGCAGGTCTCATCCTCGACATTCCCGGCGTCGAGCGCACCAACATGTCCATCGCGATGTCGGAGCTGATCCAGTACCGCACCAAGCCGTTGCTCGAGCAGCTCGCCGAGGAGGGCCGACGCTGAGCAGCCAGACCAGCTCTGCCGAGTCGATTCACGCGCCACAGTGCAACATGCACGTTCTCGGCAACGGTGGTTGACCAGCGTGCACGTTCACGGCACTCTTCGACGGACATGTTCCCGGACACCATCCATTTCCGGGTACCGCCGCCTCATCACCGAAAGAGACTGCCTGTGTCCATCGTTGCCGACCACCCCGCCGTCGTACCCACCTCGAACGATCCCCTGCCGACGGGCGTGTTCGATCGTCCCGACATGCCGCGCGACTCCGCACACGAGCGCGTCGTGTTCTGCCAGGATCGCGACACCGGGTTGCGCGCGATCATCGCGGTCCACTCCACTGCGTTGGGACCCGCTCTCGGCGGAACGCGCTTCTACCCCTACGCATCCGAGCAGGATGCGTTGACCGATGTACTACGGCTCTCCCGGGGAATGACCTACAAGGCCGCCGTTGCGGGCGTCGATCTCGGCGGCGGAAAAGCGGTGATCATCGGCAACCCCAACGCCATCAAGACCCCGACGCTACTGGGCGCGTACGGCCGGTTCGTCGAGTCGCTCGGCGGAACATACGTGACCGCAGGCGATGTGGGCACCAACAGCGACGATCTCGACATGATCGCCGAGGAGACGGCGCACGTAGTCGGCAAGAACACCACCGCAGGCGGCACCGGCGACAGCGGCCCCCAAACCGCGCTCGGAGTCTTCCTTTCTCTTCTGGCCGCAGCCGAATCGACCTGGGGCTCCGACGATCTGACCGGCAAGCGCGTCGGCGTCGAAGGTGCGGGCAAAGTGGGCTACAACCTCGTCGCACTGCTTCGCGAGGCAGGTGCCGAGGTGATCGTCAGCGACTCCTACGCGCCCGCCCTCGATCGCATCGTCACCGACTTCCCCGGTGTCACCGTCGAATCCGACATCATCGGTGCCGACATCGACGTCTATGCGCCGTGCGCCATGGGTGCCACTCTCGACGCCTCGTCGGTGGCCCGGCTGTCGGCGTCCATCGTGTGCGGCGCAGCGAACAATCAACTCCTCACACCCGATGTCGAAGCCATGCTGGCTGCGCGCGGGATTGTCTGGGTACCCGACTACGTTGCCAACGCCGGCGGCCTGATCCAGGTGGAAGGCGAACTGCGCGGCAAGGATTCGACCGAGGTGATGGCCACGATCGGCAAGATCCGCAGCACGGTCGCGGGCATCTTCGCCATCGCTCGCGCCGAGGGCATCCTGCTGGGAGCCGCAGCCGATCGCCTGGCCGAGGATCGAATCGCCGCCGCGCAGAACTGAGAGGAGGTATCACTCCGACATCCCGCACCGACGACGGCCTGTCGGAGGCCTACCCCTGAGAAAGGTTGTACCCCTTCACAACCTGGTGAAGAAGTCCCTCCAGGCGGAGACTGGCGACGGACGGTTTGACGTCCGACGGACGGGCCGTACAGATGCGCCGTGGCGGCACGGACGCGGCGAGCCGCTTGACGACGACCTCGCCGCGGACGTAGCTGGTGGCCAGTTGGGGGCACAGCGTAACGCCGAGACCCGCAGCGACCATGGCCTGCGTTTCCTGGTAGTCGCTCGCCTCGACCGCCACCGTCGGCCTGAAGCCGGCAGTGTGGGCACAGCGCCAGAGATGCTCCGCGGTGGGGTGACCGCCAGCTCGCACGATCCAGTCGTCGTTGCTCAGATCCGAGAGCTCGACCGTATCCGCGTGCGCAAGTTCGTGATCGCGCCGAACGATCAATACCGTTGAGTCGCTGAGAATTTCGCGAACGGTCAGACCTTCGTCGACGGTTCGATTCCACGGATAGTCCCACGTCAGCGCCAGATCGAGCTGCCGGGTCTCGAGCAACTCCTGCAAGGGTGCGATTCGGCTCGAATGTACCGACAGGCGAATTCCCGGATGTGTCTCACGTAGTCCGATGACGACGTCGGGCAACAACGACGCGGCAAACGTGGGAAATACTCCGAAGCGAACGGTCCCGGTGAACCCTCCGGCGAGCTCACGGAGATCGTCTTTCATGCCGTCGAGTTGCTCGTCGATGGCGCGTGCCCTCACGACAACCGCTCGCCCGGCCTCGGTCAAGCGCACACCGCGGGCATGTCGTTCGACGAGCTCGACGCCCAGTTCGGACTCCAGCTTGCTGATCTGCTGCGAGATAGCCGAAGAGGTGTATCTCAGCTCGTCTGCTGCGGCGGCCATCGATCCGTGTCGTCCGACAGCTGACAAGATCTGCAGTCGGGTCAAATCAGCCTTCATCGGCCCGACTTTAGCACCGCTTATGTCGGGCTCAAGAAACCTTGACTACTACTTATCGGCCAGCGCTGCCATAGTGGCTTTCGAGAGTGATCCAGGCCATAGGCCACCGTTCACCGGACCTGTTCGACGAACGTCCTCGTCACTCCCCCGACCGCACAGAAAGCCATGGCGCCATGTCGACAGTTACGGTTTCCGCCACCCACCTCGAGGATCTCGCATCGCGAGCACTGATCACGTGCGGCATGTCCGAGGCCTCAGCTCGGACCATCGCCGAAGTCCTCGTGTTGGCCGACCTGTTCGGCATTCATACTCACGGAATACAACGGGTCCCGCAGTACCTCGATCGCGCCACCGTCGGGGGCATCGATCCGTACGCGGTGGTGACCACCGCTCGGCCGGCCCCGGCTCTGGCCTTGATCGACGGTGCCAACGCGGTGGGACCTCTGGTCGGTAGTGCTGCACTCGCCGCAGCCATGGACGGTGCCCGAACATGCGGCGTGGGAGCGGCGTTCGCAAGACACAGCAACCATTTCGGCCCGGTCATGCCATATCTTTTCAAGGCTGCCTCGGAGGGATTTGCGGCGATCATCGCCAGCAATGCGACGACCACGATCGCGCCGTCCGGAGGGAAGGCCACGCGAGTGGGCAACAACCCGATGGGATGGGGCGTCCCCAATCCGGGTGGCGACCCCATTTTTCTCGACATCGCGTTGAGCGTCGCAGCGCGAGCAAAGATTCGCGCCGCCCAAACCGATGGCCGCGCCATTCCCGCCACCTGGGCCACCGATAGCGCGGGCCGCCCTACGACCGATCCGAGCGCTGCGCTCTCGGGCTTCCTGCAGCCGATCGCGGGTCACAAGGGATACGGGCTGGCGGTAATGGTCGACCTGTTCGCCGGATTACTCTCCGGTGCAGCATATCTGGACAAGGTCAGCTCATGGAGTGTCTCACCGGAGCGGGCCCAGAACCTGGGTCATTTCTTCATCCTCGTCGACACCGAGCTGCTGCTCTCCGGGCCCGATTTGCACGAGCGCGTCCAGGACTTCGGTGATCGGTTGCATTCGGTTCCGGCAACCGATCCCGCCGATCCCGTTCGACTACCGGGCGAATACGAGATGGCGCGGTACCACGAGCAGATCCGAGACGGGATCACGCTCGACGACAGCGATATTCGAGCGTTGCATCAGCTCGTCGAGTCTCGGGTCTGAGAAGAACCGACAAATCGAAGGAATTCCCATGAAAGTATCGATAGAGAACTTGACCCTTGCCTACGGCAAGAACACCGTCGTTCGCGAGCTCGATCTCGAGATTGCCGACGGAGAATCTCTCGTTTTACTCGGCCAATCGGGCTGCGGCAAAACCAGCACCATGCGTTGCGTTGCAGGTCTCGAAAGTCCGAACGAAGGACGAATCACCATCGGCGACAACGTGATGCACAATTCGTCCAGCGGTCGAACCGTACCGCCGAACAAGCGCAACGTCGGAATGGTCTTTCAGTCGTACGCGGTATGGCCTCATCGCACCGTGTTCGAGAATGTCGCATTCTCGTTGCAGATGCAGAAAGTCGGTAAGGACGAACTCGTCTCTCGTGTGCACGAGACACTCGATCTGGTCGGGCTGCGTGAGTTGGCCGAGCGCGGAGCCAGCCTGTTGAGCGGTGGGCAGATGCAGCGGGTAGCGCTCGCGCGGAGTCTGGTCATGCGTCCCAACGTCCTGTTGCTCGACGAGCCGCTGTCCAATCTCGATGCGCGCCTGCGCGAACGCCTGCGAATGGAACTACGTGAACTGCAACTACGACTCGGCCTCACCACGATCTACGTCACGCACGATCAGGTGGAAGCGTTCGCCCTGGCCGACCGCATTGCGCTGATGCTGAACGGTCGCATCGTCCAGAGTGGGGCACCCGATCAGATCTACACCGCACCCGCTAGTGGGTCGATCGCAGAGTTCCTCGGCGTGGGCAACCTGTTCGCGTGCTCACCTACTCCTGGCCTGTCCGGAGCCGTGACGCTCACCGACCACGATTTCACGATCAGAGTCGACGCCACCGTGCCCGACCATTCGGACCGACTGCTCGTGTGTCTGCGTCCCGAGGACCTGACCGTCACGCCCCTGCACGAAGAGACGACTGCGGGAGTGGGGTGGGCGGGGCGTATCGACGTCGCGAGCTACCAGGGGGCGTCCGTTCGCTACCGCATCACTCTCGACGGCGGGCCGAGTATCGAGGCGCTCGCCACCGGATCCTCGAAAGGGGCGCTGCACATAGGAGAACGGGTCGCCGTCGATGTCCCACCGGGAGCTGCACAGCTGCTAGTCGACGACCGCAACCAGCTCGTCGGGGCTCTCTCGTGAGCACGCCGACCACCGACCGTCCGCGGCAAGCACCGGCACCGACGCCGGGTGTCTCGGTTTCGCGCACCCGCAACCCTCGGCTGCGCCGGAGCCTTCCGACACTCGTCCAACTCGCGCTTCTCGCGCTCATCGTCCTGTGCCCGATGTTCTTCATCGTCATGGGTGCCTTCACCGACAATCCCGACCGCAGCAACGTCTTCGACTTCGGCAACTTCACCTTCGACAATTTCGCTCCACTGGGGCGTGCGTCGGCTCAGGAGGCGATGTGGAGCTCCGCAATCGTCGGAATCGGATCGTCGATTCTCGCCCTCCTCATCGGTGCGACACTGGCGTTCTTGGCCGCCAGAACCAATATCCCGGGTCGAAAGTTGATCTACGGCATCGGCATTGCTCCGCTGTTCCTGCCATCTCTCGTCGGCGCGCTGGCGTGGGCTCTGCTCGCGGGACCCGCAACCGGCTACCTCAATCTCGCCCTGACTGCCCTCGGACTGCCCGGATTCGTCGACATCTACAGTTTCGCCGGAATGATCTTCGTTCTCGGCCTGTATTACGCTCCGTACCCGTTCCTGATGATTCACTCGGCGTTGTCGTTGATGAATCCGGATCTCGAAGATGCGGCCAGCCTGCACGGTGCAGGGCTCACCCAGATGCTCCGCAAGATCACCTTTCCGCTCGTGCTTCCTGCCACGATCGGATCCGGCATACTCGTCTTCGCCCTGACCGTCGAGAACTTCGCCGTCGCACAGGTCATCGGTGTGCCCGGCGGCGTGGACACCCTGCCCACCCTCATCTATCGACTCATGAACGCTGCGCCGGCTCGCAGCAACGATGCGGCAGCCATCGCAGTCGTCCTCACCGTTCTGCTCGTGATTGTCGTGGCCTTGCAGAACAGAGTGACCGGCAGCAAGGAATACACCACGGTGAGCGGCAAAGGAGTGCGCGCACGGCAGGTGCCGCTTCGAGGCTGGCGTTGGCCGGCCGCCGCTCTCGCATGGCTGTACTTCGTTCTCGCCGTGGCGCTCCCGATGGGAGCCCTCGTAGTGGCGTCAATCCAGACCAGCCCGTACCTGGCCCGACTCGGGGAGTTGTTCGACGCCGGCGCATTGTCCTTGTGGAGCCTGGGGCAAACAGTTCAGGACCCGGACTTCCACAACGTTGTGCTCAACAGTGTCATCGTCGGTGTCTCGACCGCGGCCATCGGCACTACCTTCTGTTTCGCGCTGGCGTACACCCGCTACCGGACCAGGTCGCCTGGACGATCGGTGCTGGAGTACGTGGCAATGCTGCCGTTGGCAGTTCCCGCGATCGTGCTCGGGCTGGGTTTGCTCTGGACCTGGCTGGCGTTGCCCGTTCCGATCTATGGAACTCTCGCCGTCCTCGTCGTCGCATTCATCGCAGTCTTCCTGCCGCAGGGATACCGCGGAGTGTCATCCTCCATCGTTCAGCTCGACCAGGACCTGGAGGACAGCGCAGTGATGCTCGGCGCGAGCCGAGCGAAGGCCATCCGATTCGTCACAGTGCCCCTGCTCCGCATCGGCCTGTCCTCGACCTTTCTGCTGCTGCTCATGTTGTCGGTGCGCGAATTGACAGCCGCTCTCTTCCTTTTCACCTCCGATACGAGATTGCTGTCCATCGCGATCTTCGACGCCTACGACAACGGATCCATCCGATCGGCCGCCGAACTCGGGTTGCTCTACTGCGTCGTGATCGGCGTTCTTGCCGCACTGTCCCGCCGATTCGGCGCAAAGGAGTCCAAGTAGATGACCACATCGACGATCCGGCGATTCGGTGCCGCAGTGTGCGCAATCGCAGTCGCCGCGGTGCCCGCATGCAGTCCACCACCGCAAGCCCCCTCGCTGGCACAGTCCGCCGCGTCCATCACCGAACCAGGTGGTGCTCTGGTGATCGACGGCGAGCAGATCGCAGACCCTGATCTGTGGTCGCAAGCAACGTCGGAGGGCACGATCACGCTGTACAGCGGATACACCCAGGACACCGAATCCGAGGTGCTCGAACAGTTCGAGGCCGACACCGGTATCGATGTGAAACTCGTTCGCTTGACGTCGAATCGGCTCTACGAACGCCTCACGGCCGAATACAGCACCGGTCGCCTCGATGCAGACGTCATCCGGATCTCCGACCCGGGGTTCGTTCGGGGTTTGGCCGAGCGCGGACTGTTCCAACCTTACTTGCCAGGTACTGCGAACAATCTGCAGGATGACGTCTCGTTCGACGACAACCGATATTTCCGCACGTTCAACCCGATCTACACTTTCGGCTACAACCGCGCAGTCGTCGACGACACCGACACCCCCACGTCGTGGAATTCTCTTCTCGAGGATCGTTGGGACGACAAACTCGGTATCGCGCAGGCCGGTTCGGGCGGAAGCGCGCTCGCTCTGACTCGATTTCAGCGCGATGTCCTCGGCGACGACTACCTCCGCCGATACTCCTCGGAGGCTCGAGTGTTCGACTCCATCGGGGCCCAGCTCGACGCCTTGGCCCGCGGCGAAATAAATGCCGGCACCGTCGTCGTGAGCAGCGTGAACATCGCGAACAACGAGAACGCCCCTGTCGATTTCGTCGTACCGGACGAGGGAGTCACCTCGTACGACTACTACACCGGAGTGGCCGACACCGCACGCAATCTTGCTGCCGCACAGGTATTCATGAACTGGAACCTCTCCACCCGCGGCCAGCGCGTGTTCACCGACCTCGGTGAGTACTCGGTACGGACCGACGTCGATCCGCCGAACATTCTCGGTGTTCAGCTCCCCGACTTCACCGATCCCAAGGTGCACCGGATCACCCAGGAGGAATCGACCACCCATTCCGCCGAGGATCAGGCCGCGTGGAATTCGATTTTCGGATACAACGAATGACTCTGCCGCAGTGCAGAGCCCGCTGAAGGGACTCAACTCTCATGCCGAAATCCAAGACCCGAGTCGAGGGCACCGTCGTCGAACTGGACGGCGACGAGATGACCCGAATCATCTGGCAGTACACCAGGGATCATCTGATCCTTCCGTATCTCGATGTGAACCTCGAGTACTACGACCTGGGCATCCGGT
Source organism: Rhodococcus sp. 15-2388-1-1a (assembly GCF_002259145.1). Lineage (NCBI taxonomy): Bacteria > Bacillati > Actinomycetota > Actinomycetes > Mycobacteriales > Nocardiaceae > Rhodococcus > Rhodococcus sp. 15-2388-1-1a. The sequence continues at coordinate 53,070 of NZ_NPFP01000039.1, read as the reverse complement.
CTCGCGACTCCACCGATGATCAGGTCACCATCGACGCTGCACGAGCTATCGAGAAGTACGGTGTCGGCGTCAAGTGCGCCACCATCACGCCCGACGCCGACAGAGTGGAGGAGTTCGGCCTGAGACAGATGTGGCGCTCGCCCAACGGCACCATCCGGAATGTACTCGGAGGAACTATCTTTCGATCCCCCATCATAATCTCGAATGTTCCCCGACTCGTTCCTGGGTGGACCGAACCTATCGTCATCGGGCGTCATGCTTTCGGCGATCAGTACCGCGCAACCGATTTCACGGTACCCGGGCCGGGTACCGTCACCATCACCTACACCCCCGACAACGGAAGCGAATCGATACAGCACGAGTTGGTGAGGTTCACCGACGAGAGCCTCGGCGGAGTGGTGCAGGGCCAGTACAACTTCACCCAGTCCATCATCGATTTCGCGCGCGCCTCGTTGAACTACGGTTTGCAGCAGAACTATCCGGTCTACCTGTCGACGAAGAACACCATCCTGAAGGCGTACGACGGTCGATTCAAGGACGTCTTCGAGCACATCTACCGGACCGAGTTCGAGGCCGAGTTCGAGGCAGCCGGCCTGACGTACGAACACCGCCTCATCGACGACATGGTCGCGTCGGCCATGAAGTGGAAAGGTGGGTATATCTGGGCCTGCAAGAACTACGACGGTGACGTGCAATCGGACTCGGTTGCACAGGGATTCGGCTCACCGGGTTTGATGACGTCCATCCTGCTGACACCGGACGGCAGAACATGCCTGGCCGAAGCTGCCCATGGAACCGTACGACGGCACTTCCGTGAGCACGAGGCCGGCGAACCCACATCGACCAACCCGCTCGCGTCGATCTTCGCGTGGACTCGCGGCCTCGAACACCGCAGCAAGTTGGACGGAACACCCGAAGTGGGCCGGTTCGCCCGACTACTCGAACACGTCGTCGTGAGGACCGTCGAAGACGGTCGAATGACGAAGGACCTCGCCACACTGATCGGAAAAGACCAGGACTACCTGACCACCGAGCAGTTCCTCGACGCGGTCAGGTACGAACTGGACCGACAGATGGGTCGATGATCTCAGCACCCTCTCGCTCCACTCCCGGCCGAAAGTCGCGGATTCCCGCGCCCTCGGTCGCGGAGTGGAGCGATACGTGCACCGCTACCTGAGCGCGATGTACTTGGTCTCGAGGTATTCCTCGATACCCTCCGACCCGCCCTCGCGTCCGAAGCCCGATTCCTTGACACCACCGAACGGGGCTGCGGCGTCGGAGATCGCACCGCGATTGACGCCGACCATGCCGGTGTCCAGAGCCGCCGACACCCGAAGGGCGCGGTCGAGGCTCTCGGTGTAGAAGTACGCCACCAACCCGTACCTGGTGTCGTTGGCCGCGGCCACGGCCTCGTCCTCGGTGTCGAATCCGACGATCGCTGCGACCGGGCCGAAGATCTCGTCCTGCAACAGATTCGCGTCGGCCGGGATGCTGTCGAGAACCGTCGGCGCGTAGAAGAATCCGGGCCCCTCGGGTGCAGCTCCGCCGGTGCGCACCCGTGCTCCCTTCGCGACGGCGTCGTCGACGAGGGCGGTGACAGTTCGACGCTGTTTGTCGTTGATGAGCGGCCCGATGTCGGTGCCCTCGCGGTCACCCGGACCGACCGTCAGTGCCTCGATCCGCGCGGTCAGCTTCGCGGTGAATTCCTCACGCACGGAGTTCGCGACGTACAGGCGGTTGGCCGCCGTGCAGGCCTCGCCGCCGTTGCGCATCTTGGCCAGCATCGCTCCGTCGACAGCGGCGTCGATGTCTGCGTCGTCGAACACGATGAACGGAGCGTTGCCACCGAGTTCCATCGACGTCCGCAGCAGTCGATCTGCTGCGTTGCGCACCAACAGCTTTCCGACTCCGGTCGATCCGGTGAACGTGATCTTCCGCAGCCTCGGATCGTCCATCAACGGGCCGGTGACGGAGGCGGCGTCGGAGGTGGGAAGCATCGACAACACACCACTCGGCAACCCTGCGTCGGCGAACACCTGGCCGAGCAGAAGCATCGTCAGTGGGGTGTCCTCGGCCGGTTTGACGATGACGGTGCAGCCCGCCGCCAGTGCCGGGCCGATCTTGCGTGTGCCCATGGCCAGCGGAAAGTTCCACGGGGTGATCGCCAGGACCGGGCCGACCGGCGACTTGGTGACCAGGATCGAGCCGTTACCCGCAGGGGCGGGGGTGAACCGTCCACCGATTCGGACGGCTTCCTCACCGAACCAGCGTAGGAATTCGCTGCCGTACTTCACCTCACCGTGGCTCTCCGCCAACGACTTTCCCATTTCGAGCGTCATCAGCAGAGCGAAGTCGGCAGCACGCTCCTGCAGCAGGTCGAAGGCGCGCCGCAGAATCTCGGCTCGCTCACGAGCGGGCGTTGCCGCCCATCCCGGCTGCGCCTCGGCGGCACAGTCGAGCGCGGTGATGCCATCGGCCGCGGTCGCGTCGGCGACGGTGGTCAACTCCTCGCCGGTCGCCGGGTTCAGCACGGCGAATCGTGCACCCGACGCAGAGGTCGACTGCACGCCGCCGAGCCACAGATCGGTGGGCAGTGAGGAGATCAGGTCGGCAGCCGACATGTCAGTTCCCCTGTGCAACAGCGCGGAGCGCATCTTCGAGGACGGTGAGCGCCTCGCTCAGCAAGTCGTCGGAGATCACCAGTGGCGGCAGCAACCGGATGACATTGCCGTAGGTGCCGCACGTCAGCACTATCACCCCGGCCTCGAGTGCCGCCGCCGCAACGGCTTTGGTGGCCTCCGGGTTGGGCTCACGCCCACCCGGCAGGACGAGTTCGATCGCAAGCATGGCTCCGCGACCACGCACCTCACCGATGATGCCGATCTCGGTACGCAGCGCATTCAGTCGCTCGAACACGATGCGTTCGATGTCGCGGGCGCGTGCATTGAGGTCGAGTGTCTCCATCTGCTCGATGGACGCCAGTGCCGCGGCGCAGGCGACGGGGTTGCCGCCGTAGGTGCCACCGAGTCCACCGGGGTGCACGGCGTCGATCAGATCGGCACGGCCGGTGACCGCGGCCAGCGGCATACCTCCTGCGATACCCTTCGCCATGGTGATCAGATCCGGCACGATGCCCTCGTGTTCGCTCGCGAACCACGCACCGGTGCGGGTGAATCCGGCCTGCACCTCGTCTGCGATGAACACGACGCCGTTCTCGCGTGCCCAGTCCGCCAGTGCCGGGAGGAATCCTTCTGCGGGCACGATGAAGCCGCCCTCGCCCTGGATCGGCTCGATCAGGATGGCCGCGAGATTGCCCGCGCCGACCTGCTTCTCGATGACGGAGATCGCCCGGGCCGCAGCCTGGGCACCGGTCACCGCGGAACCGTCGGCGTTCAGGCCCTCCCTGAACGGATACGACATCGGCGCTCGATAGACCTCGGGAGCGAACGGCCCGAACCCACTCTTGTACGGCATCGACTTGGACGTCAGCGCCATCGTCAGATTGGTACGACCGTGGTACGCGTGGTCGAACACGACGACAGCCGACCGCCCGGTGGCGTGACGTGCGATCTTGACCGCGTTCTCGACGGCCTCGGCACCACTGTTGAACAGAACGCTGCGCTTGTCGTGATCGCCCGGCGTCAACTCGGCCAGCTTCTCGGCGACCTCGATGTAACCCTCGTACGGCGCGATCATGAAACACGTGTGGGTGAAGTGTCCGACCTGATCCTGCACTGCAGCAACGACTGCCGGGTTGGACGCACCGACTGTCGTCACGGCGATTCCGGCCCCGAGGTCGATCAGCGAATTCCCGTCGACATCGACCACGACGCCACCGTCCGCGTCGGCCACGTACACCGGCAACGTCGACGACACGCCTGCACCGACGACGGCCTTGCGGCGCTGCGCCAACGCCGCCGACTTCGGCCCGGGGAAGGCGGTGACGATCTTGCGCTCCTGCGGAAGTCGGTACTCGATCGAGGCCATGGTCGCACCTTTCGTGTGGGCTGGTCCAGCAAGTATGCGACCGGTCGACCGCCCAGGCCTGCTGCCAATTCGTCCATTCGAAGGGGAGGTTGCACTCCATTTCGTCGACCCGGGGTTTACAGTTCGACAGGTGAGCGTGCAGATGTCCTGGCTGCTGAGGCAACGACACCTTCGACTGAGTCACCGCGGAGGACCCGAACGCAGCGCCGTACCCATCACCTTCGCGCAGGCGACCGAGCTCACCGACCCCAGCCCGTGGCTGTCCGGCGGTGAGCTGATTCTGACGACCGGGCTCGGGTTCGACTCCGACGGCCCCGCGCTGTCCACCTACGTCCGCACCCTCGCCGCCGCTGGTGTCGCCTGCCTCGGTTTTGGAGTCGGACTGTCCCACAGCACAATTCCGCGACACATCCTCGAGACCGCCGAGGATGTGGGCCTTCCCGTCGTGGAGGTCCCCTACGACATTCCCTTCGCCGCCGTCATTCGCGCGGTCATGAAGAGAATCTCCGAGCAGGAGTACGAGCAGGTCGTTCGCGCGGCCTCCGTGCAGAACCGCATCACTCGGGCAGCACTGCACGGCGGCGTGAACGCGATCGTCCGTGAACTCGCCGTTGCCACGTCGACATCGGTGGCGCTGATCGGCCGGCGCACCGAGCCGTTTCATCCCGCAGACGCTTCCGACCTCGTCGAGCAGGCCCGCGAGATCGCCCGCAGCATCCGGCCGTCGTCCTCTCCCGCCACCGTGTCGGCGAGCGAACCGGGGCGCACAGTGACCCTGCATGCGGTTGCGATCACCGGTGGCGCTCCGACTTTCCTGGCCATTCGCACCACAGGGCCGATGACCGGGGTCGAGCAGATCCTGCTGGGACACGCGGTATCACTGGTGACGCTCGACCTCGAGAAGCCGGCACGTTTGCGCGCGGAGCAGTCCAGGCTCAACACCCTCGCACTCGGGTTGTTGCTCGACGGGCACCTCCCGCCCACCCACGACACGGCCCTACCGAGCTATCTCGCCGATGCTGCCGACGACGACTCCCACATCAGGGTTGCGGTGATCCGCGGACCGTCCGAACGCATCGCCGACGCAGTCGATGCCGAGTGCCGGCTCCGCGCGCGGCCGACCTACGCCCGTCGCACCGATACCGGCTGCGAACTGCTGCTGCGCGGCTCCGACGACACCCGATTCGTCGCTCACCTCGTCGAATCACTCCCTCGGTCGACGTGTGCAGGCATCAGTTCCCGGCTGCACATCTACGAGTCGCCTGCGGCGCTGCGGCAAGCCACACTCGCCTGCGCGGCGGCGGGTCCCCACGACCGGATCGTCGAATTCACCGGATCGATGCTGCTGGCCTCCGAACCGGTACAGGAGTCGTTGCGCGCCATGGCTGCAGTGACCATCGCGGTACTGGCCGAGTACGACCGCACCCATTCCGCCGATCTGGTGGGATCACTTCGGGCTTTCCTCGAGGCGAACGGGCATTGGGAAACCGCTGCGGCACACCTGTCGGTTCATCGTCACACGCTGCGAAACCGGATCACGCGGTGCGAGGAATTGCTCGCGGTGGATCTGACGTCGGCGCGGGTGCGAGCCGAATTGTTGCTCTCGCTGCTTGCCGCGACAACGTGAATATCGGCCTTCGTGTCAGGATTTCCCGATGACCACGCCTCGTCCCGAACCCCATACCGCCGTCGCCACTGCGAAGTCGGTTCGGCTCGGAGTACTGCTGGCGGCAGTCGGTGGATTCCTCGACGCGTACACCTACATCACCCGTGGCGGAGTGTTCGCCGGCGCGCAGACCGGCAACGTGGTGCTACTCGGCGTCGATGTCGCCGGCGGCCGCTGGGTCGAGGCACTGGCGTTCCTACCCCCGTTGGCGGCCTTCGTCCTGGGCGTCGCGACCGCGGAGTTCATCGCGCTGCCCGCGGTTGCGAAGATCGTGCGACGACCGGTGCGGGCAGTGCTGGTGTTCGAGATCCTCGTGGTCCTCGTCGTCGGATTTCTGCCGGCGACCGTGCCCGATGCGGTGGTCTCGGTGATCCTCGCTCACGTTGCAGGCGTGCAGGTGACCACCTTTCGCGTGCTGGTGGATTCGCCGTTCAACACCACCATGACGACAGGCAATCTCCGCAGTATGGCGATGGCTGCATTCCATCGAGTGGTCGAACACGATCTGGAGGCCGGCACCCGCACCCGACGGTTCGGCGCAGTGATCTCGGGATTCTTCGGCGGGGCGCTGCTCGGCGCAGTCGCGGTCGAGCTGTTCGGGCTACGGGCGATCTGGGTGGTTGCCGTGATGCTGACCATCGCTCTGGCACTGTTCGTGTTCGACGAGCACACACCCAGGTCGCTGGCCCCGAAAGGTCAGTCGCCCAACCGAAGCGGAGCAATCGACTCGAACACATCGCCCGGTCCCGGGTTGCCTTCTGCCGACGAACCGCCCAAGTGATGCACGACGCCCCACACCGCATTGAGCGCGGTGTGGATGGCACCCTCGGCCCAGCCCGCGGTCCACGAGATGTCGTCACCGGCGAGAAAGATTCCTCGATGCCTGGGGTCGAGCTGGTGCTGGACGAAGTGGGTGAACAGTCTTTCCTGGTAGCGGTAGTGGCCCGGCAGATTGGCTTTGAAGGCACCCATGAAATCGCGTTCGGTTTCCCAGGACAGTGTCACCGGGGTCGAGATGATGTGGCTGCGGAAGTCGACGCCGGGATAGATCTCCTCCAGTGAGCGCAGCATGATGTTCATGCGCTCGGTCGGGTCGAGGGCCAGCAGCTTGAGCGAATCGTCGGACCACGTGTAGGACAGGCAGATCAGCCCGGGCTTGCCCTCGCCCTGGTCGAGTAGGTAGGTGCCGCGACTCATTCGATCGGTCAGCGTCATGCTGACCAGGTCTCGACCGGTGACCGGATCCTTGTCCTTCCAGAACGGCCGATCGACGAGTGCGAACACTTTGGTCGACCCCATGTAGTGGGTGCGTTCGATGGCGGTCCAGTGGTCGATGGGGAACAGATCGTCGTCACATCTGATGTTGCTGAGCAACATCCAACTCTGTGCGGTCACCACGGCGGCAGCGTAGGTGCGGATGTTGCCGCGGTCGTCGTGGATCGTGGTGCCGCCGTCGGTGCGCCTGATCTCGGTGACTCGCGACATCGTGGTGCCGCCGTTCAGCGAGGCCACCGAGGTACCCGCGGGCCAGTGCGCCATGGTCGCGGGCGGGTCGGTCCACAGCCGCAACGGCAGTTGCTGTGATCCGCCGACGATTCCGCGATGGTGATCGTCCGCTGCGGTGATGACGACACGAAGGATCTCGAGAATGGAGTTGGGATAATCGGTGTCCCATCCGCCCGTTCCGAAGCCGACCTGGCCGAACAACTCTCGCATTCGGAACGACGAGAAGTGCTCGGACGCAGCGAGAAATCCGTAGAAGGTCTGATCGTCGAACTTCACGATCAGCTCGTTCCAGATTCGCTTGATCGTCTCCACGTCCCGCCTGCGGATGGCACGTTGCAGGGGAATCAGTTCGGCGTGATCCTCGAGCGTCCTGTTCCACGCCTCGGCCACCTCGGCGAAGATCGGCGGAAGGTCGTCGAGTTTCTGCGCGTAGTGACTCTCGCCCTTCAGATCGATCACCGTACTCGGGGTCACCTCGGCCAGCGGGTTCGGAAACGGCGTCGTTTCGAGCCCGACGGCGTCGAGGTAGTGGAACAGCGCGGTCGACGACGGTGGAAACCGCATCGCGCCCATCTCGGCCACCACACCCGGGTGCCCGTCGAACGGCACCGAACGCATGCGCCCGCCGATCCGATCGGACTCGTACACAACGGGTTTCAGCCCGAGTTCGAGCAGCTCGCGCGCGACGACCATACCCGCGAGACCACCCCCGATCACCGCGACCTCGGTACCGAGGGCAGCGTCGGGAACGCTGCCGAGGCCGGCCGGGTGCGCCAGGTAATCGTCGTAGGCGAACGGGAAGTCCGGACCGAACATCGTGAGCGGCTGGTCGTCCTCGGATTCGATTGCGCTGTCCGGGGTGACGGGTGTGGTCATCGGTCGGTCTCCTGCTCGGCCCGCGAGGGTCCTGTCGGGTAGAGGTCGGTTCGGCGGTCGGCCAGGTGGGTGTTGACGGCGCGTGATCGTTGGAGTTCGGCCGGATCCAGATCCACCGTCAGCAGCTGTTCGTGCGCACCGGCCCGCGCGAGGTCGGTGCCGCCCGGCGCGACGGCGCAGGTCAGTCCGCAGTAGGTCAGACTCGTCTCCGTGCCACAGCGGTTGACGTAGGTGAGGAACAGCTGGCTCTCGTACGCCCGAGTCGGGACGACGTGGGTTGCGATGATCTCGAACGGGGTCATCAGGCCGGTCGGGACGATGAGCCACTGCGTTCCGGCGTCGGCGTGCGCGCGAACGGTTTCCGGAAATTCGACGTCGTAGCAGGTGAGCAGGCCGCACCGCAGTCCACCGAAGTCGAACTGCACCAACAGTTCCGGCCCGGGAGTGAAGTGAGCGCGATCGAGTTCACCGAACAGGTGGGTCTTGCGGTAGCGCGCCACCGACCGACCGGATGCATCGACCACCTGCACCGCATTGAACACCGCCTCACCACCGAGCTTCGAGTGACTGCGTTCGGGATATCCGTAGACGATTGCGACGCGGCGAGATCGAGCAATTGCGGACACCTTCTCGAAGATCGGACCGTCGAACGGTTCGGCTCGTTCGAGCACCAGATCGCCGATGTCGTACCCGCTGACCGACATCTCCGGAGTCACCAGGATGGACGCGCCGGCCGCGGCCGCGCTCCTCGCTGCGTCGTCGAGTGCGGCGAGGTTCGCGTCGACATCGCCGGCGTTCTCCGGCCCTTGGAACAGCGACACGGTGACGGTCATTGCGGCAACTCCTGTTTCCTCGTCGGCAACTCCTCGGGCAGTGCGGGTGCCAACACCCACAGGACCTGAGCACCGCCCCTGCCTTCGGCTCGAAAACTGTGCCTGCGACGCGGCGAGAAGGTGAACGCATCTCCAGGACCGAGCAGCACCTCGTCGCCCGCGAACGTACCGTCCGCTTCGGCCTCGAAGCTCACCCGCAACTCACCCGTGATCACGTGTACGAACGTGACGTCGAGCGGGAGGCTGTACGCCTCGGCTCCACTCCCGCCGCCGGCGTCGATGCGGCTCAGCAGCACCTGCACCCGACGCTCCCCCACCGGTGTCAGCAGGTACTCGGTCATCGACTCTCCGCCGAACATGATGCGCGGCAACGACTGCGCCCGAACCACCTCGCCGGACGGGGCGTCGTCGAACAGGGAGCCGACCGGAAGCTCCAAAGCGGCACAGACCTTGACCAGCGACGCCACCGACGCATTGACCTGGTCGCGTTCGAGCTTGGACAGATACCCCTTGGTCACTCCACAGGTGTCGGCGAGTGCATCGAGAGTCAGTCGCTTCTTCTGCCGCGCCTCCTTGAGCCGCGCACCGATACGCGGCGCATCACCGACGACCGCGGTAGCTACCGACACCGCTCCACCTTTCAGGAAACACGTGTTGACAAGACCGGGCATCAGCGTAACGCTTGGCGGGCGACATGGTCGACCCCACGGTGACCGGTCACCTCGACTTCGGAAGGAATTCTCGATGAACCCGAGCAATCCCGAGCACGGACCGATCGGCCCGGTCGACGCCACGAAGGTGCCCCGGTACGCCGAGCCGACCACCTTCGCACGGCTGCCCAGGCTCGACGAGGTGTCTCGCGCCGACGTGACCATCCTCGGCGTCCCGTTCGATTCCGGAGTGAGCTACCGGCCCGGCGCACGCTTCGGCCCGGGACACATTAGGGCAGCGTCGAAACTGTTGCGGCCCTACAACCCAGCGCTGCAGGTCTCTCCCTTCGCCCGCCAACAGGTGGCGGATTTCGGTGACATCGGCGTCAATCCGTTCGACATCACCGAGGCACTGACCACGGTGCACGACGCGGTGACGGACCTGCGCGCCGACGGTTCGTCGGTTCTCACCCTCGGCGGCGACCACACCATCGCACTACCGATCCTGCGTTCGCTCGCACGCGATCACGGGCCGATCGCGGTGCTGCATTTCGACGCGCACCTCGACACGTGGGACACGTACTTCGGTGCTCCCTACACACACGGCACCCCGTTCCGACGAGCCAGCGAAGAGGGTCTGATCGATCTGGAACGCTCACAGCACATCGGCATTCGCGGCCCGCTCTACAGCGAGCAGGACCTCGAGGACGATCGTGTGCTCGGCTTCCAGGTGATTCGGTCCGACGACTACGAGGTCGACGGCGTGGCCAGCATCGTCGAACGGATGCGCCGACGTCTCGACGGCGGCCCGGTCTACGTCTCCGTCGACATCGACGTTCTCGACCCGGCACATGCGCCGGGTACCGGCACTCCCGAGGCCGGTGGCATGACGTCCCGAGAGTTGCTCAACACCCTGCGCGGACTCGTCGGCCTGAACGTGGTCGGTGCCGACATCGTCGAGGTGGCACCCGCTTACGATCACGCCGAGATCACCGGAATCGCGGCGGCACATGTTGCCTACGAGCTGTTGTCGGTGCTGGCCCTCAACCGATGACTCGCCCGCATCACCGCCGTGGCAACACCAGGATCGGCACCGGTGAGTGCCGGATGATCTTGGTCGCCCGCGACCCGAGGAACACTCGGGCTATCGGCCCCAGTGGCCCGGACGATCCGATGGCCAGCACTTCGCCGTCCTGCCAGTGAACTTCGTCGAGAGCCTCGCGCCAGCTACTTGCCATGGCCAGTTCGGTTGTCACCTGTTCGGCCGGAAGCCCTACTGCGACTGCGTCGTCCATCGCTGCGGTCAAGGCCTCGCTCAACCCGACGGCGAGTTCGGTGGCGACGTCGTCCTCGACGCGTAGGCCGACTTCGGGCGGATACATCGTCGCCCCGCGGACGACGAACGACGCGAGGCGGAGCGGAATGCCCGCGTCGCGGGCGAGTTCGGCGGTCGGGCCCACGACGCGCGAGGCCTCGCTGTCACCGGAGAACGCGCACGTGATCCGGGTCAAAGTGGCGCGTTCGCGCATCCGATAGCCGCGAGGAGCGAGCGCCACGGTCACCGGGGACGAATGCAGCAGCTTGTCTGCCGTCGACCCGACGACCACCTGCCCCAGAGCGCCGTCGCCCGAGGACCCGAGAACCAGTACCGAGGCCGAGATGCTCTCGGCCGCCTCGGTCAACGCCGTCGACACCGAGCGGTGTGCGAATCGATGGAACGACGCGGCGATGTCGGGTGCTCGATCTTCGAGGTAGTGGCGCGCTTTCGCCTCCGACTCGGCTGCGGTCGTCACAGCCCAGTCGGCGAACTCCGCATCGACCCGTGCCATCGACGGAGTCGACCACGGCTTGGGAACCACCGTCGCCACATCGATGTCGGTGCCCGACGACCGAGCGAGCTGGGCACCGAGATCGAGGGCACCGACGCTGCCTTTCCCCGGTGCGAAAGCGATCAGGACGCTCATCGTGCGCCCTGCTCTTCACCACGCAGCGTCGAGTGGTGCCGACCCCAGAAGTAGTAGAACGTCAACACCACCGCGAGCCAGAGTCCGAACCAGAACCACGTGGTCCAGTGCAGTCCGGACAGGATGTACAGGCACGCGAGGACCGACAGCACCGGAGTCACCGGGTATCCCGGAACCTTGAACGGCCGTTCGAGATCGGGCATCGAGCGGCGCAGCACGATCACTCCGATGGACACGACGATGAACGCGACGAGGGTGCCGATCGACACCAGGTCCGCCAGCTTGTCGAGCGGAATGAACGCGGCGAGGATCGAGATCACGACGGCGACGACGATCGTGTTGTTGACCGGCGTGTGCGTACGAGGACTGACCTTGGCAAAAGCTTTGGGCAACATGCCGTCCCGACCCATGGCGAACAGGATTCGAGTCTGTCCGTACATCGTCACCAGGGTCACCGAGAAGATGGAGATGACCGCACCTGCGGCCAGAATCGTTGCCGGCCAGGCTTGCCCGGTCACGTTGCGCAGGATCTCCGCCAGCCCGGCTTCCTCCTGGCCGGCGAAGTCGGTCCAGGGCTGAGTCCCCAGAGCGGCCACGGCCACGACGAGATAGAAGACGATGACGACGATCAGTGCTGCAATGATGGCTCGCGGCATGGTCTTCTGCGGATCTTTCACCTCGTCGCCCGCGGTGGACACCGCGTCGAGTCCGATGAACGAGAAGAAGATCGTGCCCGCGGCAGCCGTCACACCTGCTGCGCCCAAGGGCATGAAGTCGGAGAAATTGCCGGAGTCGAAGGCAGTGAATCCGACGATCGCAAACAGAGCCAGCACACCGAGTTTGATGACGACCATGACGGCATTGACGGCCGCCGACTCGCTCGCACCGCGAATGAGCAGAACTGCGCACAGCACGATCAGCACAACCGCAGGCAGATTCATGATGCCGGGGTCGGCGTCACCCGGCGCAGCGGACAACGCGTGCGGGATGGTGAAGCCGAAGAGGTTGTTCAACAGCTCGTTGAGGTACCCGCTCCACCCGACGGCGACGGCAGCGCTGGACACTCCGTACTCGAGCAACAGGCAGGCGGCGACGCCCATCGCGACCACCTCGCCCATCGTCACGTACGCGTAGGAATAGGTCGAGCCCGAAACCGGCACCGCCGATGCCATTTCGGCGTAACAGATGGCGGCGAGCCCGGCCGCGATACCCGCGGCCAGGAACGAGAGCACCACTGCGGGACCGGCTTCGGGAACCGCGAGCGACAGGACGAAGAAGATGCCGGTACCGATGGTGGCACCGACGCCGAACATCGTCAGTTGGAAGGTGCCGATGGTCCGTTCCAGTCCGCCACTGCTCTGCTGGTCCGGATCCACGATCGGCTTCCTACGAAGCAGTTGCGATCGCAGACTCGATGCAGGTCTGTTCGACGAGGTCATGTAGGCGACTCCCAACCTGGAGAGAAACTCTCGAATCAACCGGTTCGGCTGATTCTGCTCCCCGATCGAGTGATTCGCACACCGAACCGACTCGCACATTTCCGCGAGCACTCCAGGTCGTTCTCAGCTCAGGTGGTGCACCGACGAGCACAGTGCGTCCAACAGATCCGCGTCGTGGCTGATCACGAGGACACCGACCCCCGAATCGACGGCCTGACGCTGCAGCACCCTCGCGATCGACGCCGTCGTCGCCGCGTCGAGCATCGACGTCACCTCGTCGCAGATCAGATAGCGCGGCCGTTGGGCCAACGCCCGTGCGACACAGGCGCGCTGCAGTTGCCCATCGCTGACCTGGTGCGGCCGACGGGTCAGCAGATCGGCGGTCAGACCCACCTGCTCTGCCAGATCCGCGACATCGACGGTGCGCCCGGCGATGACCCCCGGTTGCTCGATGATCGATCGCAGGGTCATCCGTGGATCGGTCGCCTGCCGCGGAGACTGGAACAGCAACGCGATCTGTGCACGCGAGCTCGCGGGTACCGAATATCCGACGCCTCGCACGGCGGTTCCGTCGAGCAGCACCGTTCCGGTGTGGGGTTTCTGCAGCAACGCAAGCACTCTCGCGAGGGTTGTCTTTCCGCTACCGGACGGGCCGGTCAGTCCCGTGATCGTTCCCGGCTCGACAGAGACGGTGACCTCCGTCAACACATCACAGCCACCTGGGTAGCCGGCGCTCACGGCCACCGCATCGAGGCTCATCGGTGCACTCTCGTTCGGTACGACCGCGCGCCGACCGTCACCATTTCCGTGGGTCCACCGGACTGTGAAGACAGTGGACGGCGGAGGTGGTAGACGCATTCGTCGGGTAGGTCCGTCAACTCGGGCGGCGATCCCGGTAGTGGAGTCATCCCTCGGGACGGCAGCGCGCCCAGCAGGTCCCGGGTGTACTCGTGCAGCGGTTCCTCGAGCACCGACGCGGCAGGGCCCGTTTCCATGATTCGTGAGGCGTACATGACGGCGATGCGGTCGGCGACTTTCGTCCTGATCAACGACGACAGGTCGTGGGTGATCAGCAGTACGGCTGCGCCGTCGTCGGCGGCCGCCCGCAGCAGGGCGAGCACGTGGTCGGCGGCGGCGCGGTCGAGGTTCGAGGTGGGCTCGTCTGCGACGATCACCGTGGGATCCGCGGCCAGCGCTCCGGCGAGAGCGACCCGCTGCGCCATTCCGCCGGAGAGTTGATGCGGGTAGCGATCGAGGTGTGCCGGAGCAAGCCCCACCCGCTCCGCCAGCCGATCGGGCGTGGACGAGGCTCCGTGTGCGGCGATCGTTTCGTCGAGTTGCGATCGGGCGGTACGGGTGGGCGTGAGATGCGTTGCCGCGGACTGGGGAATCAGCGCGACGTCTCTGCCCCGAAACCCTGCCGCTCTCGTCACGTCGAATTCTCGCTCCGCGGTGGTGACCACGACCGACCCGCTCACGGTGGTCCCGACCGGCAACATCGCCATCACCGTCGCCGCGAGAATCGACTTGCCACAGCCCGACTCGCCGACCAGCGCGCTCACCGTCCCGGCCGGTACCTCGAGATCGACATCGGAGGCAGCGTGCACCCACCGTCGACCGATCGGAATGCGGACGGACAGGCGTCGGACGGAGAGGCCACGAGTCACAGGCGAAGCTCCGACGGCCGCGCCGGCGTCACCCGCGCCCGTAGTGCCGAGCCCAGTACGGCCACGGACAGCGTGGCGACGAGCAGGATCGCGGCGGGGAACACCAAGGTCCACCAACTCCCCAGCAGCAGTGAACTGCGGGCTTCCTCGAGCAGAGTACCCAGGCTCGGCTCGTGCGGAGGCAGGCCGAACCCCAGGAAGGACAGCGTCGATTCGTGCCATACCGCGTGGGGGAGCAACAGGACGACGGCGATCATGGCCTGGGGCAACACGGCGGGAACGAAGTGTCTAGTCGCCACGTGAAACCGACTGGCTCCGGCCACGATTGCCACGTCGACGAACGCGCGCTCGCGCAGCCGAAGGATCTCCGATCGCACGATGCGAGCCACCTGCGTCCAGTGTGTCAATGCGATCGACGCCACGATGGCGACGACGCTACCGCGAAACATCGCCACGATCACGATGCCGAGCAGCAGGTGGGGCAACGCGTTGACGGCGTCGGTGCTGCGCATGACGATTCGATCGACCCACCCACCCCACACCCCCGCGGCCAGACCGACGACGCAGCCGAGGACCGTCGCCAGTACCGCGCAGGCCACCGCGACGAGCAACGATGTGCCGATGGCCGATGCACTGCGCACGAACAGATCTCGGCCGGCCGAGTCGGTGCCGAACGGATGCTGCGCCGAAGGGCCGAGCCTCGCCGACGAGAAGTCGACGACCCGATCGTCCACCCCCGCGAAGATGGGGACGAAGATCGCGTACACGGCCAGAGCGGCGAGGGCCCCGCTCGCAATCGCCGTTCGCCTATCCATCCGCGCGCACCCGAGGGTCCAGCCGCACGACCAGTACGTCGGCGAGCAGCGAGCCGAGCACGACGGCAACGGTGGTCCCGAGAGTGAGGACGGCCAGCAACGGCATGTCCAGATCTCGCGCCGACTGCACGACGGCTCCTGCGACCCCCGGCCACCCGAATATCTCTTCCACCAGTACTGCCCCGACGACCAACTCGGGCAATCGAACTCCGACGACGTTGACGAAGGGGGCCGATGCGGCAGGCACGATGTGTCGGCGAGTGATCTGCGCGGTGGGAATGCCGCGAGCTACCGCACCGGCCACGAAGTCCTCACCTCGTGCCGAGACGAGCGACTCGCGAACCGACAGCAGCAGCCACGGAACCTGTGAGAGGGCCAGAACCGATGTAGGAAGCAGTAGATGGCGGAGCACTCCGCCGACGGTGGGATCGCTGCCACCGTCGGAGATTCCGGCCACGGGCAACCACCCGAGACCGAGCGAGAACACGGCGATCGCGGCGAGCGAGAGCACGAACGGCGGCACCCCCTGGACGGTGATGCACGCAGTGCCGACGAGGCGGTCCAACCGGCCACCGGCACGGATGCCGGCAACGATGCCGACCGTGAAGGCAATCGCAACTGCAGCCGTCAGCGCGACTCCCGCCAACAACATCGTCCACGGAATACGTTCGACGAGAACCTGACTCACCGGTTGTCCATAGGATCGCGACTGCCCGAGGTCTCCTGTGACGACACCTTGCAACCACTGCCAGTAGGCGACGAACCACGGCCGATCGAGGCCGAGGGCAGCCGTCATCGATGCCTTGTCCGCCTCTGTCGTCGTCGTGTATCGGGTTCCGAGGTAGCCGACGAGTGGATCGAACGGGGATACCGCTGCGGCGGCGAAGAGACCGAGCGAGACGACGCCGCACACCGGAATCAGCAGCATCAGTCGACGGCGAACCATCACGCCGATGCCGCGCGAGGTCGTGAAGTGCCGCTGATCGACGTTCACGAAGAGCGAGCCCACGTCTGCAACGACCACCACGGACCCCACGTGACGCCGTGGGAATGCGGCTCGAGCACCGGTCCGGACATCGTCCAGTCCGAATCCTTGGATACGTAGGTGTGATCGAGAAAGACGAGGAAGACGTATCCCGGATCGGCCACGTAGGCGCGCTGCATCTCCCGATACGCCTCCGCGCGCACCGCAGGATCGAGGCTGCGCCTGCCGGTGTCCAGGGCGGCGTCGACCGTCGGGTTCGAGTAGTCGGCCGCGTTGTCGTAGATACTTCCGACGCCCGGCGCGACGAACGACGAGTCGAGTGCGCGATAGGCCTGAGTATCGGCATCGTAGGGCTCTTCTCCACCGCCGAGCAGCGTGGAATCGACGCCGATTCTGGGGTCGATCCGGTCCCAGGACAACGCTTCGAGGGTGACCTCGACCCCCACCGCCACCGCATCGGACGCGAAGGCCTGGGCCAGATCTCGCCGTACGGTATCGGTCGAGTTGTACATCACGGTGATCTCCGCGCGCTGCCCACCACGCGCGCGAATGCCATCGGGACCGGGGATCCAGCCGCCGTCGGACAGTATCTGCCGGGCAGCGGCCGGGTCGTACTCGAACACCGCAGTCGGCTCGTAGGACTCGCCGAACACGGACGGTACGGGGGTGGCCGCCGGTCGGCCGTATCCGCCGAGGACCCCGTCGATCATCGCCTGTCGATTCACGGCGAGATTGAGGGCGAGCCGCATGTCTCGATTTCCGGTGACCGGTGAGTTCGTCGGTAACGACACACCCCGCCAATCCGCGGAGACGTTGGACGACAACGTCATGCCTTCACGTCCGTCCAGACTCTGCGACAGAAGCGGCGGCAGGTTCGTCCCGTCGATGTCGCCTGCCGCCATCCGCTGGGCTCTGGTGTTGTCGTCCGGGACGTACAGCAGGGTGAGTTTCTTCACCTCGGGCGCTCCGCCCCAGTAGTTTTCGTTGGCCTCGAATTCCGCTCGATCCGGTGACAGATCGACCAGGACGTAGGGGCCGGTTCCGACAGGAGCGCGGTTGAGTGGCGATTCGGCGGCGAGCCCGGGCTCCGCGACGGCCTCCGACGGGACGATTCCGATGAGCAACTTCGTCGGAAACGGCGCGTACGAGTACGCAAGTCGAAATTCGACGGTCGAATCGTCGACCGCGACGACGTCGTCGATCATGTCGAACGACGACCGCGCCTCCGACGCCGAAGCCGGATCCAGAATCGCCTCGTAGGTAGCGACGACGTCTGCTGCGTCGAACGTGGACCCATCGGAGAAGACCACCCCATCGCGAAGCGTCGCAGTCCATACCGTGGCATCGTCGTTGGCCGTCGGAACCTCGACTGCGAGTGCGGGTTCGAGCGGTGGCAGACCGTCGCCGCCGCCGATGCGCAACAACCCGTCGTACATTTTCGCCTCGCCGGCAGCGCCGTACCCGGCGACCGGGTTGTACCCGCCGAGTTCGTAGCCGTCGGCCAACACGAGTCCGTCCGAGGATGCGAGTCCCGATTGCGACGGTGCCGAGCACGCAGTCGAGAACAGCGCACACGAGATCGCGACGATGGCTGTCGAGCCGAGCTTGATCATCTACCTGCCTAAGTCGAACGTCGAGTCGAGCGCAACGATGCTTCCACACCCGTGTAACCGATCGGTGTCGGCGGCTTACCATGATGGGAGTCGACGAGGAGCAAGACACCACATGGCCACACAGCGGGACGCGGTACCGCTCGACACGGTCGCCGCGCTCGCCGCGTCGGACGCAGGCGGACTCGACGTCGCGTTACTGGGCAGCTTTCTGCACGTTCTCACCGACGCGGTGGATGCGGGCGTCCCCCTCAGACGCAAGCAGCTACGCGAGTTTCGTGCGCAGGGCGATGCCGCGGCGCGGGCGGGAGTCGCATTGCGAGCCTTGCTCGATCTGTATCTGAGCTCCGCGTGGCGGTTGTGGCGCGAGCTGCCCGCCGTCGCCGCGGCCGCCGAGGATCCCTCCGGCGTCGTCACCGCGGGCGAAGTGATGCTGCGTGCCGTCGACGACGCGGTGGCCGAACTGGCCGAGGGCTATCAGCTCGCGCGTCGCACTCTGGTGCGCGCCGAGGTGCTCGCCCGACGCGAATTCGTCGACGATCTGCTCTCGGGCACCTCCGATGTGGCCGGGGTGCTCGGGCGTGCACAGGCCTTCGGGCTGGACCTGTCGAGTCCACATGCGGTGGCCGTCGTGACCTCGACCACTCCGTTCACCGACGCCAGTTCCGCGATCGGCCTCGTCGAGCGCACCGTGCAGGGGAGCAAGGGCGATGCCGAACTACTCGTCGCGACCAAGCAGGACCGTTTGATCCTCGTGTTTCCGGCACCCGACCTGGACGCCGTCGACCACGTACTGACCCGGGTGGGACGCGCCCTCGGCACGCCCGCCCTCGCGTCGAACGAATCGGTCGATCTCCGCCGGGCGGGCGAGTACGGCCGGACACAGATCGGGGTCGGCCGCGCTCGAGGTGGAGCTGTCGGTGTTGCGGCGTCCTACCGAGAAGCGCTCGACGCACTCGAACTGGCCTCGGCACTCGGGCTCGACGCACCCGTTGTCGACGCCCGCGATCTGCTCGTCTATCGGGTGCTGATCAGTGATCGCGCGGCTATCGCCGACCTGGTGGACACGTTGCTGACCCCACTCCTGGTCGCCCGCGGTGGAGCAGGTCCCCTCCTCGAGACATTGCAGGTGTACTTCGACACAGGCGCGAACTCTGCGTCGACTGCGCGCCGCATGCATCTGTCCGTGCGCGCGGTCACCTACAGATTGTCGCGAATAAAGGATTTGACCGGGCAGGATGTGGGCAACCCCGTCGAGGCATTTGCGCTGCACACAGCGGTGCTCGGCGCAATGTTGCTCGACTGGCCGTCCACCCGTCTGTCATCTTGACCTAGCAAAGATGCTTACATTGCCGGTATCCGGCAACCAAATGCGACAGAAGATGTCCGCAAAACGACCATGCCTGCAGGAAAGTGAACAGTCACACTGGAGTAGTCGAGGTCGAAGCCGCACGAGTGGAGCCCGCGGAACGACTTGTCGAGCCGCACCGGGTCCACTCGCGGCCAGTAACACCATCGAATTCGGACGTACGAGAAACGTAAAGGAGCATGTGACAGATGTCGTTGACACAGAAGCTGACATCGTTCGCTCGCAGCCCGCAGGGCAAGAAGATGATCGATCAAGCACGTCGGTATGCGACCAAGCCCGAGAATCAGGCGAAGTTGAAGCAGCTCGGCAGCAAATTCACTAGTAGAGGTGGCCGTTCATGAACGTCGTCCCGTGGTGGGCATGGGCGGCATTCGGTGCCGTCGTCCTGATCTTGTTGGCCATCGACCTGTTGGCGCACCGCGGTGCCCACATCATCGGCTTCAAGGAGGCCGCGTGGTGGAGCGCCCTGTGGGTCGGCGTGGCCATCATCTTCGGCATCGTGGTGTTCTTCACGTTGGGAACCACGGCCGGAGTCGAATACACGACGGCTTGGTTGCTGGAGAAGAGTCTGTCCGTCGACAACCTCTTCGTCTTCGCGCTGATCTTCGGTTACTTCAAGGTTCCGCGTGAGTACCAGCACCGCGTGCTGTTCTTCGGTGTGATCGGTGCCCTGGTCTTCCGTGCGATCTTCCTGGCCGCCGGTGTGGCCATCGTCAGCAAGTTCGCTGCCGTTCTGTTCGTCTTCGCAGCCATCCTCCTCTACAGCGCTTACAAGCTGATGAAGGACGAGGACGACTCGTACGACCCGAGCACCTCGATCGCAGTTCGCCTGCTTCGCAAGATCATTCCTGTCCGCGACGAATACGAGGGCACCAAGTTCTTCGTCAAGGAAGCCGGCAAGCGGGTGGCCACGCCACTTCTCGCCGTCGTGGTGGCGATCGAAGCCGCCGACCTGGTCTTCGCAGTGGACAGCGTTCCTGCCGTTCTCGCGGTGACCGACGACCCGTTCATCGTCTACTCCTCGAACGCGTTCGCCATCCTCGGCCTTCGCGCCCTGTACTTCCTGCTCGCAGGGTTGCTCGAGAAGTTCCACTACCTGTCCAAGGGACTGGCGATCATCCTCGCCTTCATCGGCGTCAAGCTGATCCTGCAGGCCGGACACAAGGTGATCAGCACCTCGATCCCCGAGATCCCCTCGCTGGTCAGCCTGGTGGTCATCATCGTGGTCCTGGCAGGCTCGATCATCCTGAGCCTGAAGAACCCGCCGAAGGAAGACGACGAAGCAGGCAAGATCGACGAGGTCGCCGCCAACAGTCCGATCGTCGATCCGACGGATGGAACATCCACCGCCGGCACGTCGCCGACGGGAACCTCCGGTACGGATTCACCGAGACTCGACAAGTAGAAGCACCGCACGAGACATGCCCCGCCGATCTGTTCGGCGGGGCATGTTTGTGTTCCGGGGCGTTGGGGCAATCACTGATCATGGCTGAAAAGAACTCGTACACCGTTCCCGGACTCACCTCGGAAAAGGGCGCGCGCGTCGCCGAGATCTTGCAAGATCGACTGAACGCGTACAACGACCTCCATCTGACGCTCAAGCACATTCACTGGAATGTCGTCGGACCCAACTTCATCTCGGTACACGAGATGCTCGACCCGCAGGTCGAGGCTGTTCGTGGCTTCGCAGACGATGTCGCCGAGCGCATCGCGACGCTCGGCTCCTCCGCCAAGGGCACACCGGGCACCATCGTCTCCGAGCGCACCTGGGACGACTACTCGATCGGTCGCGCGACGGCGATCGAGCACCTCGGAGCTCTCGACCTGGTCTACACCGGTGTCATCGAGACCACCCGCAAGAACATCGAAGAGGTCGGCGAGATCGACCCGGTGACCGAGGACATGCTCATCGGCCAGAGCGCGCAGCTCGAACTCTTCCACTGGTTCGTGCGGGCACACCTGGAGAACTCCGGTGGTCAGCTGTCCACCGCCAACGCGACCAGCGAGGTCGACGCGGCGAAGCAAGCAGGCTAGACACTCACACTCCAGCACCGACCTCGCCGTCAACCGGCGGGGTCGGTGCTTTGTCGTGAACCGGCGGTCAGTCGGCCGGCCTCGCTTCGTGCCCGCTGCGGCCGTGGGTTCGACGCTTTTCCTTCATCTCGGCCTCGAAGACGTGGCGACGTCCGTCGAGCAACTCGTCCCGGACGGCCCTCTCGTGTTCGCGCAACGGACTCCAGTACCCGTCGTCGAATTCTTCGACGAGCTGGAACGTCCAACGCCCCGGTGCGATGTTTCGACCGATCATGTCGTCGTCGATTCGCTGCGCGATCGCGTCGTGATCTGCATCGGCAAGTGCCTCGACGGCCTCTCCCAGCAGCAGGTCGGAATGTCCCATCAGTTGGTGGAACGAGTAGAGATGTCCCCGGGCCCGCTCCACGCACTCGAGCGCCTCGGACATCTTTCCCACTGCGGCCACGGTCGCATCGTCCACGCCGCTCGGGCGCCGATGTTCGGCCGATGGGGTTTCGTGTGACGGCTGTGCACCGATCTCTGTATCCATTGGCGAGGACTACCCCGATCACCCCGGCACTACCCGCGCGCGCTTCGATGATTACTGCGGGCTGTCACGGGTATAGCTCCTCGTGAACGGATAGAACAATCGATTTCGAGGAGTTCACCATGGCTGATTTCATCGACAAGGCAAAGCACAAGGCAGAAGAGCTCGTGGGCGAAGCCAAGGAAAAGATCGGCCACAAGACCGACAACGACGACCTTGCTGCCGAAGGCGCAAAGGATCAGGCGTCGGGCAAGACCAAGCAGGTCGGCGACGACGTCTCGGACGCCGCAGGCAACATCAAGGACAAGTTCACGAACTGATCGTCTCGATCGGTCGTACCGAAACCCCGCACCAAGGCCGAGGCCGTGAAGGTGCGGGGTTTCCTCGTCCCTTGGCCACTCGTCAGATCGGCGGATTCGGCAGCGGCATCGGACGGCCGAACAGCCAGCCCTGACCGAGGGTTGCTCCCAGCGACACGGCTCGACGTAGATGCCTAGGGGTTTCGATTCCTTCGGCCAGCAGAACGGCATCACTCGACCGAACATAGGCCCGCACCTGCCGCACCGCGGCACGCGAGCGATACGGGGACCGGACGATCGACGCGTCCAGTTTGACGATGTCCGGCGCGACCGAGTCCAACAGTTCCAACGTTGCAGGTGTGGCACCGACATCGTCCATGGCCACCGACATGCCGCGAGCGCGGGCTCCTCGAACCAGGGTCATCAACAACGGGACGTTTCGGTCGAGGTCTCGCTCGGTGATCTCGAGGACGACGTCGAGGTCGTCGCCGATCGCATCGAGGTGGATATCGACGTCGCGTTCGTCGACGAAACAGCCCGGCTCGATGTTGAGAAAGAAGCGCACCCGACGCGAGTACGCGCGCTCGCGTGCCGCGCGGAGTGCAGCGGCGCGGCACGCGACATCGACGCGACCCACCATCCCGCGCTCTCGCGCCAGCGCGAACACGTCCTCGGGTACGGCCAGACTCGGAGACGGCCACCTGGCCAGAGCCTCGTATCCGACGACTGCCCCGGTGGCCAGTTCTACGACGGGCTGAAACAGAGCCGCCACGGACTCCACCTGATCGAGCGCCGCCGACGCTGCGAGCACCGCGCCGTCCGGCGCGGTCACAGTGATCGCTCGTCCACCGGGCGGCGGGCTTCGAGGCGGTCTGCGATCAGAGCAGCGTGCAGCCTTCGCAGACCGGACGGCTTCATCGGATCGAGTCCGGTGAGCTGCTCCACCCTCTTCAAGCGGTAGTCGACGGTGTTCGGATGCACCGTCAGCCAGGTGGCCGTCTTCTTTCGGTTGGAATCCGAGTCGACGAACGCTTGCAGAGTCGGCAACAGGTCGACCGAATCGCGTAGCGGATCTATCAGTGTCACAAGATGTCTGCGACCCAGGCCCGGCCTGCTCACCTGGTACTCGAACACGAGATCCGAAATCCGGTACGTCCCGGGTGCGTACCGGAGCCGACGCACGAGACTCAGCAGTTCGTACAGGTGGGGCGAGGTCGTGGCGATGTCGTCGATCGCGGCCGACCCGGTCGTCGCGGTCACCGGCACCTGGCCCGCTTCGGCCAGACGATCGACCAGTTCGCCGATGTCGACACCGGGGACGTCGGGCAGCAGGACGGTACCGCCGGTGGGACCGATGGACGCGATGGGCGCGCAGGTCGCGTCGAACGTGGCCAGCGCAGTGTGGATTCTTCGTAGCTTTCGAGCCGCCATCATCGCGGCGTCGATCCGTCGGCCACCTTCGTCGACGTGGGTCGGAAAGTGCAGGGCGACAACGTGATAGTCCTCGGCGAGCAGCGTACCCATCCGGTCGGCGATCTTGCGGGCCGTGCCGTCACCGGTGAGCAACGCGTCGAGCAGTTCCACGTCGTGACGGGGACCGTTCTGAGTCAGCGTCCTGAATTCGGCCAGGTAGGCGTCGGCCACGGCTGCGGTGACGACATCCAACAGCTCCATGATCAGGACGGTTCCGTCGACGAGCCGATCGTCGGCACCCTCGTCGACCGCGCGCGGTGCCTGTCGCACAGCCAGTGCGCAGCCCTCGTTGATCGCATGTTGAATACGGCCGAGCGGTACGCCGTCACGCGCCCACCGGGTTGCTGCGTCGCGAAAGACGTCCATCGCACCGGGTATCGGCAGCCGACCGGACTCGAGGACTCCGATCGCCAGCTCGCAGCAGGTCGTCGTCATGTCGTCGAGCTCACCGCGGGCGCACTCGCGCGGCGGTGGTGTGTCCTCGGGTTCGCCGAAGTGCTGATCCAGCATGCGTGCGGCCGTCTCTCGCGGCGTCCGCAGACGATCGGACGCCCGTCGCCCACTGACGAACTCCTCCTGCGACACCTGCACGCTCCCTGCTGCCGTCACCGAAGACCCCACCCCTCGAACTCGAAACCTGCTTCAGGTTTGTTTCCCCGCCCCACCGGCATCGTTCGACGATCGCTCGGCCCCGACCTCGCGTGACTGCATCCGTATCGACCGACGCCGAGCGGGATGCGGACACACGAACAGTAGAACAAAAATCAAACCTGCGGATTGTTTCGACGATTATATCCGGCAGTCCATCTTGAATCGGGACATCAGCTCACTTGTGACGTTCTCTCACATATGAGACATCGGTTGCGGGCGGATTCCAAACGCCGGGCAGGAGAGCGCAATCGACCGAAATCCGCGTTTACTGTTCCGCCTTGTCCAACAACCTCGTCGAAAGTCAGGCTCCATGACCACTTCTCGGACCACCTTCCGCACGACGCGGAAGGCAACGACGGTGCGCGCTGCAATGATCGCGGCAATGGCGTGCTCACTCACCCTCGGTGCCGGTGTTGCAGCACAGGCACAGCCCGCCACCACGCCCGCTCCGCCCGCCACCGTGCAGGGCGACACAGTTGTTCCGCCCGGTCCGACCGAGGCATCGCCCAAGGCAGCCGACCAGGGCATCGCCCAGCCGAACATCGAATCCGCCGCTCCCGCGACGATCACCTACGACCCCCGGACCGAGACCAAGGGCTACGGACCGGAACAGAAGAACTTCCTGGCCGGATTCCTCTACAGCCTCGTCAACCCCGACGTCGCGCCTCAGGGTGCGAACGACTGGAACTGCAAGCCGTCCGCAGCCCACCCGCGCCCGGTCGTGCTACTGCACGGCACGTGGGAGAACGCGTACAACAACTTCGCTCGTATGTCGCCTGCCCTGAAGAAGGAGGGCTACTGCATCTTCGCGCTGAACTACGGAGACGGCGACGCCAGCGTCGTCGGCAACCTACCGTCGCTGCGCGGCACCGCGTCCGTGGCGTCGAGCGCCAAGGAAATCGCCACCTACGTCGATGCAGTACGTACTGCCACCGGTTCCGCACAGGTCGACATCGTCGGCCATTCGCAGGGTGGACTCGTCACCCGTCAGTACCTGCGTTTCGAGGGCGGTGCCAACCCGGCCGACCCGACGAAGAACAAGGTGAACACCGTCGTCAGCGTCGCCGGCTCGAACCACGGAACGACCCTCGTCGGCATCGGCACCCTGGGCCGCACGATCAACAACATCGGCCTCAACGTGCTCGGCGTCGTCGGGGCCATCGCCGGACCCGCAGCCTCGGATCAGGTCATCGACTCGGACTTGGTCAAGGGATTGGCAGTGGGCGGTGACACCGACCCCGGCATCAAGTACACCGTGATCGGCACCAAGTACGACGAGGTCGTCACCCCGTACAAGACGACGTTCCTCACCGCAGGCCCCGGCGCCACGGTCAACAACATCACCCTGCAGGACGGCTGCGGAATCGACCTGTCCGACCACCTGTCGATCTCGGTCTCGCCTCGCGCGATCGGCATCGTGAAGAATGCACTGGATCCGAAGGGCTTCCCCACGAAGTCGATCCCGTGTGCATTCAACTCACCGATCACCGGCGGCTAGTTCACCTCGGTGAGGGCGATCGGCCATCGACGCCGGTCGCCCTCACTGCTGCGCGGGCACCCATCCGAGCAGGGGCCCGAGCGTGTGTGCCATGTCGGTCAGGATCTGTACGTAGTCCTCGTGGTCGAAGCTGAACGGCAATGCGAACGCCACCTCGTCCACCTCACGAAACGACCTGTCGGCGTACAACTTCTCGGCGATCCTGTCCGAAGTCCCGACGAGGTCGGGCGCGAACAACATCCGAGCCGGACCCTGCGGCTCGAGCGTGCGCGCGAATCGCCCACGCGCGTACTCCTCGTACTTGGCCGTTTGCGAAGGACTCGCACTGTCGGTCGGAATCACCACCAAACCCTGCGAGACCCTCGCATCGCCCCCGGCCGGGTGGAACTCCCGAAAGCGCCGAATGTGCGAGAGCTGGATGTCGTCGAAATCGGTCGACTCCTCTGCGCGCACCACACTGCTGACCAGAAGATTCATCTCGTTCTCACCGGCCCACTGCGCCGACCGCAGGCTCGCTCCCCCGTACCACATTCGACTGCGCAGACCGGGTGAATACGGCTGCACGCGAGCGGAATACGACTCGATGCCCTCCGTCCCCGACCACGCCGACGCCGGCTCTCCGGCAACGAACCCGAGCAGCCTCGATACCCGTTCGTACCCGAAATCCTCGCTATCGGCGGTGTCGGGATAAAGCGAATGTTTGACCCGCTCGAACTGCATCGGTTGTCCCACACTGACTCCGGGATTGATCCGCCCACCGGACAACACGTCGACGGTCGCCAGATCTTCGGCGAGCCGCAGGGGGTTCTCCCAACCCAGCGGTGTCACCGCCGTACCGAGCGCTATCCGGTCGGTACGCTGCGATGCCGCAGCCATGACTGCGATGGGTGAGGAAATTCCGAACTGCAGGTGACGATGCCGAAGCCACGCGCTGTCGAAGCCCAACTGCTCACCGAGTTCGATGATGTTCAGCGTCGATTCGTGGCCGCGTGCCGGATCGGCCTCGTCGAACAGCCCGATCGTGAGAAATCCGAGCGAACGCAACGGACGAGAAGGCGTAGGCACGTCGAGACTCCATTCGGCCGAATTTCGACCCAGCCTAAACGAATCGGTCGGCCGTGCGGCGAATCCCGGAGCCGTCGAACTCGACGAGGCCGCGAGCGGCGAAGGCGTCGAGCCAGCCGATCATCGGCCACCGACCCCATCGATCGAAGAACGTGCGCGCATTGGCGACGATGTCGTCGAGATGTTCCACCGGAGGATCGGAGACCGGATGGAACTGGTGGTAGGCGTGCGCCCCGCCGACCCACCGCAACCCCATGCCCGACGCCTCCGCGCTGGCCGCGAAATCGGTGTCCTCACCGCCGTAGCCGGTGTAGTCCTCGCAGAAGCCGCCGAGTTCGGTCCAGGTCGCTGCCCCGACCGCGAAGGACAGCGACCAGAACAGATCGAAGTTGTCTCCGTGCTCGACGGCGTCGACCGGCGGGTTCGGCCGCGCCGGATGCGGCGCGGTCAGCGACGTCAGAGCCTCGCCCTCGACACCGATGTCCTTCTCTTTCAGGTAGGTCACCGGACCGCAGAGCAGGGATCGTTCGTTGCCTGGCAGCGTTGCCGCCCGGCGGTATCGCTCGATCATGTCGGGGCCAGGAATGCAGTCGACGTCCAGGAACACCAAGAGTTCTCCGCCCCGTTCGAGGGCTGCGGCCGCGCCCCGATTGCGGGCGCGAGCCAGCGGGAGCGGACTCTGCGCGGGCATGTCGATACACGTCGCCGCCGAACCCGATCGAGCGAGCACGTCGACGATCGCGTGGTCCCCCATCGAGACGACGACGTGCTCCACCTGCTCTTCCGTCGATGTGCCCAGACCGCGCACCTGAGCGGCCAAGTGCTCGTGTCGACCGGACACCACGGTGACGACGACGGTCTTCACTGTCGCACCGTTCGAGGTGCGGCCAACTCGATCGCCCTGGCGGCACGGGCGGGCGCTCCCTCGGTACGCAACGCGGACCACCCTCGACCACCGATCTCGCGGGCGCGATTCGCCGTGGCGTGCCACCGCGCGACGGAGGGCCACGAGTCGAGAACTTCGGCGAACGGTCCGCGCGCCAGTGCCGCGGCGGTGGCCGACTGCTCGCCGAAGGGTCGAGCCTGCGGCACCACGATGGCGGGCGCGCCCGAGGCGGCGACGTCGGCAACAGCGTTCTGGCCGGCGTGCGTGACGACGAGTGCTGCCGAACACAACACCGGCCACACGTCGTCCACCCAGTCGCCGCCTGCGACGCCGAGTGCGCGGAACTCGAAGCGGGCGTCCACTGCCGACCACGAGTCCACCAGGTCTCGGGTCAGCGCCGTGCCACCGGCGGCGCCGAGAACCACCACCGTCGGATCGGCGTGGGCGCCGACTCGCTCACGTTCGGCGAACCGGCTGATCGAGCCTGCATAGGTGGTCTTCTCGGCGAAGGGGCGCAGCCAGGCCGGGTCGTAGACCTCGCGGGACCACGGCGCGACGATGTGGGTCGCCGCCCGGTAGGCGAGATTGTGAATCGGATCGTCCCGCTCTCCCGGAATTGCCATCACGATCACGCGAACGCCCATGAGCCGCAAGAACATCGCGACCTCCACCGATACGTCGACCACCACTGCCCGCGGCCGCTCGCGCGCCACCCATTCCGCGATGATCGCCATCCGCTCGGTCAGACCGTCCACTCCGTGAGGAGCCCAGTGCAGCACTCCGCCTGCCGAACTATCTTGTGCCACAGCGTCCGTGGAGTCGTCCACATCGAGTGGTAACGAGAGCCATTCGGCCGCCGCATGCCCCGGAGGTCGAGTTCTCGAGGACAGCACGGTCACCGGTTCCGACATTGAGCGTGCGATGGCGTCGGATCGGGTGATGTGACCGACCCCGTGATGATGCGCGTAGTAGCCGATCATGCGATCGCGAGTCGTTCGTCGACGGAGTCGGCGGATGCGGCCAGTGTCGAGTGGTAGAGCGCCTCGTACTCGTCCACCATCCGATCCATCGAGCACACCTTCTCCGCCCGCGCCCGGACGTCGGACCTCTTCAGCGCTGCCGCCGCGGGGATCGCTGCGGCGAGGCCGTGAACGTCGTCGGCCGCCACCAGAACTCCCGACAAGCCATCGACGATCTCCGGTATGCCGCCTCTGGCGAACGCGGCGACCGGAGTGCCACAGGCCAGTGCTTCGGCCACCACCAGGCCGTACGGTTCGGACCAGACCGGCGAGACCAGTGCGACCTCGGCACCCGCCACCAATGCCGCCAGGGCGGGCTGATCGAGGTGCCCGACGTACTGGATGTTCTCGTCGAGCATCGGCTCGACGCACTCGTGGAAGTACTCGAGATTGCTCAGCGGGCCGGCGATACGCAGCGAGCGGCCCGCTTCCTTCGCAGCCGCAATGGCCAGGTGCAGCCCCTTCTCCGGGACCACCCGACCCGACCACACCACGTAGTCACCGCCGGTGCCGAACGGCCAGTCCGCCAACGAGATTCCGTTGCGAATGACGACGGTTCCGTCGGTGACATCGGCCCACTGCGAGGCAGCGAACTCGCTGACCGCGGCAAATGTGTTGGCACGGGGAGGGGCCAACGCAACTGCGGACTCCAGCCACGCGAACGGAGGTGTGTGCAGTGTCGTCACCATCGGTACCGACAGCGTCGCCGACATCGCCAGCGGTAGGTAGTGCAGGCTGTGGTTGTGCACGATGTCGAAGGACCGAGACAGCGTCCCGGCGAGTTCCAACATGACCGCCAGGTACGCGTGATGCTCGCGGATCGCGGTGGGAGTGATCGAAACGTCGGCGACGGAGATCGGCGTCAGATCCAGCGTTCGGACCGGCAACAGCGTCGCGTCGAGGTCGACGCTCGATCCGTCTGCAGCGAACAGACTCACCTGATGTCCACGCTCGGCGAGCGCGCGCACCAGGTTGTAGACGTGTGCCTCCAGACCGCCTGCGAATGGCTGGGCCACCGGAAAACTCGACGACGCCAGCACCGCGATGCGAAGTGGGCTCTCGTTCAACGCATCTCCTTTGTCACTGCTGAATAGATCGCTGCATGAGTTGCGGCGATTCGTTGTCGTTGCTCCGCGCGAACGTCGGAATCGACTGCCGGCGTTCGATCGGCGTGCGATGCCCGCACGGCAGCAACGAGGGTGTCGGGATCGAACGAATCGATTCCCATTCGGAAACTGTGCACATGGGCCTGATCTGCATAGAAGCCGCAGTCGGACGCGACAACGGAGGTACCGAGATCGCGGCAGGCCTCGAGCCAGCCCGAGTGCGTGCCGAATCGGTACGGCAGCACCGAGACGTCGATCGAGGACAGATAGTCCCACAGCGCATCGTCGTCGAAACGTCGGTGCACTCGCACGTCGACATCGGGAAAACTCGTGTAGTCGAGCAACTTTGCGCCGACCGTCGGGCTGTACCAATGGCTGGAGGACTCGAACACGGCCTCGTCGATGTCCAACCGGACGGTGGCGTCGGGCAGAGATCGAGCGGCCTCGACCACCGCATCCATCACAGCCAACGGATCCATGTTGGACCGCAGGTTCTTGGCGTGTACACCGATGACGAACGAGTCCGACGCCGCGCGCGGTAGAGCCATCCGCTCGAGCGGCACGACGTGCGGATGGTCGACCACCGTTGCCTCGACGCCCCACCGCTCGCGAATCCAGGCAGCGGCTCCCGCGGTGAGGGTGATGACGGCGGCGGCGGCGCGAACCAGTACGTCCAACTGTCGCAGGTGATCGGCGTTGTCGGCGAAATGGGGATTGTGCAGGTCGTGGACGGTCAGAACCAATGGCTGACGGTGGGCGCGCAGATGGTCGACCGTACGGGTGAGCTCGTCCGGCGCGAAGGACTCGAACCCGAAATGCACGTGCAGAACATCGAAGTGCACGTCGGTCTGCTCGGCGAGCCACTGAGCATCGAGCAGTCGTGGGGGCCACCACTGGCCGGGTACGTCGACTCGGGCGGGGGCCGGATCGGGCAGCACGACCACCGACGTGTCGCCGGACTGCGCGGCGTCGCCGACGACGGGCTGCAGGTGCCGGACATAGGCGTGCGAGGACGGAACCGATGCGACGCGAATCATGAATTCCTTCGGGTACGAGCAGGCGGATCGTGCCTGGTCCCGACACGCGATACGTTGCCAGTACCCAGTTGCACCCGGATTCAATCGGGGTTGGCGAAGCCCGTTCACCGGGTCTACGTTGACGAGAGAATGGTCCAACACGAACGAGCACACGACGTCGGGGCAAGCATGGACGGTCGCACCCGCCACTACGGCGACTTCTACGAACTGGCGGACAACCCGGGTCTCCGCGCCCAGGACGACAGACCGCTTCTGCTCGTCTGGGGAAATTGCCAGGCCGAGGCGCTGCGTATCCTCCTCGCTTCCGATCCGGCCATGCCGCTGCGCACGGTGCGCATCCCTCCTGTGCACGAGCTGGAATCCTCGGACCTGCCCCACGTCGACCGCCTCGTGTGTCAGGCGTCGGTGCTGCTCACCCAGCCGGTACGAGCCGGCTATCGGTCACTGCCGCTGGGGGTGCCCGACCTCACGGAAGCACTCGCACCCGACGCCACCGTCGTCCGGTGGCCGGTGCTCAGATACGCGGGGCTGCACCCCTTCCAAGTCATCGTTCGACACCCGAGCGACCCCGCTGCGGTCCCGAACATGGTGCCGTACCACGACTTACGGACGATTCTCGCCGCCCGTCGCGGCCTCGGCGGCGACGAGGACTGGGATCGATCGGTCTCGGACGACGGTCTGCGACAGGCAGCCGAGGCGAGCCTCGACGAGTTGCGGCGACGCGAACGCCGGGACACCGATATCGTCGCCTCCGATCTGTTCGGAGGTGCCGGGAGCAACGCCACCCACACGATCAACCATGCGACCAATGTGGTGCTCTGTGCCCTCGCCCAACGGATACTCGATCAGTTGGATACCGGCAGTACGGTCCGGGATCCGGGACGCGAGTTGCTCGGAGGTGTTCGCGCGCCAGTCGAGAGACGAGTGCTGAATGCTCTTGGCCTGCAGGGTGATTCGCGGCCGAATTGGTCGGTGGACGGCGCTCCTCTTTCGCCGGATTCCGTTCACCGCGCTCACCTGCAGTGGTACGCAGATCGTCCCGAATTCGTCGGTGCGGCGCTCGAACGGCACGCGGAGCTGATCCGAACACTGGAGCTGACACCGTGACCGGCACGGTACATCATCTGGTGATGGGGCCGAACGAGCACGGTGTCGTCCGCTGCGCACGCGAATTGGCTTCCGCAACAGCGAGTCCGGTGGTGTCGGATCTCGAGCATCCTCCGCTCGACACTCCCCTCCACGTGCACTTCACCGACCGGCTGTTCGGCCGAACTGCTGGGGAGGCAGCGGATGCTTTCGTCGCCTTCGCGCAGCGGCACCGTGCACCGATCACCGTCACGGTGCACGATGTTCCGCAGGCATCCGACGGCCACGCGTTCGAGGTGCGGAAGGACTGCTATCGACGGGTGGCACACTGCGCCTCGGCCGTCGTCGTCTCCAGCATGCACGAGCGGCTGCTGCTCGAGGACGTCCTGGATCGTCGGCACGACGTTCGGGTGATCCCGCTCCCGATCGGACGCGCGGCGGCGCGGACCGAGGACCGCGTCGCCCCGCGAAGAATCGTCGGAATACTCGGATTCGTCTATCCGGGCAAGGGGCACGAGGAGGTACTCGATGCCATGACGTCGCTGGACACCGATGTCGACGTTCTCTCGATCGGGTCCGCGTCACCGGGCCACGAATCCATGATCGGCGAACTCGGTCGTGCTGCAGAGCAACTCGGGCGATCGTTCACCTCCACCGGTTTCGTTCCCGATGTCGCGCTGAACGAGCTCCTGCGGTCGGTTGCGATTCCCGTCGCATTCCACCGACACGTATCGGCATCGGGTTCGATCAATTCCTGGATCGCGGCAGGCCGTCGGCCACTCGTCCCGCGCGGTCGATACGTGGAGGAAATGGAGGCCAACTCCCCCGGCGCGCTGTGGATTCACGAGAATTCGGTCGAGGGTCTCGCCGCTGCGATGGCAGAGGCTCTGCTCCATCCCGACAGGACATGGCAGCAGCACGACGTGGTCACCTACCCCACGCTCGAGCAGGCCGCCGCGCTGTACCGCGGATTGTTCGACGAACGATGTGCGACAACGGCGACGGAGCTACCCGACGGCCGGTGGGTGGTACCGAGCAATCGGTGGGATCTCGCCGAGCACGTCGATCGGGATCCGCGAGTGTCCGTGGTGATCCCGTACTTTCGCCAGCAGCGTCAGCTGGAGTTCGTACTCACTGCGCTCACACTGCAGAGCTACTCGGCCTCCCTGCTACAGGTGATCGTGGCCGACGACGGGTCCCCCGAAGCACCGGACGTCGATGCCTTTCGGCCCGCTCTCGACATCACCGTCGTTCGACAGGAGGATCTCGGCTTTCGCGCAGCGGCTGCGCGCAATCTCGGCGCATCGGTCGCCGACGGGGAGATCCTGTGTTTTCTGGACGCGGACACCGTCCCCGAACCCGGGTACATCGCGGAATCGGTACGGCTGACAGGGGCCCTTCCCGATGCCCTCACCGTGGGTCGGCGACGCCACGCCGATCTGACGGGCTGGTCCGCCGAGGACGTGGCCGGATGGTTCGGCGGCGGATCGTCCGGACCGCCGGAGTTGTCCGAGCCTGCGTGGCTTCGGGACGGGTATTCCCACTCGCGAGACCTGCTCGACGCCGATCGACGTTCGTACCGGTACATCATCAGCGCCGTCATGTCGTGCAGCCGTCAGCTGTTCTCCGAGATCGGTGGATTCGACGAGACCTTCGTCGGATACGGCGGAGAGGACTGGGATTTCGCACATCGCGCGTACGACGCAGGCGCCGTCCTCGCGCACCTGCCCCGAGCGGTCGCCTGGCACGACGGACCCGAATGGGCCGAGCGGACGGGCGGGGATCGCGAACGCAAGAATCTCGAAGCCCTGATGCTGTCCTCGCGCATCACCGACCCTGCCGCTCGCACGCACGGCCTCGTCTACGCCGTGCCCGAGATCGTCGTGATCGTCGATTCCGCCGGACACAGTTCGGCTTCGCTGCTCGCCACCGTCGGTTCCGTTCTGCGCGAGCGAGATTGCGCGGTGTGGATGGACGGTCCGGACGCGGCGACGTTGCGAGAGCCGTGGGGCGACGTCGACCCACGCATTCATCTGGGTCGCCCTGCCGACACCGGTCGCAGCCACGTCGTCGTGCACGTGCGCGGACTCGTGTTGTTCGGTGATCACGCTCTGCGCCGAATGCTGGCAACCGGCGCCGATCGCATGACCGTGGACGTCGGCGGCAGCGGTGTCGTCGAGTGTCGCAGTTCGCGTTCGAGTGCGCGTGCGGCGCGGTGGTCCGATGCGCTCGGTCGTGATCCGCTCGACGCGGCCGGAGAGCTTTTCGGGCACATGCACCGCACGGCCGTCGAATTCGGGATCTCGACCGGTGAACATCAACCGAATCTGTCCTGGTGATGGCGAATACGGTGTGGTGGCCACTGATGGAAGAATGGGAGTCCGCGCTCGTCGGGGACGACGTAACAGCAAGGTCGGGTGGACAATGAACAGAACGCTGTATTCGATGATCTGGATGATGGCGATCATCGCCTTGGTTGCATTGATCTGGGGCACAGTCGGATACGTGTATGCCGACGAACATCCGCTGCGCCGAGCGGCGTTCGTCGGTGGCGGAGTGTTGATCTCGGGATGGCTGCTCGTGTTCGCTGCCGTCGGCATCAAGATCTCGCGACTGAAAGCACGCAGGAGAGCGAGCAACTCCGAAGACGACTGAGGACTCGGCCGGGGTGCGGATTGAGAACGCTGTGGGCGGGTACTCCGCCTCGAAGTCTCGACGCGCACACGCCGGTCACCCGCTCGTCGAGTTCCTCTCAGTCAGTGCCGAGCAAGGGTCCTCGATGGTCAATCAGCGCAGTACGTCGAAGCAGCAGCGTATTCCGGCACGGCCGGCGACTCGCGAGGAGTATCTGTCGACGTGGTCGACGCTGCACAACCACATCGATCCATCCTCGTCCGCGCTGGTCTCGGGTTGGCTCCGTGTCGTCTACTCGTTGAGCGCGCCGCTGGTGCGCGCGTCCGTCTCCGCTCACGCCATCACCCTCACCGCCGTCGTCGTGGCAGGAGCGGCAGTGGCTCTGTC
Organism: Rhodococcus sp. 15-2388-1-1a; assembly: GCF_002259145.1. Taxonomy (NCBI): domain Bacteria; kingdom Bacillati; phylum Actinomycetota; class Actinomycetes; order Mycobacteriales; family Nocardiaceae; genus Rhodococcus; species Rhodococcus sp. 15-2388-1-1a. The sequence continues at coordinate 18,002 of NZ_NPFP01000039.1, read as the reverse complement.
GCGACCCGGCACCTCGGCACCACTGATCGCAGCTGTACTGATCGCGATCTCCGGCCTGCTCGACGGTATCGACGGCGGCGTCGCGATGATCGGCCGTTCCCAATCCCAATGGGGGTACCTGCTCGACACCGTCGCCGATCGCTGCAGCGACCTGCTGCTACTGGCCAGCGGTCTTGCTCTCGGAGCCCCGATGCCGCTCGTCGTCGCGGTGGGCGTGACGACGTTGCTGCACGAGATGGCCCGTGCCCGCGCAGTAGGTTCCGGCATCGAGGATGTCGGCTTCCTGACGGTGTGGGAGCGTCCCTCGCGGGTGATCGCGGCTTTGGTCACGGCGACCGTCGCCGGTGCCGCTCCGGCTGCTGCCGGAACATCGGCGACCATCGGAATGTCGGTGACGTGCGCACTCGCGGTCGTCGGGTTCACCCAGTTGATGTTCGGGTTGCATCGTCGAGCCGATCGAACTCGGCAGTGACCAGCCAGCCGGCGAGAGCCAGCACATGGAACACGAACATCCACAACATGATTGCCACCCCGCCGCCGATAGCGGTGAGGCCTCCGAACGGCGCACCCAGGTCCACCGGAATCGCCAGGAACAAGATGAATCCGTGTACGAATCCGGTGACGATGGACGAGGTGACGAGTGATCCGACGATCAACGCCCGCCAGCCCACCGCGCGAGGCGCGATCACGCGATAGGTCCACGCCAACGGGACCGACAGGATCAACCACAGGCAGTTGAAGCCGAGGAACACGCGCAGCGTCATGGCACCGATTCCGCCGCCCCCGGTCAATGCGTCGAGCAACCGCGCAACGCAGAGGACGCCGGCCAGTAGGACCGGTGCCGCGGCGAAGAACGGCACCATCGCAAGCCGACCGCGCCAACCGGTGAACGATTCTCGAGTCGGTGCGAACCGCACGATCGCCCGTCGCAGACCCTCACCGTAGAACGTCGCGGGAAATATGGCGATCAGGACGCCGATCGGTCCGAGTTCGACTCCGGCCGTAGCCAATCCATCCACTGCCGCGCGCGCACCGAGGGCGTCGGGCAGCAACGCCGACATGGCGTCGAATCCGCCACGGACCCAGTCCGCCGACACCAACAGGGTGCAGGCGCGGATGGTGAGAAGCAGCAGCGGCACCACGGCGATGACGGCGTAGAAGGTGAGTCCGCCCGCGATCAAGGTGGTGTCCTCGCGGGCGAATCCAGCTTTGATCGCGCCGACTCCCCGCGCTGCCCGGGTGCGTATCGAGGTCATCACGCGGTCATCTCGCGCGGGCACCGAAGAACACGCCGACCCTCACGGCCTCATTCAAGGGTGATGTCCACTCCGTCGATGACCTTGAGAAACGGGCAGATCGACTTTGCCTGCGCCAGCACTGCTTCGGCGTCGTCGGTGCCCGGGAGAGAAACCGCGAGGGCGAACCTCGCGTCGTAACCGGATGCGTCGGAGTCGGTGAGTACGACGGTGCCCTTCACCGCAAGATCGTCGACGCTGCCTCCGACGGTTCCGAGCGCGATACGCAGAGATTCGACCAGGCAGCTCGACAGTGCGGCGGCCATCAGCTGCTCGGGGTTGGTGCACTGCCCCGGCCCACCGAGTTGCTCGGGTTCGCGCACACCGAGCGAGAGGACGCCGTCGTCGGAGGTGACTCCCGTTGCGGTGGCAGAGACAGTTGCTGTGTACAGCGCGGTGTTCATCGATGTCGGATGTCCAGTCGGCAGCCGATCGAAACCGCCGGAGCAGGCGAGCGCAAGACGAGACCGGAGGGTACGTGTCGATGTTCACATATCGCACACATCAGTTTGACCGAACCTACTCACGGGTAACGCTGCTGTCAGGGCCGAGCATCACGCTGTGACCCACAGGCATCGGCCAGAGAAAATCGACCACCCGACCGAAAGGGGAGCACCATGAGCACATCCACGTTGATCGCGCAGTTGCGCATCGCACTGCAGCTGACGAACACCGAAATCCAGATCGCGGAAACTCGCGTCGTTCAGGCGCGCACCGAGGCGGTACGCAGGGAGCTGACTCAGAACGCCGCGAACGGACGCGAGCGCGCAGCAGCCATCGAGGAAGCCCTTCGCGGACTCGGCGGACTGCCCGAACTCGTCGCACCGTTCCTGGGCCGCACACTCGCCGCCGTCAAGACGGTCGCGGAGCAGGCACAGCCGTTCGACGAGGCCCTGCTGGGCGATCTCGCACTTGAGCAGCAGCTCCTGGGCCGCGCCAAGTACATCAAGGCACTGGCCACGGCAGCCGACGAGCCCACCGTCGTCGCACTGGCGTCTCGGCTGGTCACGGCGCACAGCGCAACGGTGGAGTGGCTCGAGACCGTGCTCGCGGAAGACGCCCTTGGCGGACCCGCAGCGTTGCGTCGTACTCCGTTCCAGGCCGCCGCAGGCACCGCGGTCAAGATCGTCAACGCACCGGCAACCTGGTCGGCTCGCGGACTCGACCGCGCATTGGACGCAGCTCGCGCCACCCCGGACCGCCTCGCAGCGCTTCTGGGCCGCGGCGCTCACGCCGGTGACGTGGCTGTCAAGACTCTGACGGCAAGTCGCGACGCGGCACTCGAGGCAGCCGAGGACGTCACCCGCAGCGAGGGAGTCGATTCGGTCGCCGACGCGATCCACACCGCACGGTCGGCCGGCGGAACCCTGGACGCCGACGAGTTGCCGATCGCGGACTACGACGACCTGAACGTTTCGGACGCCGTCGCCGCCATCAAGGACCTCACGAACCCGGCCGACGTTCGCACCGTCGTGACGTACGAAGAGGCACACAAGAACCGCCACGGAGTCGTGTCCGCAGGACAGACGCGCGTGGCAGCAATCGCCAAGGATGTCATCTCCGTCGACTGACGACGATCGACCGATCCTTCTGCGAATACCGATGCGGCCCGTGAACTTCCGGGCCGCATCGCTGTATTCGAAGCACTCGACTAGGGCTTCAGCAAGACCTTGATCGCTCCGTCCTGCTTCTTCTGGAAGATCTCGTATGCATGCGGAGCTTCCTCGATCGAAAGCTCGTGTGTGGCGAACGAATCGACACCGAGAGGATCGTCGTCACCGAGCAACGGCAAGATGTCGTCGACCCACTTCTTGACGTTCGCCTGCCCCATACGGAGCTGAATCTGCTTGTCGAACATGGTCATCAGCGGCAGCGGATCGGCCATACCTCCGTACACCCCGATGATCGAGATGGTTCCGCCGCGGCGGACGATATCGATCGCCGAGTACAACGCGCCGAGCCGATCGACACCGGCCTTCTGCATCATCGGCGCGGCGACCGCGTCCGGGAGCATTCCGACGATCTGCTGCGCGAGTTTGCCGACCGGAGATCCGTGCGCCTCCATGCCCACCGCATCGATGACCGAGTCCGTGCCCCGACCGTCGGTCATCTCGCGAATGACGTCGCCGACGCCACCGCTGTGCTCGGCCAGGTTCACCGTCTCGATTCCCCGTGCCTCGGCGCGGGCAAGTCGCTCGGGAACGAGGTCGACGGCGATCACTCGCGCACCCTTGTGCTGTGCGATGCGTGCTGCCATGTCTCCGATGGGCCCGAGACCGAGAACCGTCACCGATCCTCCGTCGGGAATTGCCGCGTATTCGACGGACTGCCATGCGGTCGGCAACACATCGGAGAGGTAGACGAATCGCGAATCCGGCGGACCCTCCGGAACTTTGATGTGGGTGAACTGTGCCTGCGGGACGCGGAGATACTCGGCCTGACCGCCGGGAACCTGCCCGTAGAGCTTGGAGAAGCCGAACAGTGCTGCGCCCATTCCCTGCTCACGAACCTGGGTGGTCTCGCACTGGGTGTACAGGCTCGAATTGCACATGTAGCAATGCCCACAGGAAATCTGGAACGGAATGACCACTCGGTCTCCGACTGCCAGATCGCCTGTCTGCGAACCGACTTCCTCGACGATGCCCATCGGCTCGTGGCCGAGGATGTCACCTTCGTCCATGAAGGCACCGAGTGTTTCGTACAGATGCAGGTCCGAACCGCAAATGTTGGTGGTCGTGATCTTCACGATCGCGTCCGTCGGCAGTTCAATCCGCGGATCGGGAACGGTGTCCACGCTGACTTTCCTCTTGCCTTGCCAGGTCACTGCGCGCATGTGGTCCTTCCGATGGAACGACTCCGAAGTTCGATGTCGTGCACTGCGCATTGCCTGTTGTGACAGGTGACAAACCCAGACGCCGTGAGTGGTTGGTACCGCCCCGCAGCGGGTAGCCACCACTATGACCGCGCTGTTCTCAGTCGACCCGTCCACCGCTCGCTCTCCCGCACTGCCCACCCCCTGTGGGCCGATCTCCGAGGCCATCACCCGATGCCTGACCGCGGGTGAGCCGAACGGGACTGCGATCGCGCCGGCACCGACCGAGGTCGATCCCACGTCACGAGACGTGCAACTGTCACTCCTCATCTGCTACGAACTGCACTACCGCGGGTTCGAGGGTGTCGCAGACGCCTGGGAATGGGACCCCGAACTCCTTCGACTCCGAGCCGCGCTCGAATCCGCCTTCCTGACGTACGTACGGGAGAACGTGGAACCCGGCACGGACGCGGTTGCGGAGATGGATGCGCTGTCCGTCGAGGCGACCTCGGGAACCGGTCCGTCATGGTTCCTGCGCGACGAGGGGACATGGGAGCAGATGTGCGAGTACTTCGTGCACCGGTCCGTCTACCACCTCAAGGAAGCCGATCCGCATGCCTGGGCCATCCCCCGATTGACGGGTCAGACCAAGGCGTCGTACGTGGCAGTCGAATTCGACGAGTACGGCGGCGGCAAGGGCGACCGACTGCACCAGCATCTGTGGGCCGAATCGATGGTGGCCGCAAACCTCGATGCGTCGTACCTCGGCTACGTCGATCGCGTTCCGGCACAGACACTGGCCTGGGTCAATCTCATGTCGTTGTTCGGTTTGCACCGGGGTCTGCGCGGTGCCACGGTCGGCCACCTCGCCGCGACCGAGATCACCTCGTCGCCCGGCTCGCAGCGCTATGTCGAGGGGCTGCGGAGGCTCGACGCCCCCGCGGCATGCATTGCGTTCTACGCCGAGCACGTCGAGGCCGACGCCGTGCACGAGCAGGTGCTACGTCACGACGTGGTCGGAAGTCTTCTGCGCCACGAGCCCGAACTCGCGGAAGACGTGGTGTTCGGAATGCGTGCATTGGATTTCGTCGAGAACGAACTCGCCGACCACGTGATGAGGCGATGGTCTGCCGGTCAGTCCTCGTTGGACTGAGAGGGTCGCCTCTTCGCTCGGTGGCTCGTGTCGCACAGTGGATAGTTCTTGCTGCGCCGACACGTGCACACCGCGACGACGAAGCGATCGGACTCCACTCGCGTACCGTCGTCGAGTTCGATGTTCACCGGTCCGTCGATCAGCATCGGTCCGCCGCGAACGATTCTCACCGTGGTGCGAGCAGCTGCCGAGTCATCGTTTGTCGCCACGAACAACCACCAACTCCTCTGTTCGACGACCGGCAGCCAGTACGCCACGAGCTTCGAGCCACTGTGCGCGACGATGCATCACCGGTCCGAAGTCGATCCTTCGTCTGCTGACCTCCGCCACCGAGAATCCGTTGTCGGCGAGCATGTTCACGGTGCGTCGCGGTCCGGAGAACTCCGAGTGGACGACGAGCAACACCCCGCCCGGAGCCAGCAAGGAGGCAGCGGCTCGGCACAGTGGATCGAGCACCATCCGGCCGTCCTCGCCTGCGTCCCAGGCACGGTGCAACCCCATTCCGGTCGGCACGACCTCGGAGGGAACGTACGGAGGATTGCAGAGCACCACGTCGAACGGTTCGAGTTCGGCAGCCTCGGCCAAGGATCCCACTCTGACGTCCACCTCGACCCCGACCGAGCGCGCGTTGCGCTGGGCACAGTGGACTGCACGGGGTGCGATGTCGAATGCCACCACCTCACGTGCACCCAACAGTGCAGCGGTGATGGCCACCGCACCACTTCCGGTGCACATGTCCAGTACTCGCGCCCCGGGAACAACACCCGTCGTGGCCGCGATTTCGCACAGCAGAAGCGAATCCTCCTGCGGTTCGTACACGCCGGGATCGGCGTGCACCGACGTCAGGGTTCGAACGGAATCGGATTCGGCTGTCGTCATCGGCGTGCCTCCCACGGTGTAGCGATCGTTGTCGTATTCCCGTCGGGCCCGCAGTCAAACCCGTTGCCGTTTCGAGGCTTACGAACGCCCAACCCCGGGTAGTCCTGTGAAGCGTGGTTGAGGAGTAGCCCGCGGTCCCCGTATGTCGACTGTCGACTCCCCCGCGCGCTGGGCAAGAGTTCGGCTGCTCAGGAGAGTGTTCATGACCGTCGTACCGTCCATCACGTCCCCGCTCGCGGAAGTGATTCCGTCACTGACCGACTCGCAGAGCCTCGAATCCGAGATGACGCTCTCGGTCGACGAGAGCGCAGGTGCCGACATCGTCGTGCGAGTGATCGGCACGATCGGTGACTCGGACGTTCCTGTTCTGGCCGAGACGCTCGGTGAGGCCGCCGAGCGCGGGCGAGCGTTGATTCTCGACCTGTCGTCGGTGGCAGGCGTTGCCGCGGGTGTCCACTCCGTGCTCGACGCCACCGCCATTCGACTCGGACGATGGAATCAGCAACTGACAGTGATGCTTTCACCAGCTCTGCAGCAGTCCGGCATCGATCTCGTACCGGATCGCGTCGAGGTGCGTCGATCGACGACCGAGCCAGTGATCATGCCGACAGCGGACCCCAGGTGATCCGTTCGGTGACGGTACGGGCACCCGTCGATCCGCGAAAGGTGTTGCTGTGACCACCCCTGACACGACCTACGACGTGCTCGTCGTCGGCGGCGGCAACGCGGGCATCAGTGCGGCAGCGCGGCTGCTGAAGAAGGGCATCACCGACGTCGCGGTGCTCGAGCCCAAGCAGGTGCACACCTATCGCCCACTGTTGTCGTACGTGGGCTCCGGTCAGGCGGCGCTGGCCGAGGCCGAGCGCACCCAGCGTTCGGTGATTCCGACCGGATGCGTGTGGCTGGAAGACTCGGCGACAGCGATCGACCCGGTGAACCGTCTGGTGCGATGCGCTTCGGGCACGGTATACGGCTACCGCGATCTGGTGCTCGGTCAAGGCCTGGACGTCGACAACGACGCGCTGCCCGGGGTGTGGGCTGCTCTCCGATCCCCCAGTGTCACCAGCAATTACCTCGACCGAGCCGAACGCACCTGGCAGCTGGTACGCGATCTGCCTGCCCGCAGCAGCGCGGTGTTCACCGTGCCGCGCCCACCGGTCGGGTGCACCGGCACCACGCTCAAGCCGTTGTTCCTCGCCGCAGACCACTGGACCCGCACCGGCCGCATGCCGGGAATCGACATCACGCTGGTGGTGGACCGCGATCGACTACTGGGTGTCCCGCAACTCGACGAATCGGTGCTCGCACGGCTCCGCGAGCTCGGCGTGCGAATCCTGACCCGCACTGCGGTGACGGCATTGCACCCGGACAGCGGACACATCACCGTCACGGACCACGACGGCGTCGACGAGCGCCTCGGCTACGACATGCTGCACCTCGTACCGCCGTTCCGCGGTCCGAAGTGGCTGCAGGAATCGAACCTGAGCGGGTCCGCGCCGCACGGTGTCGTCGACATCGACGGACGGACTCTGCGCCACCGGGTGTATCCGGAGGTCTGGGCCGCGGGTGACGGCGCAGCCATCGACACCGACTCCTCGGGTGGCGCACTGCGCAAGCAGATTTCGATTCTCGTCGACAATCTGATCGCGGCCCGCAGCGGGCAACCGTTGTCGGAGTACAACGGCTACACCGTCGCGCCCATCGCGGTCGGCGCACACAGCTTGATCGCCGCCGAGTTCGATCGCACCGGAACGCTGACGCCATCGTTGCCGTCGTTCGTCGATCCGCTCAAACCCAGGCGCTCCGCCTGGGCGTTCGACCGATACGGTCTACCGCTGTCCTACTGGAACATGATTCTCGCCGGCCGACTCTGACCGGTCGGGCGACTCCATGAACCCGTCGGGGTCGCGGACGACGACCCGGTGACCGTCGTCCTCCAGCGCACGAAACGCATCGCGCAGGAGCCGTCGAGCCGAGCCGTCGATAGCACGGACCTCACTGAAATCGACCGTCGTACAGGTGGTTTCGCCGAAACCTTCGACCAACCGAGCAGTGACCGCCTCTGCACCCGCGAATCGAAGATCGCCCTGCAGCTCCACGGTGGTCACGGCCTCCGACTCGGTCACGCTACGGACGGCCGATTCACCGCTGGGTGCGACATGCATCATGTGCAGACCCAGATCGCGTGACAGCTTCTCGAACACCGCCACCCCACGCACGCTGTTGCCGTGCTCGTTCAGTCTCGGCGACAGCACGGCAATCCCCACCTGCCCCGGCAACACACCGATGATCGCCCCGGCCACTCCGCTCTTGGCCGGGATACCCACGGTCGCAAGCCAGCTGCCACTGCCGTCGTACATTCCACAGGTCGCCATGACCGCCAGCACGTGGCGATCGATCGCTGGGTCGAGTACTTGTTCGCCCGTCTCGGGATCCTTCCCGCCGTTCGCCATCACCGCGGCGATCCTGGCGAGGTCGTTGCAGGTCACGGTCACCGCACACTGACGCGCATAGCCGTCGACGACATCGGCGGGCTCGGCTCCGAGATGGCCGACCGACTTCAGTAGGTGTGCGATCGCGGTGTTCCGATCGTCGGATTCCAGTTCGGCCTCGTACACCTGACGGTCGACGGAGAGTTCGCGTCCGGCCATCCTGCTCAGAAGATCCGTCATTCGCCCCGCCCGCTCTTCGCTCCCGCGGCCTCGGATCATCGAATGCACCGCCAGCGCACCGGCATTGATCAACGGGTTCCGCGGTCTTCCGGTCTCCGATTCCAGGGATATCTCGTTGAACGAGTCGCCCGACGGTTCGACGTCGACGGCCTCGAGCACCGCCTCGATGCCGTTGTCCTCGATGGCGACCGCGTACGCGAGGGCTTTGGCTATCGATTGGATCGAGAATTCGGTGTCGGTATCACCCGCTCCGTGCAGCGATCCCCCGACGGTGGCGAGGGCGACTGCGAACGTGTCGGGATCCGCCGCGGCCACAACCGGGTTGCCCTCGGTCACCGTCCCCCCGTCGAACTGTCGACAGTCCTCCAACACGGACGCGAGATATTCGGGAACAGGCGATCTCATGTGTCCACGCTAGTCCTCGACGAGGAGGTCTTGACATCACGGCCGTGCTGCCGCTTACACTCCTGGTTCCTCGACCGTTTTTGTAGGGCCCCCTCCCGCAGAGATCGGATTTCCTGACGTGCGATTGCGACGCCTGATCGCTACCGATTCGACAGATCGCCTGGCCGTGTACGCACCCGAGTCGGGGGTGTGGGTCGATCTCGATGCCGCCGTGTCGACGTTGGGTGCCGACGAGTCTCTACGCGCACTCACCCGCACCGTGCTCGGGTTTCTCGATGCCGGCGAACGTGCGCGCGACGCGGCCTCGGCCGTGGTGCAGCGCGCGGTGTCCGAGGGAGTCGCGGTGATCGACCGACCGGCACCGACACTTCCGGTGGTTCCGGCGTCGCTTCGCTGCTTCCTCGGCTGGCAGGCTCACTGGGATCTGGCTGCGCACAACCTGGTTCGTCGCAACCTCCCGAAAGCCGTTCCCTTCATCCGCGGATTCGAAGCCGTCACTCGATCGACGTTTCCAGCGCTTCGACCGGGGCCGGGATTCGAGGATCATCCGGTCTACTACACCGGCAACCACCTCACCGTCGTAGCCGACGAGGCTCCGGTCGAGTGGCCGTCCTACAGTCGGGCGCTGGATTTCGAGCTCGAGTTCGGAGCCGTGGTGACCAGGCCCGTGCGCGACGCATCGGAACGTGAGGCCACCGCGGCGATCGGCGGCTACGTGGTGTTCGACGACATCAGTGCCCGCGATACCCAGTGGGAGGAGCAGCGCCGCACCCCGTTCGGTCCGGTGGTCAAGACCAAGACGTTCGCCAGCTCCATGGGAGCCGACATCGTCACCGCCGACGAGGTGACGCCGCATCTGGACTCGTTGACGGCCACCGTCACGGTCGACGGCGAACTGTGGTCGACGACCGGCACCGCAGGCATGCGGTACTCGGTCGGCGAATCTCTCGCGTATGCCTGTCGCGGCGAAAACGTCTATCCCGGTGAGCTGTTGACGTCCGGCACGCTTCCTCGCGGATGCGGCCTCGAACTCGACCGCTGGATCGCCCCTGGCGATCGCGTCGAACTGAGTATCGAGCGAATCGGATCGGTCGCCAATACGATCGGGACTCGCTGAATTTTTCGCCGACTCAGCGCTCGAGATCGGACTTGTCGGTCGATGCGTCCTGGAACATCTCCAGGAACGACCCGAATCCGGATGCTCCCTTGCGTGATTCGTCCATGTTGTGGTCGACGGCTCCCGCCGCCCCCTCGTCGTGTGTCATGTCTTGTAGCCTGCCGCTCGGAAATTGCAGCGAGTCGGGGACGAAGGACACGAATTGGCAACGAAAGGTAACGGACCGATAACGACGAACTCGAAGCTATGGATGGATCGAGCACGGTTTCCATCCATAACTTCGAGTTCGGTAGAGAGAACTAGGAGAGCTCGAACCGATCGAGCATCATGACCTTGTCCCAGGCAGCGACGAAGTCCGCGACGAACTTGTCCTTTGCGTCGTCGCAGGCGTAAACCTCTGCGAGAGCACGCAACTCGGAGTTCGATCCGAACACCAGGTCGTTACGGGTTCCGGTCCACTTCTTCTCACCGGTCGCCGCGTCCTTGGCCTCGTAGATGCCGTCCTCCGCGGTGGGGACCCATTCGGTTCCCATGTCGAGGAGGTTGACGAAGAAGTCGTTGGTGAGCGTTCCGACCTTGTCGGTCAGGACGCCGTGCGACGACTTGCCGAAGTTGGCTCCGAGCACACGCAGTCCGCCGACGAGCACGGTCATCTCGGGTGCGCTGAGCGATAACAGGTTCGCCCGATCGACGAGGGAGTACTCCGCCGGAAGCTTCTGGCCCTTGCCGAGGAAGTTACGGAAGCCGTCGGCCTTCGGCTCGAGATCGGAGAACGAATCGACGTCCGTCTGCTCCTGCGTCGCGTCCATGCGACCCGGGGTGAACGGGACCGAGACACCCGATGCCTGCTCGAGGGCGGCAACGCCACCGAGCACGACGAGGTCGGCGAACGAGACAGTTCCGGAGAACGACTGCTGGATTCCTTCGAGCACACGGATGACCTGTGCGAGCTCGTCGGGCTCGTTGACCTCCCAGCCGGCCTGCGGCTGCAGGCGCAGACGGCCACCGTTGGCTCCGCCGCGCTTGTCGCTCACGCGGAACGACGATGCCGCGGCCCAGGCAGCCGAGATCAGCTGGTCCTGAGTCAGGTCGGAACCGAGGATCGCCTGCTTGAGCTCGGCGATCTGAGCGTCGTTGATCAGCTCGTGATCGACGGCCGGGATCGGGTCCTGCCAGAGCAGGGGCTCCGCCGGAACCTCGGGGCCGAGGTAACGCGAGACCGGGCCCATGTCACGGTGGGTGAGCTTGAACCAGGCCTTCTGGAATTCCTCTGCGAGCTCCTCGGGGTGGTCGAGCCAGCGACGGGTGATCTGCTCGTAGATCGGGTCGACGCGCATCGCGATGTCGGAGGTCAGCATCGACGGGTGGCGACGCTTGGTGGGATCGGCGGGATCGGGAACGAGATCTGCGCCCTCGCCGTTCTTCGGGCGCCACTGGTGCGCACCTGCGGGGCTCTTGTGGAGCTCCCACTCGAATCCGTACAGCGTCTCGAGGAAGCTGTTGTCCCACTGGGTGGGCGTGGGGGTCCAGATGACTTCGAGGCCACTGGTGATCGCGTCCGCACCGACACCGCTCTGGTAGCTGTTCTTCCAGCCGAGGCCCATCTGCTCGATGGGTGCACCCTCGGGCTCGGCACCGATGTGCTCGTCGGGATCCGCTGCACCGTGCGTCTTACCGAAGGTGTGTCCACCGACGGCGAGTGCCGCGGTCTCGATGTCGTTCATGGCCATCCGGCCGAACGTCTCGCGGATGTCCAGTGCGGACTGCACCGGATCCGGGTTGCCGTTGGGGCCCTCGGGGTTGACGTAGATCAAGCCCATCTGCACTGCGGCCAAGGGGTTTTCGAGACTCGTGCGGTCACCGTTGTAGCGCTCGTCTCCGAGCCAGGTCTGCTCCGGGCCCCAGTAGACGTCCTCGTCCGGCTCCCAGGCGTCGACGCGGCCGCCGGCGAAGCCGTAGGTGGGCAGGCCCATCGACTCGATGGCGACGTTACCGGTGAGCACGATGAGGTCGGCCCAGGAGAGCTTACGGCCGTACTTCTGCTTGACCGGCCAGATCAGACGACGAGCCTTGTCCAGGCTGGCGTTGTCCGGCCAGCTGTTCAGGGGTGCGAAGCGCTGCATGCCCGCTCCGGCACCGCCGCGTCCGTCCTGCTTGCGGTACGTGCCCGCTGCGTGCCATGCCATGCGAATGAAGAAGGGGCCGTAGTGACCGAAGTCTGCAGGCCACCAGGGCTGCGAGTTGGTCATGAGGGCTTCGATGTCGCGCTTGACCTCGGCGAGGTCGAGGGAGTTGAACTCGGCTGCGTAGTCGTAATCGGCACCCATCGGGTCGCCGACGGCCGGGTTCTTCTTGAGAATCTTGAGGTTCAGAGCCTTGGGCCACCACTCACGGTTGCCGCCACCCTCGACGGGCATCGGCATCGAGTCGTGCATGACGGGACACTTGCCACCCGACTCCTGTGGCTGGTCCTCGTTCATCTCTTTTTCGCGTGTTACGTGATCTTCTGACACGTGCTTCCTTCCAGGGTGTGACGATCGGGCTGTGATCGAGGTCGGTTCACGAACTCTGCTGTATCCGAGAACCGGGAGGGAACGAAACAGGAGCTGTCGACTGCCCCCGAGCAGTCGAACACTGTGCGCAGAAGCCCCAGTAGATGACTTCCGCCTCGTCGATCGTGAAACCGACGGAGTCCGATGCGGTGAGACACGGCGTTTCGCCGACCGCGCAGTCCACGTCTGCGACGACGCCGCAGGAGCGGCACACCGCGTGGTGGTGGTTGTCGCCGACACGAGATTCGTACCGGGCGGGAGATCCTGCCGGTTCGATTCGCCGTACGAGGCGCGCCGCGGTCAACGCATTGAGCACGTCGTACACGGTTTGCCGAGACACCTCGGGCAGCACCGATCGCACGAGTCCGAGGATCGTGTCGGTGTCTGCATGAGGATTGGATCCGACGACCTCGAGCACCGCGACCCTGGGTCGGGTCACGCGCATATCGGCGGTGCGTAACAGCTCCGCGTACGGTGAGATCGGCATCACAGTAATACTATCCTCCGCTTTTCTGGACAAAGTCAAGTATGCAGCCCAATTCACCGGATGTCGACCGCAACGCCGCCCCGGAGCGAACACGACGCCCACTGTTCGCTCTCCCGTCGCTCCCTCGTGGGATTCGACCCGACCTCAGGCCAGTGCCAGGAACAGCTTCTCCAGTTCGGCCTCGGTCATCGGCTCCTTTTCGCCCGCACTCTCACCCGTCATGCATTCACGCAGACCGGTGGCCACGATCTTGAATCCGGCCTTGTCCAGTGCGCGGGAGACCGCGGCGAGCTGAGTGACCACATCCTTGCAATCGCGTCCGTTCTCGATCATCCCGATCACGCCGGCAAGCTGACCGTGCGCACGCTTGAGCCGGTTCAATACCAGTGCGATGCTGTCTTCGTCGCCGATCATGTCGATCCCCTCGATGGTTGTGGTAATGAACCCGATGGTACCCCCGGGGGCATCAAGCGTGATCGGATCCGGCACCGCCCAGTGCCGCAATCGCTGCCTGCAGTTTCGCGGTGGCCTCGGAGGCGACCGCACCCAACTCGGGCTCACCGGTGACCTCGACCATGATGGCCGGGTTCATCGCCTCGACGACGACGGATCCCACCACTGCCGTGTTCTCTCGGACCACCACGTTGCACGGCAACAGCAGACCGATCTGCTTCATCACTCCGACGGCGCGATGAGCCAGTCCCGGGTTGCAGGCACCGAGGATCACGTAGCGCTCCATGTCCTCGCCGAGCTTGGCTTTCAGGGTGGCCTGCATGTCGATTTCGGTGAGAACACCGAATCCTTGCTCCGACAACGCCTTCCTCGTGTTGTCGATCGCAGTGTCGAAATCGGTGTCGGTCAATGTGGTGGACAATGCGATGTTCATGGTGACTCCTCGGAGATTGTTGTATCAGTGCGAAAAGCGGATGGAGGGCAGCACCGCGCGCAGCCACGCCGGCGACCACCAGGCACCGTGCCCGGTCAACCGCAACAAGACAGGAAGCAGCACGAGCCGAACGAGAAACGCGTCGAGCAGTACAGCGACACCGAGGATGATGCCCATCTCCTTGGGTGGCAACGGTTCGGACAGTGCGAACGTGAAGAACACTGCCACCATCACCGCTGCTGCGGCAAAGATGACCCGCCCCGAGTGGGCCAACCCGTCGACCTGAGCAACCTTGGAGTCACCCGAGCGCTCGTAGTGTTCCTTGGCGGTGGCCAGCAGGAACACCGTGTAGTCCATGGCGATGGCGAAGATCATCGCGAAGAAGAACACCGGGCCCCAGCCGTCGAGGAATCCTTGCGGTGTGAAGCCGAGCAGTGACGCGCCGTGGCCGTCCTGGAAGATCAACTTGGCGACTCCGAAGGCTGCGGCAGTCGACAGCAGGCTCACCAGAGTGCCGAGCAGAGCGATCAGCGGGGCCTGCAGCGCCACCAGAAGCAGCACGAACCCGAGGACCAGGATGATCCCGACGACGATCGGCAGGTAGTCGTTCAAGGCCTGCTGAAGATCCAGGTTCTCTGCAGGCGCTCCTCCGACGAGTGCCGAGTCGGGCAGCGCGGCGCGCAGATCGTCGAGAATCGAGCCCATCGCTTCGTCGGACGGATCCACCGACGGAATTGCCTGCAGCAGTGCATATCCCGATCCGTCGGTCGCGGTCTGTGGCGGCGTCACCATCGAGATCCCGTCGACCCCCGCAGCGGCAGTCGCGGTGTCGAGAGCATCGGCGTCGGGAACCACGATCTGCAGCGAACCCGGTGCGCCCGGGCCGAATTGAGCCTGCACCAGCTCGTAGCCCTGCCGCACCGGCGCATCTTCCGGCACCACGGCGATGGACGGCATCGCCACCTTCAAGCCGAGCACCGGAAGTGCCAGGGCGATCAGAATCCCCACGGAGACGACGGCGAACGGCCACGGGTGCTTGTGCAACAACTCGCCCCATGCTGCGAACTTCGGGGATCGATGCTCCTGACGCTTGGCGTACGGCAACGATGCGGCGTTGACCTTCGGTCCGAGCGCCCCCAATGCCGCAGGCAGCAGCGTCATGGTCGCCAGCAACACGAAGGCGACGGCCAGCATGATCCCGACAGCCATGGTGCGCACCGCAGGCGCAGGGACGAGCAGTACTGCGGACAGACTCACCAACACCGTCAGACCGGACAACACGACGGCTTTGCCTGCGGTGTCCATGGTTTCGGCCACTGCCGCCCGAGGGTCGGCGTTTCGCAACGCATCACGGAATCGAGCGACGATGAACAGCGCGTAGTCGATTCCGAGCGCGAGGGCGAACATCATCGCGAAGTTCATGGCCCACACCGAGATCGGCGTGACGCCGTTCAGCAGGACGAGACCACCGGCGGATGCGACGAGCCCGGCGACGGTGAGCAGCAGCGGCAATCCCGCGGCTACCAGTGACCCGAAGGCAAGCACCATGATCGCCAGAGTGACGGGCCACGAAAACAGTTCGGCCTGGATCATCGCATCGTGGTTCGCCTTGTTGAAGTCCGACCACAGGGCCGAGGAACCGGTGGGATACACCTCGATTCCGTCGCCCGAGAGCGCGGTCAACCGTTCCTTCACATCGTCGACGGCTTTGACCATCTCGTCGGTCGTTCCGTTCGCGCCGGCGATGACGATGCCGGTGCGGCCGTCCGGGCTGATCGTCATCCCCGGTTGCGGGGCGACGACGTCGCCGAATCTGGAGTCACCGGCGAATACGTCGGACACGTCGGCAATCACATCTTGAACGGCGGCATCGGTGATGGGTGCCGTGTCGGAGTGGACGACCACCTGCACCGCCGCCGAGGAATTGCCGCCGAAGTGCTGCTGGGCCAGCTCTCGAACCTGTACGGATTCGGATCCGTTCGCCTGCCATCCCGCTCCGGCGAGAGACGAGAACACCGAGGGCGCAAACGAACCGAGGGCCACGAGCACGATGAGCCACACGCCGAACACCCATCGACGGTGCGTCACCATCGAGCCGCCCGCGCGGCCGAGCAGGCCCGGCTCGGCCACAGGCCGATCATCCGGTGGACGAACAACTTCGGCATCGCGCAGCGACATGGTGCTCCTATACGGGTGGGGGTATCGAACGAGGCAGACGAAACCCCGGAACGATCGAACGTGCCCACCCTCGCACATACCCAAGGGGGTATGCAAGTACCCCTGGGGGTATCACCTCCAGGGGTACTCGAATGTCAGAGTCGACGGACTGCTGTTGTCACCCGCCGGTCAACGCCTGCCGTTCCACTGTTTCTCGATGCCGCGCAACACCTCGAGCGTCCGAGCCGAATCGGCATCGACTGCCATCCTCGACCGAGCGCGCTCGAGCGCACGCTCGGCACGAACGACCGCACGGTGCCCCGAGTCGGTGGCCTCGACCATGTACTGCTGCCGATTTCGCGGATTGACGCTCCGCACCAGCAGCCCCGACTCCACGAGACTGGCCGTCGTGGCGGTGATACTCGTCCGGTGCCGTACCAACTCCCGAGACAGCGCACTGTAGGACATCGGCCCTCGCCTGGACACCAGTTCCAGCACCTCGTACCTCGCCCAGCTCAGCCCCTGTGCGTCCAGTGCCTCCGCCAGACGAACGCGCGCGGCCGACGCCATGCGCAGCACTGTGGACACGATTTCGAGCTCGGTGGAATGGACCGGCGAGGTACCACCGTCGAACGATTCAGCGAGGGCAGTCATCGGACACTCCCCTACTTGATCTCTGCGAGGACGGTGCCTTGGGTGATGGCGTCGCCTGCGGTGACGGTCAGGCCGGTGATGGTGCCTGCTTTGTGGGCGTTGACGGGGTTTTCCATTTTCATCGCTTCGAGGACGGCGATGAGGTCACCGGCGTCGACGGTTTGGCCTTCCTCGACGGCGACTTTGACCACGGTGCCCTGCATCGGTGCGGTGACCGCATCTCCGGATGCCGCGCCTGCTCCGGCTCCGCCGCGGGTGCGGGCCTTGGGTTTGCGGCGCACCGCTCCTGCAGCACCGCCGCCACCTCCGTTACCGAGGGACAGTTCCCCGGGCAGGGACACCTCGACACGGCGGCCGCCGACCTCGACGACCACGGACTGACGCGGCAGGACCTCGTCCTCGTCGATGGGTTGCCCGGCGGTGAACGGGGGGACCTGGTTGTCCCATTCGGTCTCGATCCAGCGGGTGTGCACCGAGAACGACTCCCCGTCGCCGATGAACGCCGGATCGGAGACCACCGCGGCATGGAACGGAATCACCGTCGCCAACCCTTGGACATCGAATTCGGCCAAAGCACGACGCGACCGCGCGAGCGCTTCCTCGCGGGTGGCTCCGGTGACGATGAGCTTGGCGAGCATCGAGTCGAACTGGCCACCGATCACACTGCCGGATTCGACACCGGAATCGACCCGCACACCCGGCCCCGACGGCGCGGTGAAGGTGGTGACCGGTCCGGGGGCGGGCAGGAACCCGCGTCCGGCGTCTTCGCCGTTGATCCTGAACTCGAACGAATGCCCCCGCGGCTCGGGATCTTCGGTGATGGACAGTTCTTCACCGTTGGCGATGCGGAACTGCTGCAGCACCAGGTCGATGCCGGAGGTTTCCTCGGTGACGGGATGCTCGACCTGCAGGCGGGTGTTGACCTCCAAGAAG